>NZ_JBANEL010000011.1:0-168391 GCF_040187735.1 Comamonas sp. w2-DMI | reverse complement strand
CGGCACGCAGCCAATCTTGGGGGCTATTGATTCAATGGCTGCCCACAGCGAAGGGTAGTCGGCTCGGTGCTCCTGCACCATGCGTACGGCACGCTCGCGCACCTCGGGCGAGAACTTGTTTGACTTGGTCATAGCTCCATCTTCTCAAGTGTTGGAGCCTCCTCAAAACCCGGGGCGATTCACTGTGTTCCCGCCTCCTGAATCGCAATCTACTAATGTGATCAATCCTGATTGTGGTCCCATTAACCTTCAAGGCAGGCTTAGTAGAAACCTCAGAAACATGGACATCATCCGCCTCTATTTGAAAATTAAAAACCGGATCAATTTCACTAACAAGACGTGCGGCCCCACCACCGTGACTGACTAAAGATTGAGATTGATGGGAATCAGACGGATTGGAAGACCCGCTTACTTGAATTCGAGCATCCTCATGACAGTCAATTGGCAACCACAGTTTTACCCCACACAAAGAGCTTATCCTCCCGTCAATCACAAACCGTCCATCAAACTCATGCGCAGGCTTAATGTTCTCGTATTCAAAGTGACCACCCGTCCATAACATCTCATACCTCACAGCCGGTAAATTATTTCGACGGAGTTTGCACGAAAAGACGCAAAGACGCAAAGACGCAAAGACTCTTAGATCACCTCAAAACTAAGCCTAATTTAAGCCCAAACTAACCCGAATTGAGCACCCCTGAAGTGATCAAGCCCCCAGGGGGACTCCACCACAGTACCCCCTCAAGATGACCTCTCAAATTTCTCATCAAAATTTCATCTAGGAGCCTGCTAAACTTCCCATATCACACCGATGTGCTGCTAAGGCAAGGTACCACAAGAGGCTCAAGCTAAGTCATTGAAATCATTCAAGCAGTTGATTTCAAAGGAATCCCACTGACTGGTTTCGTGGGCTTCAAACCCGGTGAGGGGTGCCAGTCACTTCTGAGTTGGTTCGACTTAAGTTGCTTTCGACCACTCCAAGTGGCACATCGCCCCATTGAATCCCTCGCCAAAGGGAAAGACGAAATGGCTACTCTCAAAGAGATTCACCCGAGGGGCTCCCGCTACTCCCTCAACGCCCTCATTGTCATCAAGCCCCCCCCATCAGCACCTGACGCCCAATCCAAGGAAGCCGACCGGGGGAACCTCGGGAGAGAGATTTATTGAGGCGACCTCACAGATTTTTGCTCCGGTTTTCCATTCCGAGACCTGCTAGACTCCAAACCATTCAACGTGACCCAGCACTGTGTACGTTGAGGCAACAAGGCCAATCATAAGCCATTGATTTTATTGATCTATTGACTTGAATCGACAGCGGTAAGGCTCGTCAACCTCATTTCAAAGATTCTTGCAGCTCGGGAACCTGAGTCCTCGCAAGAACTTCGCAGCCTCTTGCGCACAGCTTCGCTGCACTTGCCGCCTCAACCAGGAGCCTCCGGAGGCGGCAGGCCAGAGCAAGCGGCATTCCCCACGGGTGACATCGGCACCTGCAGAGCAGGACCGGCCCGCTCCTTGCCAAGACCAGACAATGACCACGCCCTTCATCCGCCGGGCAACGCCTGGCGACACCGATGCCGTCCTGCGCATTCTGCGTCAGACCTATGAGGCCACATGGAAGCCCGAGCTGACGCCAGATGCCGTCGCCCGATTCGAGCGTTCGGGCCATACCCGGCGCTATGTGGACGAACGCCTCTGCGCCATGTACGTCGCCGAATCAGGCGGGGAAGTCGCGGGCCTGATCGACTGGGACAAGGATTTCATCGATGCCCTGCATGTCTCTCCGGACCATCAGCGGCACGGCATCGGCAGCAAGCTGCTGCAGCAGGCCGAGGCCGCCATCGCAGCGGCCGGCCATGCGCAGGTGCGGCTGGAGACGGACACCTTCAACCATGCGGCACGCAGCTTCTATCTGCGCCACGGGTATGCCGAAACAGGCTTTTATCCCGACGAGGAATGGCATAGCGGCTTCACCACCGTGCAGATGACCAAGAAGCTCTGATCCGAGCATTGCCCGTCCTGCAGGCAAGCTCCCTGAATGCGGCGGGCCGCCCTTCGGCTATTCGAGATATTCGGCCACGCCCGCCGCCACATGCACGCCCGAAGACAGGCAGGCCGTGAGCAGGTAGCCGCCTGTGGGCGCCTCCCAGTCCAGCATTTCGCCCGCGCAGAATACGCCGGGCAGGGCCTTGCACATGCCGCGCGCATCCAGCGCCTCCAGGCGCACACCGCCGGCCGTGCTGATGGCCTCGTCCATGGGCCGCGGCGCCACCACGGTCACCGGCAGGGCCTTGATGCCGGCAGCCAGTCGCTCGGCGTCATCCATGCCCTGCCTGCCCAGCACTTCATAGAGCAGACCGGCCTTGATGCCGTCGATGCCCAGGCGCCCCTTGAGATGGCTGCTGAGGCTGCGCGAGCCCCTGGGGCGCAGCACCTCCGCGCGCACACGCTCGGCGCTCCATTGGGGCAGCAGGTCCAGCTCGAAGCGGGCCTGCCCCTGGCGCGCGATGCAGTCGCGCAGCAATGACGAAACCGCGTAGATGAGGCTGCCTTCCACACCGGTTTGCGTTGCCACGAACTCGCCCTGGCGGAAGAACTCCTGCCCCCGATCGTCCACAAACCGCAGGGCTACCGACTTGAAGGGCTGGCCGGCAAAGCGCTGCACAAACACGGGGCTCCAGCCGCCGCGCACATCGAAGCCGCAGTTGGCCGCCTGCAAGGGTGCGACATCCACCCCCCCTGCCCTGCAGCAAGCCCACCCAGGCGCCATCTGAGCCCAGCCGGGCCCAGCTGCCGCCTCCGGTCGCCAGCACCAGGGCCCGGCACCGGACCCGCACCTCGCCGGTCTCGCTGCGCAGCAAGGGCAGGCCGTCGGCCGACCAGCCTAGCCAGCGATGGCGCGTATGGAAATGCACGCCCAGCGCCTTCAGGCGTAGCAGCCAGGCACGCAGCAGCGGCGCGGCTTTCATGTCCGAAGGGAAGACCCGGCCGGACGTGCCCACAAAGGTATCGAAACCCAGGCCCCGCACCCAGTCGCACAGTTGCTGCGCCCCCCAGCGCTCCAGCCAGGGCTGCAGGTCGGCGCTGCGCTGGCCGTACCGGCCGACGAAGGCCTCGAAGGCTTCGGAGTGCGTGAGGTTCAGCCCTCCCTTGCCGGCCATCAGGAACTTGCGCGCCGCCGACGGCTTGGCCTCGAACACGCGCACCGACAGCCCGGTTTGCGCCAGGCGCTCGGCCGCCATCAATCCCGCAGGCCCGGCACCGACGACCGCGACATCACACGCCAACAACGACCCAGCCGCAGCCCCATCCAACTCCATAACCCACCTGTATTGCATGCATTGCGCTGTTCAGGGCAGGCCGAGCCCCCCTCTTCAGCAAGGCTGCGCAGAATACCACCGCCCACCGGGCTGCACCGCCATGCGGACTTGGGGAATGCAAGTTGCTCATGGCGCCGAAGGCGGCGGCGTCCGCATGGCATTCGCTATGGGCGCCATAGCAGCAAACAACCGGCCACACTCAAGGCCTGGAGATGAGTTTCTGTCACAATGAAGTCATCCGGCGAGCTTCTCGCCGCTTTCTTTCGACCGAGAAAACCAGGACTCAAAATGGCCAGCGAATTGATCAAGCACATCACCGATGCAAGCTTTGAATCCGACGTACTGCAACCCGGCACCACGGTTCTCGTGGACTACTGGGCCGAGTGGTGCGGCCCCTGCAAGATGATTGCCCCCATCCTGGACGAAGCCGCAGGCACCTACAAGGACAAGCTGCAGATCGCCAAGATGAACGTGGACGAGAACCGCGAGATCCCCGCCAAGTTCGGCATCCGCGGCATTCCCACACTGATGCTGTTCAAGGACGGCCAGTTGGCTGCCACCAAGGTGGGCGCGCTGAACAAGACCCAGCTGTCGGCCTTCCTGGACCAGCATCTGGCCTGAGTTGCGCCCATCGGCCAGGCGCGCGTCCTGGCCGATTCCATTTCCTCTTTCTCCAGGCCTACAAGGCCGCATCCAGGTCTGCGCAACCCTTGCGGGAGCACAAAATCTCGCAAAAATGCTTGCATTCCGCGCATTGTTTCCTGTCATAATGTGCCAATCACCGGTCGCCGCATGGGACCGCGCTGAGAATCTTCAGGCAAGCCAGCCCACTACCACAGTGTCTCGTTAGGCCTCTACCGCCTCCCCCCTGGTTATCTTTACTCCACGCTTGGAGTCATTTCATGCACCTTAATGAACTCAAGGCACTGCACGTGTCTGAAGTCTTGAAGCAGGCCGAAGCGCTTGAGATCGAAAACGTCGGTCGCATGCGCAAGCAAGAGCTGATGTTCGCCATCATCAAAAAGCGCGCCAAGGCTGGCGAGCAAGTGTTTGCCGACGGTGTGCTCGAAATCCTGCCCGACGGTTTCGGCTTTCTGCGCAGCCCCGATACCAGCTACACCGCCAGCACGGACGATATCTACATCTCCCCCAGCCAGGTGCGCCGCTTCAATCTGCATACCGGCGACATGATCGAAGGCGAAGTGCGCATCCCCAAGGATGGGGAACGCTACTTTGCGCTGACCAAGCTCGACAAGGTCAACGGCAACCCGCCCGAGCAGAACAAGCACAAGGTGCTGTTCGAGAACCTCACACCGCTGTTCCCCACCCAGCAACTGCGCCTGGAACGCGACATCAAGGGCGAGGAGAACATCACCGGCCGCATCATCGACATCATCGCGCCCATCGGCCGCGGCCAGCGCTCGCTGATCGTCGCCCCGCCCAAGAGCGGCAAGACGATGATGATGCAGAGCATCGCCCACGCCATCACGGCCAACCATCCCGACGTGCACCTGATGGTGCTGCTGGTGGACGAGCGCCCCGAGGAAGTGACCGAAATGCAGCGCTCGGTCAAGGGCGAGATCATTGCCTCGACCTTCGACGAGCCGGCCACGCGCCACGTGCATGTGGCCGAGATGGTCATCGAGCGCGCCAAGCGACTGGTGGAGCTGGGCAAGGACGTGGTCATCCTGCTGGACTCCATCACCCGCCTGGCCCGCGCCTACAACAATGTCGTGCCCTCCTCGGGCAAGGTGCTGTCGGGCGGCGTGGATTCCAATGCGCTGCAGCGTCCCAAGCGCTTCTTCGGCGCGGCGCGCAACGTGGAGGAAGGCGGCTCGCTGACCATCATCGCCACGGCCCTGGTGGACACCGGCAGCCGCATGGACGAAGTGATCTTCGAAGAGTTCAAGGGCACGGGCAACAGCGAGCTGCACCTGAACCGCCGCCTCTATGAAAAGCGCGTGTTCCCGGCCATCGAGCTCAACAAGAGCGGCACCCGCCGCGAGGAACTGCTGCTGGCGCCCGAGATCCTGCAGAAGACCCGCATCCTGCGCCAGTTCATGTACAACATGGACGAGATCGAATCCATGGAGCTCATGATCAAGAACATGAAGGCCACGAAGAACAACGTGGAATTCTTCGACATGATGCGCCGCGGCGGCTGAAACCGCCGGCTTTCACACGCCAAGCCCTCCATTGCTATAATGGGGGGCTTTTTCTATTGCGGAAAGTACGCCTGATTCATGACTGCTACAAGGGTTGTAGCAGGTTGGGCACGGCTACCGCACTTGACCAAAGGAAGATCATGAAAGAAGGCATTCACCCCAACTACCGCGAAGTTCTGTTCGTGGACCTGTCCAACGGCTTCAAGTTCGTGACACGCTCGTGCGTGAACACCAAGGAAACCGAGACCTTCGAAGGCAAGGAATACCCTCTGTTCAAGCTGGATACCTCCTCTGAATCGCACCCCTTCTACACCGGCACGCAAAAGTCGGTGGACAACATGGGCGGCCGCGTGGAAAGGTTCCGCAACCGTTTCGGCAAGAAGTAATCCCCGCTTTCTTGCAAGGTCAGGGCAGCCCGGGCAACCGTGCTGCCCTTTCTTTTGCCTTGCCTCGCCAGCGACGGCCGCACGGCCTTTGGAATGCATTTAGATGAGCAGGCCGCGCTTGCCCGCAGGGCTTTCCAGGCCGGTTTGCTGGTAAAAAGCAGCACTGCCCCCAACGCCCATTGAACAGGAATTTTTCGTGAACCAGCCTACGCCAGCCATCGTTGCCCAAAGCGCCGTACGGCGTCTGCCGCGCTGGTCGCTGCTGCTGCTGTGCCTGGCCTATGTGGTGCCCGGCTTCGTGATGCGCGGCCCCTGGCGCTCGGCCGACATGGAAGCCTTCGGCTACATGCGCGAGCTGGCGCAGCACCACACCTCCTGGTTCAAGCCCGCCATCTCCGGCCTGCTGCCGACATCCGATGGCCTGCTCTCCTACTGGCTGGGCGCGGTCGCGCTGCAGTGGCTTGAATCGCTGCTGGGGCCCGAGCTGGCGGCACGCATGCCTTTCATGGGGCTGCTGGTCGTCACGCTGGCCGCCACCTGGTGGGGCGCCTACTATCTGGCGCGCACGCCCGGCGCGCAGCCCGTGGCATTCGCCTTCGGCGGGGAGGCGCAGCTGACGGACTATGCGCGCGCCATGGCTGATGCGGCACTGCTGGCGCTGGTGGCCTGCCTGGGGCTGGCCCAGCTTTCGCATGAAACCACCAGCTATGTGACCCAGCTGGGCTGCACCGCGCTGCTGTTCTTTGCCGCGGCAGCCATGCCCTATCACCGTTTCAAATCGGGCATGGCCATGGTGCTGGGCATGCTGGGCCTGGCGCTGAGCGGCGCGCCCACGCTGGCCATGCTGTTCGGCCTGGGCGGCGCGGGCATGGCGCTGAGCCAGCAAAGCTGGGGGGACTCCAGCGGGCGCAACATGCGCCAGGCCCGCCTGTGGAGCCTGGCATGGCTGGTCATGACGGCCATCTGCGCCCTTCTGATCACCCTGTGGAATCTCTGGGCCTCGCATCTGGCCAACAATGTCAAGGACTGGGACAGCCTGCTGCAGCTGCTGCTGTGGTTCTGCTGGCCCGCCTGGCCGCTGGCGCTGTGGACCCTGTGGGTCTGGCGCAGGCAGATTGCCCGGCCGCAATACAACCCCCACCTGGCGGTGTCATTGTGGTTTGCAGGCGTGCCACTGGCCGCCTGCCTGATCAGCCAGCCCGCGGATCGTGCGCTGCTGCTGGGACTGCCGGCCATTGCCACCCTGGCGGCCTTTGCGCTGCCCACCCTGCGCCGCAGCATCAGTGCACTGATCGACTGGTTCACGCTGCTGTTCTTCAGCATTTCGGCCATCGCCATCTGGGTGGTCTGGCTGGCCGTGCAGACAGGCACGCCGGCCAAGATCGCGGCCAACATCACCCGTCTGGCGCCGCAGTTCAGCGCCAGCATTTCCTGGCCGACCGTCCTGGTGGCACTGGCCGCCTCGGCCGGCTGGGTGGTACTGGTGATCTGGCGCACCTCGCGCAACCGCGCCGCCATCTGGAAAAGCCTGGTGCTGCCCGCAGGCGGCGCCACCCTGGGCTGGCTGCTGATATCCACCCTGTGGATGCCGTTGCTGGACCATGCACGCAGCTATGCGCCGCAGATGGAACAGATCGCCACCCGTCTCGGTTCGGCCTCCGAAAGAGCCGACTGCGCACTGACATACGGCCTGGGCCGTGCGCAGATCGCGGCGCTGCGCTACTACACCCGGCTGGACACCCAGCTGCTGCGTCAGTCCCGCCCCGGCCAGTGCCAGTGGCTGGTGGCGGATGCCGACCGCTGGGCCGATCCGCACAGCCAGCCGCTGCGCACGCAATGGACCGAAGTGGCCCGCGTGGCCCGACCGACCGAGCGCAAGGAAGCCCTGGTCCTGCTGCGCCGCGCCAGCGCCCCCGCGGCGCAATGAGCCGCTCCAGCCGCCCCACGACGCGCCACGAGCTGGGCCATATCGGCCGCCATGCCCTGACCGTGCTGGCCGGCCAGCTGGCCGTGATGGCTTTCGGCACCACGGACACCATTGTGGCCGGCCGCTATTCCGACGATGCCGTGGCGGCCCTGTCCGTGGGCGCCGCCATTTTCGTGAGCGTCTATGCCTCGCTCATGGGCATCTTCCAGGCCCTGCTGCCGCTGTGGGCCGAGCAGCGTGGCGCCGGCCAGCCCCTGGCCATAGGCCGGTCGCTGCGCCAGTCCATGTACCTGTGCCTGGCCGCCTGCATCGTGGGCATGGCTGTCCTGCTGCAGCCCGATCCCCTGCTGCGCTGGACCCATGTGCCGGCCCCCTTGCAGCAGGAAGTCAAGCGCTATCTGGCGATCCTGGCCCTGGGCCTGCCGCCGGCCCTGCTGTTTCGCATCTACGGCGCCCTCAACCAGGCGCTGGGCCGGCCGCAGCTGGTCACGGCACTGCAGCTAGCTTCGCTGCTGCTGAAGATTCCGCTGTCCATCTGGCTCACCTTCGGCGGCCTGGGCATGCCGGCCATGGGCGCCGCAGGCTGCGCCTGGGCCACGCTGGCGGTGAACTACACCATGTTCGGCATCGCGCTGCGGCTGACGCGCCGGCAGGCTTTCTATGCGCCGCTGGCGCTCTGGCAGCGCATGGAACGGCCCGACTGGCCGCTGCTGGCCCGCTTTGCGCGCCTGGGTATTCCTGCGGGGCTGGCCATTCTGGTGGAGGTGACGTCGTTCACGCTCATGGCCTTGTTCGTTTCGCGCCAGGGCACGCTGGCTTCGGCCAGCCACCAGATCGCGGCCAATCTGGCAGCCATCTGCTACATGGTGCCGCTGTCCCTGGCCATTGCCGCCAGCGCGCGCGTGAGCTTCTGGCGCGGCGCTGCCAACGAAGTGCTGGCGCGCAAGCTGATTGCACAGTGCTTCTGGCTTGCAGCACTGATGGGTATTGCGTTATCAGCTACGCTCTTCATAGCACGCGAACTGATTGCCGGCCTTTATACCAGCTCTCCCCAGGTGATTGCCCTCACGGCCAGCCTGCTGGGCTGGGTGGCCATCTACCATGTGGCCGATGCCGTGCAGACTTTCTCCATCTTCGTGCTGCGCTGCTATCGCATCACCGTGCTGCCGCTGGTCATCTATTGCGTGCTTCTCTGGGGCGGCGGGCTGGCCGGCGGCTACTGGCTGGCCTATGCGGCGCAGGCCAGCCTGCACTGGAGCCTGGCGCAGGGCACGCCCATGCCGTTCTGGGCGGCCAGTGCGGGTGCGCTGATCGTGACGGCCATGGCCTTCAGCAGCATTCTGTACCGCGTGGTCAGAGCCGAGCCCTGACCACGCGGGCATGCTTCACTGCAGCTGCGGCGGGCGCAGGCGGGCAGCGGGAAAAGTCACTGCAAACTCGGACCCCTGGCCCAGCGTGCTGCTGATGCTGAGCTTGGCGCCATGGCGCTGCAGCACATGCTTGACGATGGCCAGGCCCAGGCCGGTGCCGCCGGTATCGCGGGAGCGGCTGCGGTCCACGCGGTAGAAGCGCTCGGTGAGCCGGGACAGGTGCTTGGGATCGATGCCTGCGCCGGTGTCCTTGACGGCAAAGCGGGCCGAGCCGTCCTCCAGCCTTTCCCAGCGCACCTCGATCTGCCCGCCTGCGGGCGTGTAGCGCATGGCATTGGCCACCAGGTTGGAAAAAGCGCTGTGCAGCTCGGCACTGGCGCCCGCGATCTCGCCGGCTTCCTGCAGTGCCTGCGCATCGGGAAAGTTCAGCACATGGGGCTTGGCCTGCTTGCGCGTCAGGGCCGCAGACAGACCGCGCGCTTCGTTCTCGCAGCGCTGCAGCAGCTGCGAGACGGGTATCCAGTCGCCCGTGCCCGGCAGCGGGCTGCCCTCGAGACGCGACAGCGTCAGCAGATCTTCCACCAGATGCTGCATGCGCTCGGCCTGCTGGGCCATCATGCCCAGGTAGCGGTTGCGCTCGTCTTCGGCCAGTGGCAGGTTCTGCAGCGTCTCGACAAAGCCCGCAAGCACGGTCAGCGGCGTGCGGATCTCGTGCGAAACGTTGGCAACGAAGTCGCGGCGCATGGCCTCGGCCTGTTCCAGCGCCGTCACGTCGCGCGACAGCAGCAGCTTGCGGCCCTCGCCATAGCCATAGAGCTGCACCGACAGCTTGACCGGGCGCGAAGGCGTGTTCTCACGCCCCTGCATGACCAGGTCCTGCGAAAAATCCTGCGCCGCGTAATAGGCGCTGAACTGCGGATCACGCACCAGATTGCCGATGCTCTGCATCAGGTCGCGCTGGGCATCGATGCCGAACTGGCGCTCTGCGATCTGGTTGCACCATTCGATGCGCCCCTGGTCGTCCAGCAGCACCACGCCATTGGGGCTGGCCTGCAGGGCCGACAGAATGTCGTTGAGCCGCTGGTCGCCCTGCTGTACCTGCTGCACGCTCTGGCGTATCCAGCGCCGCATGCGCGTGCCGGCCTCGCCCCAGATACCCGAGAGATTGGGTACGGCACCCAGCTCGGACTGGCGCAGCCAGTGCAGCAGACGGGCAGCGTTCCAGCTGTCGACCAGCCACCAGATCCAGCCGCCGGCAAGCGCCCCGGCCAGTGCGGCCGCGCATTGGGAGGCCACCGTGGCGGAAGCACCCGCACCGGGTGCCATCAGCCGGGTCCAGGCAAACCATCCCAGCACCGCCGCTGCGATCTGGGATGCCAATAAGCGAAATCCGCGCCAGCCCATAGTTGCTTTCTCGATTTTTTTGGCTTGCCGGCGCGCCCGGCCCGGGCGTGTGCCGCCGGGCGGGATGCGCCGCTGCGATTCACACCAGAGCCTGGCCGCTGAAGCGGTAGCCGGCGCCGCGCACGGTCTCGATCAGCGAGCCGGCCACACCCAGGGATTCGCGCAGGCGCTTGACATGCACGTCCACCGTGCGCTCCTCGATGAACACATGGTCGCCCCAGACCTTGTCCAGCAGCTGCGCGCGGCTGTGCACGCGCTCGGGATGCTTCATCAGGTAGTTGAGCAGCTTGAATTCGGTGGGGCCGATCTTCAGCAGCTCGCCCTGCCAGCTCACGCGGTGGGCCGCGGCGTCCAGTACCAGATCGCCGATGCTGACCTTGTCCTGCATCTGCTCGGGGGCGCGGCGGCGCAGCACGGCGCGGATGCGCGCCAGCAGTTCCTGGGTGGAAAACGGCTTGGTGATGTAGTCGTCGGCGCCCGCGTCCAGCCCGGCCACCTTGTCGGGCTCGTCGCCGCGCGCGGTCAGCATCAGAATAGGCACGGCCTTGGTGCGGGCATCGGCGCGCCACTTGCGCGCCAGCGCAAGGCCGCTGGCGCCGGGCAGCATCCAGTCGAGCAGGATGACATCCGGCAGCACGGCATCGAGTTCGCGCTGCGCCGAAACACCGTCCTCCGCCCAGACGGGCTGGAAGCCGTTATGCCTCAAATTGACCGCGATCAGTTCCGCAATCGCGGGCTCGTCCTCGACGATGAGGACCATGGGCATCTTCTTCATCCCTGGGTTGCCTCCTGTTTACAGCACTGCGGATTCGATATCCGCCATGGTCTGGTGCCGCACGTCCTTGCCTTCGACCAGATAGATGATGAGTTCGGCCACATTCTTGGAATGGTCGCCGATGCGCTCGATGGCCTTGGCCAGGAACAGCAGGTCCAGGCTCGCCGAGATCGTGCGGGGGTCTTCCATCATGTAGGTGATGAGCTTGCGCACGAAGCCGTCGAACTCCTCGTCGATCAGGTCGTCCTCCTTGAGGATGGCCACGGCCGCCTTGGTGTCCAGGCGCGCGAACGCATCCAGCGTCTTGCGCAGCAGCTCCGAGGCCATTTCGGCCGCGACGCGCAGATCGCTGGTGGGCAGCGAGCGGGCCGCCCCGCTTTCGATGATGGACTTGACCATGCGCGCCATCTTGCAGGCCTCGTCGCCCATGCGCTCGAGATTCGCCGTGGCCTTGGAGAACGCGATCAGCAGGCGCAGGTCGCGTGCCGTGGGCTGGCGCCGCGCAATGATGGACGACAGGTCGTGGTCGATCTCCACTTCCATCGCGTTCACGCGCTTTTCGGTGGCAATCACCTGGTCCACGGCATCGGTGCTGAAGCTGGTCAGCGCATAGACCGCCTGGCGGATCTGGGACTCCACCAGGCCGCCCAGTTCCATGACGCGGGCGGAGACGCGGTTGAGTTCGCTGTCGAACTGACTGGAGAGATGTTTTTCTGTCATTGCGGTATGTCTTTCTCAATGATCCAAAGCACGGTACGCGGTGCATGAACCGGCGTGGCCCTGTCCAGAGACAGCGGGCAAGGTTCGCCCCGCTGCGAGGCTGTCGCCCCCTTCAGGAGGCAGCCGCGCAGCGGCTCGGGGAGTCATCCGAATCTGCCTGTGATGTAGTCCTCGGTTTCCTTGCGCTGGGGCTTGAAGAACATCTGCTCGGTATCGCCGAACTCCACCAGATCGCCCAGGTACATATAGGCCGTGTAATCGCTGCAGCGCGCTGCCTGCTGCATGTTGTGGGTCACTATGACCACGGTGTAGTCGTTCTTGAGCTCGGCGATCAGCTCTTCGATCTTGGCCGTGGAGATGGGGTCCAGCGCCGAGCAGGGTTCGTCCAGCAGCAGCACTTCGGGCTTGATGGCAATGCCGCGCGCAATGCACAGGCGCTGCTGCTGCCCGCCCGACAGGCCGGAGCCGCTTTGCTGCAGCTTGTCCTTGACTTCGTTCCACAGCGCCGCCTTGCGCAGCGCCCACTCCACGCGATCGTCCATGTCCGAGGCGTTGAGGTTCTCGAACAGCTTCACGCCGAAGGCAATGTTGTCGTAGATGGACATGGGAAACGGTGTCGGCTTCTGGAACACCATGCCCACCTTGGCGCGGATCAGCGCCACGTCCTGCTTGGAGGTCAGCAGGTTCTCGCCGTCCAGCAGGATCTGGCCTTCGGCGCGCTGCTCGGGATACAGCTCGAACATGCGGTTGAAGGTGCGCAGCAGCGTGGACTTGCCGCAGCCCGAAGGGCCGATGAAGGCCGTGACCTTTTTCTCGGGAATGTCGAGGTTGATGTTCTTGAGCGCGTGGAACTTGCCGTAGTAGAAGTTCAGGTCGCGCACCGCCAGCTTGGAGGTGCTGGGAACGTTTTGGATGGTTGCAGTCATGGCTCTCTCGGATTACTTTTGGCGGGTGATGAAACGCGCCAGGATGTTCAGGCCCAGCACAGCCACCGTGATCAGGAACACGCCGGCCCAGGCCAGCTGTTGCCAGTTCTCATAGGGGCTCATGGCAAATTTGAAGATCGTCACCGGCAGGCTGGCCATGGGCTTGGACAGATCGCCATTCCAGAACTGGTTGTTCAGGGCGGTGAACAGCAGCGGCGCCGTTTCGCCGGCGATGCGCGCCACGGCCAGCAGCACGCCGGTGATCACGCCGGCGCGGGCTGCGCGCAATGTCACCATGGTGATGACCTTCCACTTGGGCGTGCCCAGCGCATAGGCGGCCTCGCGCAGGCTGGCAGGCACCAAGGCCAGCATGTTCTCGGTGGTGCGGATCACCACGGGAACGACGATCAGCGCCAGCGCCACGATGCCCGCATAGGCCGAGAAGCTGCGGAACTGGGCCACGACCATGGTGTAGACGAACAGGCCGATCACGATGGAGGGCGCCGACAGCAGGATGTCGTTGACGAAGCGCGTCGTGCCGGCCAGCCAGCTCTTCTTGTCGTATTCGGCCAGGTACACGCCGGCCATGATGCCGACGGGCGTGCCCACGAAAGTGGCCAGCGCCACCATGACCAGCGAGCCGAAGATGGCATTGGCAATGCCGCCGGCCTCGTTGGGCGGCGGCGTCATCTCGGTGAACAGGGACAGGCTCATGCCGCCCAGCCCCAGGCGGACGGTTTCCCACAGGATCCAGATCAGCCAGAACACGCCGAAGACCATGGCGATCATGGACAGGGTCAGCGCCACCTGGTTCAGGCGCTTGCGCCTGGCGTACTTGGCCGCGCGCACGCCGGCCAGCTCGGCCGCGTTGATCATTTTTGCGGAGGTCGTGTTCACGAGTGGGCTCCTTCATTCTTCTGCAGGCGGTTGAGCAGCACCTTGGACAGCGCCAGCACCACGAAGGTGATGAAAAACAGCACCAGGCCCAGGTAGATCAGCGATGCCTGGTGCAGGCCTTCGCCGGCCTCGGCGAATTCGTTGGCCAGGGCCGAGGTGATGCTGTTGGCGGCCTCGAACACCGACAGCGAGTTGAGCTGGTTCATGTTGCCGATCACGAAGGTCACGGCCATGGTCTCGCCCAAAGCGCGGCCCAGGCCCAGCATGACGCCGCCGAGCACGCCGGTCTTGGTATAGGGCAGCACGACCTTCCAGACCACTTCCCAAGTCGTCGAGCCCAGGCCGTAGGCGGATTCCTTGAGCAGTGCCGGCGTGACCTCGAACACGTCGCGCATCACCGAGGAGATGAAGGGAATGATCATGATGGCCAGGATGATGCCGGCCGACAGGATGCCGATGCCCACGGGAGGACCCGACACGAAGGCGCCCAGGTAAGGCACGCCGTTGAAAAGCGATTGCAACGGCTGCTGCACATAGGTGGCGAGCACGGGGCCGAACACCATCAGGCCCCACATGCCGTAGACGATGGACGGCACGGCGGCCAGCAGCTCCACGGCCGTGCCCAGCGGGCGCTTGAGCCAGGCCGGCGACAGCTCGGTCAGGAACAGCGCGATGCCGAAGCTCACGGGCACTGCGATCACCAGCGCGATCAGCGACGTGGCCAGCGTGCCGTAGATCATGACCAGGCCGCCGTATTCGTTCTGGACGGGGTCCCAGACGCTGCGCCCCAGGAATGCCAGCCCGTATTCATGGATCGCCGGCCATGCGCCGAAGACCAGGGAGATCATGATGGCCAGCAGCAGGCCCAGTGTCAGCAGCGCCGCGCCGCGCGCCAGCGCGCCAAACAAACGATCCGCCATGCGGCCCGATAACAGGGGCCGGCGTGGCGGAGAAGGTATGCGCTGTGCGGTGGGTGGGGCGGACATGGCAGCCAGCGAGTGATCGGTAGGGCGAGGGGGCGACGTAGTGGACACGTTCAGCGCCTTTTTTTCACAACAGTTGAAGGCTTGGCAAGCTTTTTAACAGGTGCGCCGGCTGGCGGCGCACCTGTTTCAAAGATTACTGCAGGGCGATGGTCTTGCCCGAGCTGTCCTTGATTTCGTTCCAGGACTTGTAGATCACGTTCTTGACGGCTTCAGGCATGGGCACGTAGTCCAGGTCTGCAGCGGTCTTGTCGCCGGACTTGTAGGCCCATTCGAAGAACTTCAGCGAAGCTGCGGCCTGGGCGGGCTTTTCCTGATTCTTGTGCATCAGGATGAAGGTGGCGCTGGTGATGGGCCAGGAAGCCTTGCCGGGCTGGTTGGTCAGGATCTGGTAGAAGCTCTTGTTCCAGTCGGCGCCGGCGGCGGCGGCCTTGAAGGCATCGTCGTCGGGAGAAACGAAGTTGCCGTCCTTGTTCTGCAGCTGGGTGTAGGTCAGCTTGTTCTGCTTCACATAGGCGTATTCCACATAGCCGATGGAGTTGGGCAGGCGGCCCACGAAGGCGGCCACGCCCTCGTTGCCCTTGCCGCCCGCGCCGGTGGGCCAGTTCACGGCCGTGCCTTCGCCGACCTTGTCCTTCCATTCGGCATTGACCTTGGACAGGTAGTTGGTGAAGCCGAAGGTGGTGCCCGAGCCGTCGGCGCGGCGCACGGGAGCGATGGGGGCGTCAGGCAGGTTCACGCCGGGGTTGAGCGCGGTGATGGCGGGATCGTTCCACTTGGTGATCTTGCCCAGGTAGATGTCGCCCAGCACATGGCCGCTGAGCTTGAGCTGGCCGGGAGCGATGCCCTTGATGTTGACCACGGGCACGATGCCGCCGATCACGGTGGGGAACTGCACCAGACCCTTCTTCTGCAGTTCGTCATCCTTCAGCGGCGCATCGGAAGCCCCGAAGTCCACGGTCTTGGCATCGATCTGCTTGATGCCGGCGCTGGAACCCACGGACTGGTAATTGATCTTGACGCCGGTGGCCTTGTGATAATCGGCAGCCCACTTGGAGTACAGCGGAGCCGGGAAGCTCGCGCCGGCGCCCGTGGCCTCCTGCTGGGCCCATGCCTGGCTCAGGCCTCCAGCAGACAATGCACCAGCCACCAGAACATGAATCAAGGACAACTTCATGATGAACAGACCTCTTAGGGTTGAAAGATTCGATGGCTGGACTGTAAAAATGATTTATGACAGCGTTGTGACATGAAAATGGCAGCTGTCATTTTTTGCTGTTTGCGCTGGCCGTGCGGTTCCACGGCCGTGCCGGACGCCGCTTGCATGCGTCGCCAGGCCTATACAAGCCGCCTTTTTGACATCGACAGGACGCGTCGTCACACGGCTGTCACATCCGCTTCTCAGACTGGCTTGCCTCGTGGGCGCGCCCGGGTGGTACGCTGGCCGGGTACCCAAATGCCCTGGGCGGCCAGGGTTGTTTCAGAAGGCCCGCACATGCCACAGCCCCCATGCCGCATATTTGCCAGCCCATGCAAGCCGCCACCGCAGCAGCCGTCTGCCCGGATCACCTGGATGGCCTGACGAACGGCTTGCACATACACAACAATAGAAAACCTGCTTTGATTGGCTTGGACCATGGTTCCTGAATCCCTGCTAGCCGCCGTAGACCTGGGCTCCAACAGCTTTCGCCTGGAAATCGGCCGCATCGGCTCCCACCAGCGCATCGAGCGCGTGGAATATCTCAAAGAAACCGTCCGCCAGGGCAACGGCCTCAATGCCAGGCAGGAGCTGACCCGCGAGGCCATGGAGCGCGGCTGGGCCTGCCTGGCGCGCTTCGGCGAGCGCCTGACGGGCTTCGCCGGCAGCCAGGTGCGCGCCGTGGCCACGCAGACGCTGCGCGAAGCCCGCAACCGCGCGGAGTTCGTGGAGCGCGGCAGCAAGCTGCTGGGCTTTCCCATCGAAGTCATCTCCGGCGAGGAGGAAGCGCGCCTGATCTACCGCGGGGTGTCCAGCTCCCTCACGCCCAGCCAGCAGCGCCGCCTGGTCGTGGACATCGGCGGCCGCTCCACCGAAGTCATCATCGGCCAGCAGTCGCAGGCGCTGCAGGTGGCCTCGTTCCCCCTGGGCAGCGTCTCGTGGAGCGCGCAGTTCTTCGGCGATGGCGTGCTCGGCAAATCGGGCTTCGCGGCAGCCATCAGCGCCGCCAAGCAGCGGCTGGCCCCGGCCCGTGAAGCCTATCCCGGCACGGCCTGGGATTGCGCCTATGCCTCCTCGGGCACGGCCAATGCCGTGGCCGACGCACTGACGGCACAGGGCCTGGACGGCCGCATCATCACCCCGGCCAAGCTGCGCCGGCTGTACGAGCAGCTGCTGGACGCCGGCCATGTCGACAGGCTGCGCCTGCCCGGCCTCAAGGAGGACCGCCGCCCCGTGGTGGCCGGCGGCATCAGCGTGATGCTGGCGGTGATGGAGCTGCTGGAAATCGCGGAGCTGGAAGTGGCCCAGGGCGCGCTGCGCCAGGGCGCTTTGTACGATCTGCTCGACCATGAGCCGCCCGCGGACAAGGAAGCCGCCGAAGTGCTGGCCCTGCAGCAGGACTTCGGCGTGGACCGCGCCCAGGCCGAGCGCGTGAGCCGCATTGCCGGCGAACTGTGGCGCGGCATCCGCCCCGCCGAGGTGGGCGACGACGCCGCCCGCGCATTGCATACGGCCGCGCTGCTGCACGAGGTGGGCATGCGCATCGCGCTGGGTGACTACCACCGCCATGGCGCCTATATCACCGAGCATTGCAGCCTCGCCACCTGGGAGCCCACGCTGCGCCAGCGCATCAGCCAGCTGGTGCTGGGCCACCAGGGCAAGCTGCGCAAGCTGGAGGCTTTCATCGAGGAGCCGGGGCTGGCCCTGCCGCTGATGGCCCTGCGCCTGGCCGTGCAGCTATGCCATGCGCGGCGCGATCCGCAGCTGCAAGGCATTGCGCTGGAGCGCAGCGGTGCCGAATGCCGCCTGAGCACGCCGGAAGGCTGGTCCCGCGCCTACCCGCAGTCGGCGCGCCTGCTGGAACTGGAAGCCGCCGCCTGGAGCAAGACACCCTGGAGCCTCAGGCTGCAGCTGCGCTGAGAATGGGCAGACGAAGAAAAAGGGGCACAAGCCCCTTTTTCCCATCGACAGAGCTATCAAAAACGATAGCTGTGTACACCACTCAAACAATGGTTTACCAATGAATTCTTTGTGAATTCTCCATACGGCAGGCGCCAGATGCCTCTTTTTCAATAGCACCAGCGCCAGTTTCAGGCTGCGGCACCGTAGCGCTCCATCAAGGCCATCTGTGCGCCCTGCCCTTCGGTCGGGCGCGCGGGCTTCTGGTAGGTACCGGCGGCGGTCAGCGTCCAGGCATCGCGGTCGTCATGCAGATAGGCCACCAGGCATTCGTCGATGACACGCTGGCGCAGCGCCTTGTCCTGCACCGGCCAGGCCAGCTCCACGCGGCGCAGCATGTTGCGGTTCATCCAGTCCGCGCTGGACAGGAACAGCTCCTCGTGCTCGCCCCAGGAGAAATAGAACACGCGCGAATGCTCGAGAAAGCGCCCGATGATGGAGCGCACGCGGATGTTGTCCGTCCAGCCCGGGCGCTGCGCCGGCAGCATGCAGGCGCCGCGCACGATGAGGTCGATGCGCACGCCCTTGCGCCCGGCCTCCATCAGCGCCGTGATCAGCAATTCGTCGGTCAGCGCGTTCATCTTGAGCACGATGCGCGCATGCTCGCCACGCGCCGCGGCCTCGGCGACCTTGGCAATCAGCTGCAGCATGCGGCTTTGCAGATGGAACGGCGCCATGACCAGGCGCTGCAGTTCGGGCATTTTGTTGTGGCTGGAGAGATGGCGGAACACCGCATCCATGTCCGCCGTGATCTGCGCATCGCAGGTCAGCTGGCTGATGTCCGTGTACAGCCGCGCGCTGCGCAGGTTGTAATTGCCCGTGGACAGGTGCGCATAGCGCTTGAGGTGGCCGGTGCGCTTTTCGCGCCGCGTGATCAGCAGCATCTTGGCATGGGTCTTCAAGCCCACCACGCCGTACACCACCTGCACACCCAGAGATTCGAGCTGCTCGGCCCAGTTGATGTTGGCTTCCTCGTCGAAGCGTGCCTTGAGTTCCAGCACGGCCAGCACTTCCTTGCCGCGGCTCACGGCCTCTGCCAGCAGGCGCATGATCTCGGAGTCCGAGCCGGTGCGGTAGATGGTCTGCTTGATGGCCAGCACCTCGGGATCGTTGACCGCCTCGCGCAGCAGCTCCAGCACGCTGTCGAAGCTCTCGAAGGGCTGGTGGATCAGGATGTCGTTCTTGCGCATCTGCGCCATGATCGAGCGCCCCGGATACAGCTGCTTGGGCCAGGCGGGCTTCCACTTGGGAAACAGCAGGGCCGGATCGTCGACCAGATCCACCAGCTGCATCTGGCGCACCAGATTGACCGGCCCCTTGACGCGGAACAGCGCCTGCTCGGGCAGACCGTACTGCTCCAGCAGCAGGCTGGAGAGCATGGGCGAGCAGGACGAGGACACCTCGAGCCGCACCGCCTGGCCATAGTGGCGGTGGTGCAGCCCCTGGCGCAGAGCCATACGCAGATCGCTGACATCCTCCTCGTCCACGGCCAGGTCGGAATGGCGCGTCACGCGGAACTGCGAGAACTCGGCCACTTCGCGGCCCGGGAACAGTTCGGCCAGGTGTGCCCGCACCACGCTGGAGATGCTGACGAACAGGCGCTGCCTGCCCGAAATCTTTTCCGGCAGCCGGATCAGCCGTGGCAATGCACGCGGTACCTTGACGATGGCCACCTCGTTGGAGCGGCCAAAGGCATCGACGCCATTGAGGCGCACGATGAAGTTGAGCGCCTTGTTGGCCACCTGCGGAAACGGGTGGGAAGGATCCAGGCCCACCGGCACCAGCAACGGCTGGACTTCGCGCAGAAAGTAATCGCGCACCCATTTGCGCTGCACCGCACTGCGTTCGCCATGCGAGACCAGCCGGATGGAATGGCCGGCAAACGCCGGGATGATGGACTGGTTGTAGAGCTGGTACTGGCGCGCCACCAGCTCATGCGCCCTGGCCATCAGCCGCTCGAAGCTGGTGCGCGTATACGGCCCGGTTTCGTCGCCTGCCTTGGCGGCGGATACATGGGCCGCGCAGCGCACCTCGAACCACTCGTCCAGGTTCGAAGAGACGATGCACAGATAGCGCAGGCGCTCCAGCAAGGGCACATCTTCCCGCTCCGCCCAGTTCAGCACACGCTCGTTGAAAGCCAGGATGCTCTGGTCCCGGTCCAGGAACTGCGGCAGCGCCCGGGGCGCCGCCACCGGCTCCGCGGCCACGGCTTGGACAGAAGGTTTGGGCAAGAAGGCTTCCCTCGGTGCAGACTCTTGCATTTCCACGGCCGTCGCCGACAGCGGACCCTGCAGCAGGCCATCCTGCTGCAGGGCAGAGATTACCGGGATTTCAGCGCTCGGATCGAGCCCGGATGCGGAAAAGGGAACAGACAGGACAAGAGAATTCTGGTTATTCGGCAGCGACGCGGTCACTGCTTCCTCCGGCAGGGATTGAGGCATGTCAGCAAAGGGCCTGCAGAGCCCGAAGAGCACTCCATGGAGCTTTATGACAGTCTGCCCGCAATTTGTGACATTTATATGACTTTCATATGACGAAAAGCAAATGCAGGACGACGTCCCACAAGAAGACTTCAACGCATGCCTGCCGTTCTGGCAGCTTTTCTGACATAAACAAAAAGGGGCGCGAAAGCCAAGCTTTCACGCCCCTTGCGCAACCGGAGTTCCGTCAAGCCGCCTTGGCAGCCTGCACCAGCCGCTGCACGCATTCGCTGGCCAGGCGCTCGTCGCGCGCTTCGACCATGACGCGCAGCAAGGGCTCCGTGCCGCTGGGCCGGATCAGCAGACGACCCGCACTGCCCAATTGCTTCTGCACGGTTTCCTGCTCGGCCGCCAGCAGGCGGTTGCTCTTCCAGTCCTGCCCCGGCTGCAGGCGCACGTTGACCATGACCTGCGGAAACAGCGTGACCTCCGACAGCCACTGGGCCACTGTCTTGCCCGAGCGCACGCAGGCCTGCAGCACCTGCAGGGCGCTGACCAGGCCGTCGCCCGTGGTGTGCTTGTCCAGGGCCAGCAAATGGCCCGAGCTTTCGCCGCCGAGCTGCCAACCGTTGCGCTGCAGCTCTTCCAGCACATAGCGGTCGCCCACCTTGGCGCGCACAAAGCCCACGCCCTGGGCTTTCAATGCCTGTTCCACGGCCATGTTGGTCATCAGCGTGCCGGCCACGCCCGGTACCGCCTCGCCACGCGCCAGGCGGTCTGCAGCCATCAGGTACAGCAGCTCGTCGCCGTTGAACAGGCGCCCCTGCTCGTCGACCAGCTGCAGCCGGTCGGCATCGCCGTCGAGCGCGACGCCGAAATGGGCCTTGTTGGCACGCACTGCCATGACCAGGGCCTCGGGATGGGTGGCCCCCACGCCCTCGTTGATGTTGAGACCGTCGGGCGAGCAACCGATCGCGATCACCTCGGCGCCCAGCTCATGGAATACCTTGGGCGCAATCTGATAGGCAGCGCCGTGCGCAGCGTCCACCACGATGCGCAGGCCGCGCAGCGACAGCGAATGGTCGAACGTGCTCTTGCAGAATTCGATATAGCGGCCTGCTGCATCGGTGAGCCGGCGCGCCTTGCCCAGCGCCGCGGAATCCACCCACTCGGGAGCCTCCAGCAGAACCTGCTCGACCTCTTCCTCCCAGGCATCGGGCAGCTTGCTGCCGTTGGCGCTGAAGAACTTGATGCCGTTGTCATAAAACGGGTTGTGGCTGGCGCTGATCACCACGCCCAGGCTCGCCCTTTGCGCACGTGTCAGGTAGGCCACGCCGGGCGTGGGCAGCGGCCCCAGCAGCATGACATCCACGCCTGCGGAGTTGAAGCCCGACTCCAGCGCGCTCTCCAGCATGTAGCCCGAGATGCGGGTGTCCTTGCCGATCAGCACCAGAGGACGTTCCCCTTGCTGTCCCTGGCGCCGCAGCACCCTGCCCACGGCATGCGCCAGGCGCAAGGCGAAATCCGGCGTGATGGGCGACTTGCCCACAGTGCCTCGAATACCGTCGGTTCCGAAATATTGACGCGCCATGTTGTTATCCCTGCTTCTGTTTATGGTTGGACGCTGCCCGGCCAGTTCAGACAGCGCGATGGCCCGAGCTTTCCTGCATGGCCTTCCACACGGAGAGCGCTGCAACAGTTTGCGCCACATCGTGCACGCGCACCACTCTGGCCCCTCTTTCCACGGCCAGCAAGGCCGCCGCCACGCTGGGCACCATGCGTTCATTCACCGGAAGGCCGCTGACCTGACCCAGGGATCCCTTGCGGGACCAGCCGGCTAGCAGCGGAAAGTCTAGTGCCAACAACTCTTGCTGGCCGGCAAGCAACGCAAAATTTTGTGCCAGGCTTTTGCCGAAACCGATGCCGTAATCCCAGACGATGCGGCGGCGATCCACCCCGGCAGCCAGCAGCTTGTGGCTTTCGGCCTGCAGAAAATCCCGGACTTCGGACACCACATCTCCTTGCATGTGTTCCAGATGCATGTCCTGGGGCGTACGGTGCATGTGCATGAGGCAGATGCCGCAGCGGCCGTGGGCCTGCACCACCTCGCGCGCACCGGGCTGGCGCAGCGCCCAGATGTCGTTGATGATGTCGGCGCCCAGGTCCAGAACGGCCCGCATGACCTCGGGCTTGTAGGTGTCGATGGAAACCGGCACATCGAGCTTGACCGCCTCCCGGACCACCGGCAGCACGCGCTGCAGCTCCTCCTCCAGCGGTACGGCCGGCGAGCCGGGCCGGGTCGACTCGCCGCCGATGTCGAGGATATCGGCACCCTCGCCGAGCAGCCGTTCGGCATGCGCCATAGCGCCCGAGACCCCGGCATGCCTGCCGCCGTCCGAAAAAGAGTCGGGCGTCACGTTGACGATGCCCATGACCAGAGGCTGGTCCAGATTCAATACAAAGCGTGATGTTTGCCACTGTGGCGACATAGGAAACTCCTTGGGACTTGCCGGCCAGGGGAGAAGAACCGCTGCGCAGGCCTGCTCCAGCAAGCCATGCCCATGCTTTCATGGGCCAAAAACAAAAGGTCCCGCAGGACCTTTTGTGACTCTGGATGGAGGCGTCAGGCAGTGCGGGGCGCAGGCTCCGCGCCGGCTGCGGGCGTGCCACCCGAAGAATTGCCGCCTCCCGACGAAGGAGGATTGCGAGGCACCCAGTCCTTGGGCGGACGAGGCTCCTTGCCGGCCATGATGTCGTCGAGCTGCTCGGCGTCGATGGTTTCCCATTCGAGCATGGCCTTGGCCATGGCGTGCATCTTGTCCGAGTTGTCCTCGATCAGCTTGCGTGCCAGATGGTATTGCTCGTCGATGATGCGGCGTACCTCCGCATCGACCTTCTGCATGGTCTCTTCGCTGATGTTGCTGGACTTGCTCATGGAGCGGCCCAAGAAGGGCTCCCCCTCCTGCTCCGCATAGACCATGGGGCCCAGCGCATCGGTCATGCCGTAGCGCGTCACCATGTCGCGCGCGATCTGCGTCGCGCGTTCGAAGTCGTTGCTCGCCCCCGTGGTCATCTGGTTCATGAACACTTCCTCGGCGATGCGGCCGCCGAAGAGCATGGCGATCTGGTTGAGCATGTATTCCTTGTCGTAGGAATAGCGGTCCTTCTCGGGCAGGCTCATGGTCACGCCCAGCGCGCGGCCGCGCGGGATGATGGTGACCTTGTGCACCGGATCGCACTTGGGCAGCAACTTGCCGATCAGCGCATGACCGGCCTCGTGGTAGGCCGTGTTGCGGCGCTCTTCCTCGGGCATGACCATGGTCTTGCGCTCGGGGCCCATGATGATCTTGTCCTTGGCCTTCTCGAAGTCCTGCATCTCGACGGTGCGGGCATTGCGGCGTGCAGCCATCAGCGCGGCCTCGTTGCAGAGATTGGCCAGATCGGCACCCGACATGCCGGGCGTGCCGCGTGCAATCACGGCGGGGTTCACGTCCTGGCCCACGGGAATCTTGCGCATGTGCACGTTCAGGATCTGCTCGCGGCCGCGGATGTCGGGCAGCGTCACATAGACCTGGCGGTCGAAACGGCCCGGGCGCAACAGGGCCGCATCCAGAATGTCGGGGCGGTTGGTTGCGGCCACCACGATCACGCCGAGGTTGGTCTCGAAGCCGTCCATCTCGACCAGCATCTGATTCAAGGTCTGCTCGCGCTCGTCGTTGCCGCCGCCCAGGCCCGCGCCACGCTGGCGGCCCACGGCGTCGATCTCGTCGATGAAGATGATGCAGGGCGCGTTCTTCTTGGCGTTCTCGAACATGTCGCGCACGCGGGCCGCGCCCACGCCGACGAACATTTCCACGAAATCGGAACCCGAGATCGAGAAGAACGGCACCTTGGCCTCGCCCGCGATGGACTTGGCCAGCAGCGTCTTGCCGGTGCCCGGAGGGCCGACCAGCAGCAGGCCGCGCGGAATGCGGCCGCCGAGCTTCTGGAACTTGTTGGGGTCCTTCAGGAAGTCCACGACTTCCTTGACCTCTTCCTTGGCCTCGTCGCAGCCGGCCACGTCGGCGAACGTGACGGTGTTGTTGTTCTCGTCGAGCATGCGCGCCTTGGACTTGCCGAAGCTGAAGGCGCCGCCCTTGCCGCCGCCTTGCATCTGTCGCATGAAATAGATCCACACGCCGATCAGCAGCAGCATGGGACCCCAGCTCACGAGCAGCGTCATGAGCAGGGAGCCTTCCTCGCGGGGCTTGACGTCGAACTTGACGTTGTAGCTGATCAGGTCGCCCACCAGGCCCCGGTCCAGATAGGTGGCCGTGGTGCGCACCTTGCGGTCGTCACTGGTCGTGGCAACGATTTCCGTGCCGCCAGGACTTTCCTGGATCGTGGCGCTCTTGATACGGTTGTTGCGCACCTGTTCCAGGAATTCTGAGTAGCCGACATGGGACGCGCCAGCCGTGCCGCGGGTGTCAAACTGTTTGAACACCGTAAACAGCACCATGGCGATGACCAGCCAGACGGCGATTTTTGAAAACCACTGATTGTTCAAGCGGGGCTCCAATGGAATGCAGATGAAAAGGCCCGAAGAGGGCTTCGAGACTTATTTACGGCCCATTTTAGGTGTTTCAAGCCAGTTGGCGGCTTATTTCCCCCTATAGCGGCCATAGACGGAATGCGGTCTTGCCGCGTTTTTGCCGGCCAGCCCGCGCCCGGCATGGATTTCATGCTCCGGACAGGCCATCGGCCGGCGCAGCCAAGGCCCGCTGTCCTGCTCGCCTTTTGCAGGCAGGCTGAGGGCATTCATGCCGCCGACTTCAGCCCCATTCCCACCAGAAAGGTTTCTGCGGACTTGTCGCGCGACGCCTTGGGCTTGATCGGCTTGACCACCTTGAAGGTCTGCTTGAACAGGTCGACCAGTTCGTTGTAGCCGCTGCCATGGAACAGCTTGACCACGAGCGCCCCATCGGGCTTCATGTTGTGCTGCGCGAAGTCCACGGCCATCTCGATCAGCAGGGCCACGCGCGCGGCGTCGGTGGAGGCATTGCCCGACAGGTTGGGCGCCATGTCGGAGATCACCACATCGGCCTTTCCTCCGTTCATGGCCTGCTCGAGCTGGGTCAGCACGGACTCCTCCCGGAAGTCGCCCTGGATGTAGTGCACGCCTTCGATGGGCTCCATGGGCAGCAGATCCAGCGAAATGATGCGGCCGTTGAGCTGGCCCACCGCCGCGCCGCCGGGCGAGAGGCGCCGGCGCACATACTGGCTCCAGGCGCCGGGCGCGCAGCCCAGGTCCACCACCGTGTGGCCGGGCTGGATGAGCCTGAGCTGCTCGTCGATCTCCTTGAGCTTGTAGGCCGCTCGCGCGCGATAGCCGTCCTTCTGGGCCGCCTTGACGTACGGATCATTGATGTGATCGTGCAGCCAATTCTTATTGACCTTCTTACTTTTGGTTTTCGTTTTCATGCTGGATTCTCTCAGCCTCGATAATACGGGCATGCCCCAAATTCAATTAACTCCCGCAGAGCGCCGGGAACACCGCGCCGAAGCCCACCATCTGGACCCCGTCGTCCTGATCGGCGGTGATGGCCTGACGGCCGCTGTCCAGAAGGAAGTGGACGCTGCCCTGAACGCGCACGGCCTGATCAAGGTGCGCGTCTTCAACGACGATCGCGCCGCCCGCGACCAGATGTACCAGCAGCTGTGCGACGCGCTCAACGCGGCGCCCATCCAGCATATCGGCAAGCTGCTCGTGCTGTGGCGCCCCATTCCCGAGAAGGAAAAGGTCCACGACGAGGACCGCAAGCCCGGTCCGCGCGACGTCAAGGTGCTCAAGTTCGGCCGTGCCGGGCAAAAGCCCGAGGTCAAGCAGCTGCGCGTGCTTGGCAACCAGCGCCTGACCGCCGGCGGCCAGATCAAGCGCGCCAAGCCCAAGCAGAAGTCCGTCAAAAAAGGCCGCCTGGGCTGATGCCAGGCTACTACCTGCCGCTCCGCAGTCGTCCGCGCCCTTCCACTTTCCGCTGAAACCGCCCGTCCATGGTCCAGACCACACCGCTGCCCAACCAGCAACGCCACATTCTTTGCATGAAATGGGGCACCAAATACGGCCCGGAGTATGTCAACCGGCTCTACGCCATGGTGCGCCGCCATCTCAGCGGAGATTTTCGCTTTGTCTGCCTGACCGACAACACTGAAGGGATTCGCGAGGAAGTCGAGTGCTTTCCCATTCCGGATCTGAACATCCACCTGGCGCCCGGCCAGCGCGACGGCGCCTGGAAGAAGCTGACCACCTTCGAGGCCGACCTGTACGGCCTCAAGGGCGTGGCGCTGTTCCTGGATCTGGACGTGGTCATCGTCGGCGGCCTGGACGAGTTCTTCACCCAGAACGGCGAATTCCTCATCATCCACGACTACCCGCGCTTCTGGCGTTTTGGCGAGCGCATCGTCGGCAACTCCTCGGTCTACCGCTTCCAGCTGGGGGCGCATGCGGATGTGCTGGAGCACTTTCGCGCGAATACCGACGCCCTGCGCGCCCGGTACCGCAACGAGCAGGAATACCTGTCGCACTTTCTGCACAAGCAGGGCAAGCTGTCCTACTGGCCTGCGGCCTGGTGCCCTAGCTTCAAGTACTACTGCATTCCCGCCTGGCCGACCAATTACTGGAAGGAGCCCCTGCCGCCCCGGGATGCACGCATCGTGATCTTCCATGGCGAGGTCAATCCGCCCGACGCCCTGGCCGGCCGGCGCAACAGGCGCTTTCGCCACATCGAGCCGGCCCGCTGGATTGCCAGGGCCTGGGGTTGATCCCTCTCTTCGCAAACAAAAGGCGTTGACCGCAAGGTTCAACGCCTTTTGTTTTCCGGACCGGATTTCAGACCAGGGGATGGCCCTTGAGGCGCGTGAGTATGGCCAGCGGGCTGGCCGCCGTGTCGTACTCGCTGCCGGGGGGCAGGAACAGGGTCTGCTCCAGCATGTACTGGCCGGCCATCACCGCATGCACGGCCTGGTCGGAAAAGCATACCCAGGTGGAGCCCGCGGCAAACGGCACGGTCTCCTGCGGCGCATTCTTCTGGTAGTCCGGATCGCCCTTCATGCCGTCGTGCAGCTGCAGCATGAGGTGATCGTATTCGCTGCGCAAGGACTTGGTCACATGCAGCATCTGCAGCGCCTTGGCCTGCCAGCGCACATAGGGCTTGGCACGCGGCAGGAATTTCCTGGCCACATCCTCGAAGGGCTCGCCCACGCGCCACACGCGCGGCTGGCCGTCGGGGTTCACATTGGTGAACACGCGCAGGATGCGCTCGCCGTAATTGGGCCGCGAAGGGAAGGCATCCACATGCATGCGCTTGTCGTCGGCGCGCCAGGACTGGGCCCGGGTTTCCACCTGCGAGGGCCGGTAGCTGGTCGGCGCCATGCGCACCACCGGCATGTACTGCGGAAACAGGCCCGCGATCAGCGCCGTGGCCTGCTCGCGAAAGCGTCCCACCATGGCGGCCACCTGCTGGCGCGTGGCCTCGTCGCCCGCCACGCCCTTGATGCTGCCGTCGACATTCAGGCTGATGTTGCGCGTCTTGGGGTCGCGTATGTCGGGGCGCAGCAGGCTTTTTTCCTGCTCGGAGAGCTGGAACGCAAGCTGCGGGAAATACAGGACCTTGCCCGCTTCCACGGCGGCCGTCCACTCGGGGCGGCCCGAAGTCTGGCGCCAGTCGGTGGCGTCGATTTTTACGATTTGAGATTCCATGGCTTCGGCAGTTTACTCTCCGCCTTGACGCCGGGCTTGGCCTGGATCAAGCCGGTTTGCGGCTTGCGGCAAGGCGCCACAGCACTAGCGCAGCGCAGATCCATTGCAGCGCATACATGGCCGTGCCCACGCCGTGCCACAGCCTGAGGTTCTCGCGCGCCACGATCCTGGGCGAGACGCCATACTGCACCAGCAGCGCCAGCAGCAGGCCGGCGATCACAAAACCGATAGCAGCTTGCGCCCATTCCCGCATCTTTTCAGCCTTCTTCTGCTTGGAAAACACCAGTAGAAGCGCGCAGCACGCTATGGAAATCCAGGTCTGCGCCGCAAACAGCCGGGCTGCCATATAGCCGGCCATGGCCGGCGTGGGCAGATGGACGAACAGCAAGGGAACGGCCACAAAGCCTATGGCCGACAGGCTGCCCCACCACAGTGCGGCAAAAAAGAAAGGCAGGCGATCGAACATGCTGATCCATCCGCAAACCCCGCCAGGGCCGCGGCGCGGCACCTGGCGGCTGGCCAAAACCGTCGCCGCTTACGCAAAGCAGGCGACCCGGGGACGCTCAGATGTAGCGCACGCCCACCACTTCATAGCGGCGCTCGCCGCCCGGGGCCTGAACCACGGCCGTGTCGCCCTCTTCCTTGCCGATCAGCGCGCGGGCAATCGGGCTGGAGATGTTGATCAGGCCCTGCTTGAGGTCGGCTTCGTCCTCGCCCACGATCTGGTAGGTCACGGCGGCGCCGCTGTCCTCGTCTTCCAGGTCCACGGTGGCGCCGAACACCACGCGGCCGCCGGCATCCAGATCCGAGGGATCGATGATCTGCGCGGCCGACAGCTTGCCTTCGATCTCGGCGATGCGGCCTTCCACAAAGCCCTGGTGTTCCTTGGCGGATTCGTACTCGGCGTTTTCGCTCAGATCGCCCTGCGCACGGGCTTCGGCGATGGCCTGGATCACGGCCGGGCGCTCCACGGTCTTGAGGCGCTGCAGTTCAACCTTGAGCTTCTCTGCTCCACGCTTGGTGATTGGGATGGTGGCCATAGTCAAGTCTCCATATTCAGCAAACGCCGCGCCATGCGCGGCACCCGGCGCAGGCTCCCGGACAAAGCCGAGAAGGGGCCTGCGCCCCAAAAGCAAACCGCCGCACGTTGCCGCGCGGCGGTTGAAGTTCATTTGCGTTCATTATGCCGCGTTTGCCGCGGCACAAATCCGGTAAAACCCGGTCGCCGCCCGGGGCTGTCCCCGGGCAGACAGGCTGCGTGTGTTAGAGCTGCGCGTGCAGCTCCTGCACCGAGTACACGTCCAGGTTGTCGCGCATGGCCTTCATGCCGTCCACGGCGGCTTCCGCGCCGAAGATGGTGGTGAAGGTGGTCACACGCGCCAGCAGGGCGCTGGTGCGGATGGCGCGGGAGTCGGCGATCGCGTTGCGGCGCTCTTCCACCGTATTGATGACCATGGCAATTTCATTGTTCTTGATCATGTCCACGATGTGGGGGCGGCCTTCGGTGACCTTGTTCACCGTCTGCACCTCGATGCCGGCTTCGGCGATCGCCGCGGCCGTGCCGCGCGTGGCGCACAGGGTGAAGCCCATGCCCACCAGCTCCTTGGCAATGGCCACGGCGCGGGGCTTGTCGGCATTCTTCACGGTCAGGAAGATCTTGCCCTCGGTCGGCAGCTTGACGCCGGCGCCCAGCTGGCTCTTGACGAAGGCTTCGCCGAAGGTCTTGCCCACGCCCATGACTTCGCCGGTGGACTTCATCTCGGGGCCGAGAATGGTGTCCACGCCGGGGAATTTCACAAACGGGAACACGGCTTCCTTGACGCTGAAGTACGGCGGGGTCACTTCCTTGGTGATGCCCTGGCCGGCCAGGGTTTCGCCCACCATGCAGCGCGCGGCCACCTTGGCCAGCTGGATGCCCGTGGCCTTGGAGACGAACGGCACCGTGCGCGAGGCGCGGGGGTTCACTTCCAGCACGTAGATCACGTCCTTGCCGTCCACTTCCTTGATCGCGAACTGCACGTTCATCAGGCCCACCACGTTCAGGCCTTCGGCCATGGCTGCGGTCTGGCGCTTGATCTCGGCCACGGTCTCGGGCTTGAGGTAGTAAGGGGGCAGCGAGCAGGCCGAGTCGCCGGAGTGGACGCCGGCCTGCTCGATGTGCTCCATCACGCCGCCGATGAACACGGCGCCGGTGCGGTCACGCACGCAGTCCACGTCGCACTCGATGGCGTTGGACAGGAAGTGGTCCAGCAGCACGGGCGAGTCGTTGGAGACCTTGACGGCCTCGCGCATGTAGCGCTCCAGGTCGCGCTGCTCGTGCACGATCTCCATGGCGCGGCCGCCCAGCACGTAGCTGGGGCGCACGACCAGCGGGTAGCCCAGGGACGCGGCCTTTTCCAGCGCTTCCTCATCGGTGCGCGCCGTGGCGTTGGGCGGCTGGCGCAGGCTTAAGGTCTGCAGCAGCTTCTGGAAGCGCTCGCGATCCTCGGCGGCGTCGATCATGTCGGGCGAAGTGCCAATGATGGGCACGCCTTCCTTTTCCAGGCCCAGGGCCAGCTTCAGAGGCGTCTGGCCGCCGTACTGCACGATCACGCCGGCGGGCTTCTCGACAGCCACGATCTCCAGCACGTCTTCCAGCGTCAGCGGCTCGAAGTACAGTCGGTCCGAGGTGTCGTAGTCGGTGGACACGGTCTCGGGGTTGCAGTTGACCATGATGGTCTCGTAGCCGTCCTCGCGCATGGCCATGGCGGCATGCACGCAGCAGTAGTCGAACTCGATGCCCTGGCCGATGCGGTTGGGGCCGCCGCCGAGCACCATGATCTTCTTCTTGTCCGAAGGCTGGGCCTCGCACTCCTCGTCATACGTGGAGTACATGTAGGCGGTGTTGGACGCGAACTCGGCCGCGCAGGTGTCCACGCGCTTGTACACGGGGCGCACGTTCAGAGCCTTGCGCGCCTCGCGCACGGCCTTGTCCGTAGTCTTGAGCAGCTTGGCCAGGCGGCGGTCGGAAAAGCCCTTTTGCTTGAGCACGCGCAGCGTGGCAGCATCCAGGGAGGCCAGCGCCTGCTCGCCCTTTTCTTCCACCAGCTTGTCCAGGTCGAGTTCGATCTTCACGATCTCCTCGATCTGTACCAGGAACCACTTGTCGATCTTGGTGATGTTGTGGACTTCGTCCAGCGTCCAGCCGGCGGCGAAGGCATCGCCCACATACCAGATGCGGTCGGGACCGGGCTCGCCCAGCTCCTTTTCCAGGATTTCGCGGTCCTGGGTCTTCTCGTTCATGCCGTCCACGCCCACTTCCAGGCCGCGCAGGGCCTTCTGGAAGGACTCCTGGAAGGTACGGCCGATGGCCATGACTTCGCCCACGGACTTCATCTGCGTGGTCAGGCGGTTGTCGGCAGCGGGGAATTTCTCGAACGCGAAACGCGGGATCTTGGTGACCACGTAGTCGATGGTGGGCTCGAACGAGGCCGGGGTCTTGCCGCCGGTGATGTCGTTCTTGAGCTCGTCCAGCGTGAAGCCCACGGCCAGCTTGGCCGCGATCTTGGCGATCGGGAAGCCCGTGGCCTTGGAGGCCAGGGCCGAGGAACGCGACACGCGGGGATTCATCTCGATGACGATCATGCGACCGTCCTTGGGATTCACCGAGAACTGCACGTTGGAGCCGCCGGTGTCCACGCCGATCTCGCGCAGCACTGCCAGCGAGGCATTGCGCATGATCTGGTATTCCTTGTCGGTCAGCGTCTGCGCCGGGGCCACGGTGATGGAGTCGCCGGTGTGCACGCCCATGGGGTCCAGGTTCTCGATGGAGCAGACGATGATGCAGTTGTCCGCCTTGTCGCGCACCACTTCCATCTCGTACTCCTTCCAGCCGAGCAGCGACTCCTCGATCAGCAGCTCGTTGGTGGGAGAGGCTTCCAGGCCGCGCTTGCAGATGGTCTCGAACTCTTCCGAGTTGTAGGCAATGCCGCCGCCCGTGCCGCCCAGCGTGAAGCTGGGGCGGATCACGGTGGGGAAGCCCACGTGCTTTTGCACTTCCCAGGCTTCTTCCATGGAGTGGGCAATGCCCGAGCGCGCCGAGCCCAGACCGATCTTGGTCATGGCGTCCTTGAACTTCAGGCGGTCCTCGGCCTTGTCGATGGCTTCGGGCTTGGCGCCGATCAGCTCGACGGAGTACTTGTCCAGCACGCCGTGCTTCCACAGGTCCAGCGCGCAGTTCAGCGCGGTCTGGCCGCCCATGGTCGGCAGGATGGCGTCGGGACGCTCCTTGGCAATGATCTTCTCGACCGTCTGCCAGGTGATGGGCTCGATGTAGGTGACGTCGGCCGTGGCCGGGTCGGTCATGATCGTCGCGGGGTTGCTGTTGATCAGGATGACCTTGTAACCCTCTTCGCGCAGCGCCTTGCAGGCCTGCACGCCGGAGTAGTCGAACTCGCAGGCCTGGCCGATGACGATGGGGCCGGCGCCAATGATCAGAATGCTTTTGAGGTCGGTGCGCTTAGGCATTTTTGTGTTTCTCCATCAGCGCTGTGAAGCGGTCGAACAGATAGCCGATATCGTGCGGGCCGGGCGATGCCTCGGGGTGGCCCTGGAAGCAGAAGGCGGGCGCATCGGTGCGCTCCATGCCCTGCAGCGTGCCGTCGAACAGGCTGATGTGCGTGGCACGGGCATTGGCGGGCAGCGTCTCCAGGTCCACGGCAAAGCCGTGGTTCTGGCTGGTGATGCTCACGCGGCCGTTGTCCAGGTCCTTGACCGGGTGGTTGGCGCCGTGGTGGCTGTTTTGCATCTTGAAGGTCTTGGCGCCCGAGGCCAGGGCCATGATCTGGTGGCCCAGGCAGATGCCGAACAGGGGCTTGCCGGAGGCCATGAAGGCCTGGGCCGCCTCGATGGCGTAGTCGCAAGGCTCCGGATCGCCAGGGCCGTTGGACAGGAACACGCCATCGGGGTTCATGGCCAGCACGTCCTTGGCAGGCGTCTGGGCCGGCACCACGGTCACGTGGCAGCCGCGCTCGGCCAGCATGCGCAGGATGTTCTTCTTCACGCCGAAGTCATAGGCCACGACCTTGAATCGGGGCGCCTGGAGCTTGCCATAGCCTTCGCCCAGCTTCCACTCGGACTCGGTCCACTCGTAGGGCTTGGCCGTGGTCACGACCTTGGCCAGGTCCAGGCCCTTCATGTCGGGAGCAGCCTTGGCTGCGGCAACGGCCTGGGCAATGCGTGCCTCGGTGACTTCCTCGCCGGCCGCCAGGCCCAGGATGGCGCCGTTCTGGGCACCCTTGTCGCGCAGCAGGCGGGTGAGCTTGCGGGTGTCGATATTGGCGATGGCGACCGTGTTGCCCTGCGTCAGGTATTCGGACAGCGTAGCGGTGCTGCGGAAGTTGCTGGCCAGCAGGGGCAGGTTCTTGATGATGAGACCTGCGGCATGGATCTTGTCAGCCTCGACGTCCTCGGGATTGACGCCATAGTTACCGATGTGCGGATACGTGAGCGTCACGATCTGCTGGCAATAGCTGGGGTCGGTGAGGATTTCCTGGTAGCCGGTCAGCGAAGTGTTGAAAACGACTTCACCGACGGTGGTGCCTTGCGCACCAATCGAGTTGCCAATAAAGACCGTGCCGTCTGCGAGCGCCAGGATGGCGGATGGGAAACTTCCCTTGAGAGACAAAAGCACTGGGTTCTCCGGTTTTTTAATTACGGTTACGCCCAACGCAGCCCCCGGCACGTGCGCGGGGACAAAAAGTTGTCTGCAGGGGATGGCGAGGAGGCTTCGCTAGGCGTATGAAGGAATGCTTGAAAGCCGCCCATTATAAGCTCGGACAGCCTCAGCCCCATGACTTGCTGCGGGATTACCCTTGACGCACCAAGGCACTCACGCTGCTCGCGTGCAGGCAGATAGCGGCGGCGGCCGCGACGTTGAGCGACTCCTCGCCGCCGGGCTGTGCGATGCGGATGTGGTGGCTGGCCATTTCCATGAGCGCGGGGCCCACCCCCTGCCCTTCATGGCCCATGGCCCAGGCACAGGGCCAAGGCAGACGGGCTTCATGGATCAAATCGCCCTGGTGGGAACTGGTCACGATCAGCGGCACCTGGAGAAGCTGCACGTCGTCCACCGCAGCGGCTTCCACCAGATGCAGGCCGAAATGGGCTCCCATGCCGGCGCGCAGCACTTTCTGGCTCCACAGGGCCGCCGTGCCCTTGAGCGCCACGACCTGGGTAAAGCCGAATGCCGCGGCGCTGCGCAATATGGAGCCCACGTTGCCGGCATCCTGCACGCGGTCCAGCACCACGGTGGACAGGCCCGCAGATACCTGCCGACCGGCATCCCAGTCCATCAGGTAGCCCATGCGGGCCGGCGACTCCAGGCCGCTGATATCGGCAAACAAAGCATCGGCCAGCACTACGACTTTGCTAGCTGCCTGCGCCCACTGCACGGGCGCCTGAGGCCAGAAAGACTCTGAAAATACGGCCACGGCAGGCTTGAGGCCACGCGCCAGGGCAGCACGGCACAGATGGTCGCCCTCCAGCCAGATGCGGCCCTGCTTGCGGTAGGCCGTGCTGTCCTGCGACAGGCGGCGCAGCTCCTTGACAAAGCTGTTGTCACGTGACTGGATGACGGTGAGCTGAGGGGCAGAACCCATGACGACCTCTTTGGCAATATGGTGCAAGCGGCCCGGGGCGGGCGCCGGCGCATTCAGGAATACAGCGAAGCCTGCGCCATCACCAACGCAGGCGAGGCACCGCTTTCGCAAGCCAGCGGCAAAGGTGCGTCACCCGTGCAGATGGAGCCGGCCTCCAGCGCCTTGGCCACAGGCGCAAACGAGCGGCGATGCTCGCAGCAGGCGCCATGCACACGCAGGGCGTCCAGGTGCGCGGCCGTGCCGTACCCTTTGTGCGCGGCAAAGCCGTATTGCGGATACTGGGCATCGAGCTTCTCGCACCAGCGGTCGCGCGTGACCTTGGCCAGGATGGACGCGGCGGAAATGGCCGGCACCAGCGAATCGCCCTTGACGATGGCCTCGGCCTGCACGTCCAGCACCGGCAGCTGGTTGCCGTCCACCTTTACCAGCACGGGTTTCAGGCGCAGCCCCATGACGGCGCGGCGCATGGCCAGCAAGGTGGCCTTGAGGATGTTGAGCTCGTCGATCTCCTGCACCGAAGCCTGGGCAATGCAAAAGCACAGGGCCTTGGCCCGGATCTCGTCGTAGAGCACCTCGCGGCGGTTGGCCGTGAGCTTCTTGGAGTCGTTCAGGCCCTCGATGGGGTGGAGGTCGTCCAGAATCACGGCCGCCGCCACTACCGGCCCGGCCAGCGGCCCGCGCCCTGCCTCGTCCACCCCGGCCATCAGCCCGGGCGGATGCCAGGGCAGGCAATTCTGCTCAAGCAGCGGGGGAGGCAATAATTTTTTCGATCGCATGGGCAGCCAATTCGGCAGTATCTCGTCGCAGTTCGTGGTGCAGCGCGGTGAAGCGCTCAACCAGCGCCTCGATGGTGGCAGGAGAATCCTGGCTGGCTCGCAGCCAGTGCAGCGCAGCGGTAGCCAGGGCCTGCGGCGTGGCAGCGTCCTGCAACAGCTCGGGCACGACGAAATCGCCGCACAGGATGTTGGGCAGGCCCACCCAGGGCTGGAGCTGCTTGCGCTTCATCAGGCGCCAGCTCCAGGGATGCATGCTGTAGCTGATCACCATGGGGCGCTTGTACAGCGCGGCCTCCAGCGTGGCGGTACCGCTGGCAATCAGCGTGCAGTCGCAGGCAGCCAGCACATCGTGCGACTGGCCCTTGACGATCAAGGCCTGGTCCTGCATCCCGGCCTCGGCCGCGATGCGGCAGACCTCGTCGTACAGGGAAGGCACGGCAGGAACTACTATTTTAATAGCTGGAAGCGCTTTCCGGACGAGCGCGGCCGCCTTGAAAAAGCCCGAAGCGATATAGCGCACTTCCGAACGCCGGCTGCCGGGCAGCAGGGCCAGCACCAGCCCCTCTTCATCCAGACCCAGGCGGCGGCGAGCCGCCGCACGGTCCGGATGCAGCGGAATCACCTGCGCCAGCGGATGGCCCACGTAGGTCGCATCGATGCCATGCCGGGCCAGCAGCTCAGGCTCGAACGGGAAGATGCACAGCACATGATCGGCCGAACGCCGGATCTTCTCCACCCGGTTGGCACGCCAGGCCCAGATGGAGGGACAGACGAAGTGCACGGTCTTGATGCCGGCTGCGCGCAGCTTCTCCTCCAGCCCCAGGTTGAAGTCGGGCGCATCCACGCCCACGAAGACCGAAGGCGGATGGGCAATCAACCGCTCGCGCAGCTGCTTGCGGATGCCCAGCAGCTCGGCCACGCGCTGCAGCACTTCCAGGCTGTAGCCGTGCACGGCCAGCCGTTCGGACTGCCACCAGGCCTGGAAACCCCGCTGCTGCATCTGCGCACCGCCGATGCCCATGGAGTGGGCCTGCGGCCAGCGCGCATGCAGGCCGTCCAGCAGCAGGGAGGCCAGCAGGTCGCCCGAGGTCTCGCCCGCCACCATGGCGATCGCGGGCGGCTGCGTGGAAGTCAAAGGCTTTGCGGGTTGCGTCACGGCCGGAAATGGTCCTATGGTCCTGTCGGGAGACGAGCGCAGGATGCTCTTCAGCGAGCGATACCGCGCGTGGAGGCCGCGAGGAACGCCTGCATGCGCTCGATATCCTGCAGCGCTTCGGGCATGTCGGACTTCAGGCCCGCAATCGCGGCGGTGGCCGCATCCAGCGTCAGCCCCTGGCGGTACAGCAGCTTGTGCATCTGCTTGACGGCCGCGACGCGCGCCGCCGAAAAACCGCGGCGGCGCAGGCCTTCGGCATTGAAACCGCGCACGGCCAGCGGATTGCCGTCCACCATCATGAAGGGCGGCACATCCTGCGAGATATGGCTGGCAAAGCCGGCCATGGCATGGGCACCGATATGGGTGAACTGGTGCACGCCCGTCAGGCCGCCGAGGATGACCCAGTCATCCACGTGCACATGCCCCGCCAGGGTCGCGTTGTTGGCCAGGATGGTGTTGTTGCCCACGATGCAATCGTGCGCAATGTGCACATAGGCCATGATCCAGTTGTCCGAACCGATGGTCGTCTCGCCCCGGTCCTGCACCGTGCCGGTGTTGAAGGTGCAGAACTCGCGGATGGTATTGCGGTCGCCGATCACCAGGCGCGTCGGCTCACCCGCATACTTCTTGTCCTGGGGCTGGGCGCCCAGCGAGGCGAACTGAAAGACCTGGTTGTCGCGGCCCAGCGTGGTGTCGCCCTCGATCACGCAATGGGCTCCCACCGAGGTATTCGCGCCGATGCGAACCTTGGGTCCGATGACGGCATACGGCCCCACCGACACCGAGGAGTCGAGCTGTGCCGCAGGGTCGATCACCGCGGTCGGATGAATCAGACTGGAAGCCCCCATCAGTGCTTATCCCACCTGACGCATCGTGCACATGAGTTCGGCTTCGGCTGCCACCTCGCCATCCACGCTGGCCACGGCCTTGAACTTCCAGATGCCGCCGCGCACACGGTCGATCGTGATCTCCAGCGCAAGCTGGTCTCCCGGCACCACCGGACGCTTGAAGCGCGCGGAGTCGATGCCCACGAAGTAGTAGATGTTGTTCTCGTCAGGCACCTGGCCCATGGCATCGAAAGCCAGCAGGCCTGCAGCCTGGGCCAGCGCCTCGAGAATCAGCACGCCGGGCATGACCGGACGGCCAGGGAAGTGCCCGGTAAAGAACGGCTCGTTGAACGTGACGTTCTTGATTGCCTTGATGCGCGTGTTGCGCTCCAGCTCCAGCACCCGGTCCACCAGCAGGAAGGGGTAGCGGTGAGGCAATTGCTTGAGAATTCCTTGAATGTCCATCATCTGTTTCCGTTGTTGCCGCGCGGCTCGTTGGCCAGCGCCTGTTCAAGCTTCTTGACGCGCTCGCGCAGCGCATACAGTTGCTTGAAGGTTGCAGCGTTCTTCTCCCATTGCTCGTTCTCTTGCAACGGAAAGATGCCTGTATAAAAACCTGCCTTGGGTATGGAGCGGGTGACCATGGAGGTCGGTGAAATCACCGTCCCGTCGGCAATGCTCAAGTGCCCGAGGATATTGGCCGCACCGCCAATCGAGCAATGCGCGCCAATGCGTGCGCTGCCCGCAATTCCGGTATTGCCCGCAATCACCGTATGTGCGCCGATATGCACATTGTGGGCAATCTGCACGAGATTATCGATCTTGACGCCGTCCTCGATCACCGTGTCGTCCAGTGCCCCGCGATCCACGCAGGTGTTGGCGCCGATCTCCACATCGTTGCCGATGCGCACGCGGCCTAACTGCTCGATCTTGACCCATTGCCCGCCGGACGGCGCAAAGCCGAAGCCGTCGGCACCGATGACCACGCCCGGATGCACGATGCAGCGCTCGCCGATTTCGCAGGCCTCGCCCAGCGTCACGCGGGACTTGAGCACCGACCCTGCTCCCACCCTGGCCCCGGCATCCACGACGCACAAGGGACCCACATAGGCCGACACATGGATTTCGGCACTGGGATGCACCACGGCACTGGGATGGATACCGCAGGGCGCACTTCCAGCGTGGCGGGTCTTCCACCATTGCGTGGCCCGTGCGAAATAGGCGTAGGGATCGGCCGCGACGATGCAGGCACCGCGCTGCGACGCTTCCTCGCGCATCGCAGGCGCCACAATGACACAGGCCGCCTGAGAGGCGGCCAGCTGCTGGCGGTAGCGAGGGTTGCTTAAAAAGCTCAGATCGCCGGCACCGGCGGAGTCCAGCGGCGCGATGCGTGAAATCGGTGTCCCACGCTCGCCGCCCACCAGCTCCCCGCCAAGCGCATCAACGATTTCTCCCAGTGAAACGCTCACCAAAATTGGCTCCGAGGGGCTTTACTTGGCGCCGTTCAGAGCCTTGATCACCTTGTCCGTGATATCGAACTTGGGATTGATATACACGGCTTCCTGCAGAATCACGTCGTACTTTTCAGATTCGGCCACTTGCTTGACGACCTTGTTGGCACGATCGAGCACCTGGGCCAGCTCCTCGTTCTTGCGCGAGTTCAGGTCTTCCTGGAATTCCCGGCGCTTGCGCTGGAATTCACGGTCCTGATCCACCAGCTGGCGCTGGCGGGAAATGCGCTGGCTCTCCGACATGGTGGGCGCTTCGCGCTCGAACTTGTCGGAAGCGCTCTTCAGCGCATTGCCTTGGTCGACCAGATCCTTTTCACGCTTAGAAAACTCCTGCTCCAGCTTGGCCTGGGCAGCCTTGGCGGTCGATGCTTCACGGAAGATGCGATCCGTGTTCACAAAGCCTGCCTTGAATTCCTGTGCATGCGCAGAGACGGCCATGGCGCCAAGCAGCACAGCCAGAGAAAGATGGCTAGAAAGAGATTTCATTAGAAAGATGTTCCGATCTGGAATTGCAGTTTTTGGATTCTATCCCCGGTTTCCTTGCGGATCGGCTGAGCATAAGCCAAACGCAATGGGCCCAGAGGCGAAATCCAGCTAATACCGATACCCGTGGAGGCGCGCAGAGAGCTGAGCTCCATGCTCTCTCCCTCAGCCCATACGTTGCCCACGTCCAGGAAGGTGAAAAGGCGCAGGGTCCGGTCGTTGCCGGCACCCGGGAACGGCACCATGAACTCGGCATTCAAGGTCATCTTGCGGGTGCCGCCCAGCGCGAGGTTGGTGTTCACCGTGTCATGTTTGCCCAGCGAGCCCTGCTCGAAGCCGCGCACCGAACCCAGGCCGCCCGAATAGAAGTTCTTGAAGATGGGGAACGGGCGGCCGTTCAGGCCCTTGCCCCAGCCCAGCTCGCCATTGAGCGCAATGGTGTACTTCTTGTTGAGCGGGATGTACTGCTGGATCTGGTAGTTGGCCTTGACATAGCGCATGTCGCTGAGCATCGAGACTTCGGTGTTCAGGCGCTGGTAGCGGCCCGAATTGGGCGCCAGCGCGCTATCGCGGTTGTCGCGCGACCAGCCGATGGTCAGCGGGATGCCGGTCTGCGAGCAGCCCCATTTGTCGCAGTATTCCTGGTAGACCTGCGGCATGTAGGTGCCGGGCTTGATCTCGTTGCCTTCCACGCCACCGCCGAAGTAGACCGTATCCACTTCGCTGAACGGGATGCCGAAACGCACGGTCGCGCCCTTGGTGACGATCTTGTAGGCACCGTCATCGTAGTAGGGCCGCATGGTCCGGTAGTACAGGTCATAGGTGCGCGAGATACCGGTATCCGTGAAGTACGGATTGGTCGTCGACAGCACCATGGTGCGGTTGTACTTGCTGGTGTTGACGTCCACGCCCAGGTAGTTGCCGGAGCCGAAGACGTTTTCCTGCTTGATGCCGAACGACAGCGAGACCTTTTCGGCACTGGAAAAGCCCGCGCCCAGCTGCAGGGAGCCAGTGGGCTTTTCGGCCACGTTGATCAGCAGGTCCACCTGGTCGGGAGAGCCGGGAACCTCCTGCGTCTCCACGTTCACCTCGGTGAAGAAGCCCAGGCGGTCCACGCGGTCGCGCGAAAGCTTGATCTTATCGCCGTCGTACCAGGACGCCTCGAACTGGCGGAACTCGCGACGGATCACCTCGTCGCGCGTGCGGTTGTTGCCGCTCACGCTGATGCGGCGCACATAGGCCCGGCGCGACGGCTGGGCCTGCAGCACCAGCTCCACGCGGTTGTTGGCGCGGTCGATCTCGGGAACGGCCTCCACCTTGGCAAAGGCAAAGCCGAAGTTGCTGTAGTAGTCGGTGAAGGCCTTGATCGTCTGGGAGACCTGGTCGGCGTTGTAGGGCTCGCCGGGCTTGATCTTGATCAGCGACTTGAATTCGTCGTCGCGGTCCAGGTAGTTGCCTTCCAGCTTGACGCCGGAAACCACGAACTGGTCGCCTTCATGGATGTTGACGGTCAGCGAGATGTGCTGCTTGTCCGGAGAAATCGCCACCTGCGTGGAATCGATGCGGAACTCCAGATAGCCGCGCTGCAGGTAATAGGAGCGCAGCGTCTCCAGGTCGGCATTGAGCTTGTTGCGCGCATAGCGGTCCGACTTGGTGTACCAGCTCATCCAGTTGCCGGTGTCCTGGTCGAACAGATCCTTGAGCGTGGACTCCTTGAAGGCCTTGTTGCCCACGATGTGGATCTCGTTGATCTTGGCCGGCGCGCCTTCGGACACGGTGAATGTGAGGTTCACGCGGTTGCGCTCGATCGGGGTCACCGTGGTCACCACTTCCGCACCGTACAGGCTGCGGTTGATGTACTGGCGCTTGAGTTCCTGCTCGGCGCGGTCGGCCAGCGCCTTGTCGAAAGGACGACCTTCGGCCAGCCCCACGTCGCGCATGGCCTTGAGCAGCGTGTCCTTGTCGAACTCCTTGGTACCCGCGAAATTCACTTCTGCAATCGTGGGGCGCTCCTCCACCACCACGATCAGCACATTGCCATTGGCCTCCAGACGCACATCCTTGAACAGGCCCAGGGCAAAGAGTGAACGGATCGCGGCAGCCCCTTTTTCATCGTCGTACTGGTCGCCCACGCGCAGCGGCATGGAGGCGAACACGGTGCCCGGTTCCACGCGCTGCAGGCCTTCGACACGGATGTCCTGAACTTTGAAAGGCTCTAGTGCCCATGCCGCATTCGCAGCCAAAACCATAGCTGCCAAGGCAGATGCGGTACGCACGCCAAAGCGATTGAAATGTTTTTTCATGAGTGGAATTTGCCGCAGTTGCAGCTACCGAAATCGGCGAAAAATTAGCCCCAAAGCCGGTTGATATCGTTGAAAAAGGCGACTGACATCATCAGCAAGATCACGGCCACGCCTGCCCGCTGCAGCCTTTCGGCCCAGATTTCGGAGACACTTCGGCCCGTGACACCCTCCCAAAGATAATACATCAGGTGCCCACCATCCAGAACCGGCAATGGTAGCAAGTTGAGAACCCCCAGGCTCACGCTGATCAGCGCCAGGAAGGAAAGGTACTGGATCAGCCCCATGCTCGCGGAGCGGCCCGCATAGTCGGCAATGGTCAAGGGGCCACTGATGTTCTTGAGCGAGGCCTCGCCGATCACCATGCGCCCCATCATGCGCAGCGTCATGGCGGACAGTTCCCAGGTGCGCTGCACCCCGGTTGAAAGTCCACCCCAGAAGTCCTGGCGCACCACGGCCATCTCGGGCTCTGCACCGATATAGGCATTGATGCGACCAATGCTCCTGTCCTCTGCCGTTTCGACCCTGGGCTGCACGGTCAGGGCCAAGCTTTGGCCGCCACGCCGCACCACCCATTGCTGGGCAGAGGCCCGGCCGGACGAACCGGCGTCGCGGATCAGCGCCAGCAACTGGGCGCCGTCGTGGATGATACGGCCGTCCACGCTGAGCACCACATCCCCCTTGCGCAAGCCGGCCAGATCCGCCGGTCCACCGGGCATGACTTGGTTCAGGGTCGGTTGCGTCCAGGCACCAAGCAAACCAATTTTTTCAAAAAAAGCCTCATCAGGCTCTTTTTGCTGCAGATTGCCCAGGGGAAGAGACAGCACGCGCGAAGCGGCATCGGCGCGCGAAGCCACCTCCAGGCTCACGGAATCGCCGGCCATGGCGGCCTTGGTGAGCGTCCAGCGCAGGTCGCTGAACGAGTGCACGGGCTGCCAGCCTTGTTGGTCGATCGAAATGCGCCGCACCCAATCGCCGCTCTGGACACCAGCCACCTGCAGGGCAGAGCCCGGGGGCGGAGCAGCCAGGCGTGCCGCCGGCTCGGTCACGCCCACCCAGTTGACCACAGCCAGGAGCGCCACCGCGAGCAGCAGATTGGCGATGGGGCCGGCCGCCACGATGGCTGCGCGCGACCGAAGGGGCTGGTTGTTGAAGGCCAGATGACGCTCCTGGGGAAGGACCTCCCCCTCGCGCTCGTCGAGCATGCGCACGTATCCACCCAGCGGCAGGGCCGCGATCACATATTCGGTCCCCGTCTTGCGGCTGGTCCAGCGCAGCAGCGGCTTGCCGAAACCGATGGAATAGCGCAGCACCTTGACGCCGCAAGCCACGGCAACGCGATAGTGCCCCCACTCATGCACCGCAATCAGAACACCCAGCGCAACAATGAAAGCAACAACGGTCAGCAACACCTGCATCCCCTTCCATACGACTGCTGCTTAGACGCGCCGGGCAGCCGCAAGTTCAACACGGCGCAGCCTACAGGCACCAGCGGCGGGCTGCATCCTGCGCCGCAGCCCGCGCCTGCGCGTCCAGGGACATCAGGTCGCCAAGACTATGGATGTCCGAGGGCACCAGCGACTCCAGGGTCTGCAGATTCACGGCATGGATACGATCGAAGGACAGGCGCCGCTCGAGGAACGCCGCCACCGCCACTTCATTGGCGGCATTGAGCACCGTGGTCGTGCCCTCCGCGGCCTGCAGCGCCTGCCAGGACAAATGCAGCCCGGGAAAGCGCCGCGCATCCGCCTCTTCGAAGGTGAGCGCCGCCAGCTTGGCGAAGTCCAGCACGGGCGCACCGCTGGCTATGCGCTCGGGCCAGGCCAGGCCGCAGGCAATGGGCACGCGCATGTCGGGCGTACCCAGCTGGGCGAGCACGGAGGCGTCCGTGAACTGCACCATGGAGTGCACGATCTGCTGCGGATGGATCACCACCTTGATCTTCTCGGGCGGCATGTCGAACAGCCAGCGCGCCTCGATCACCTCCAGCGCCTTGTTCATCATGGTCGCGGAGTCCACGGAGATCTTGCGCCCCATGGAGAAGTTGGGGTGGGCGCAGGCCTGCTCCGGCGTGATTTCGGACAGCGTTGCCGGATCGCGCTGGCGGAAAGGCCCGCCCGAAGCGGTCAGCAGCAGGCTGTCCACCCGCCTGGCCCAGCTCGTGCGATCTTCTGGCAGGCACTGGAAGATGGCCGAATGCTCGCTGTCGATGGGCAGCAAGGTCGCGCCATTGCGCCTGACCGTATCCATGAACAGCGCGCCGCCCACGACCAGGGCTTCCTTGTTGGCCAGCAGCAGCCGCTTGCCGGCTTGAGCTGCCGCCAGGCAAGGCGCCAGACCTGCCGCCCCGACAATGGCAGCCATCACGGCATCCACCTCGGGATGAGAAGCTATTGTTTCCAGAGCATCCTGCGCTTGCAGCACCTGCGTTGCAATCCCATTTTGCTTGATTTTCTCGGCCAGCAGCTGCGCATGCGGCCGGCTGGCCATCACGGCAAAGCGGGGACTGAATTCGGCACACTGCCTGAGCATCAGGTCCACCTGCGTGGCCGCACTCAGGGCAAAGATTTCGTATTGGTCGCGGTGGCGGGCCACCACGTCGAGGGTGTTCGTTCCAATGGAACCCGTGGACCCCAGAACGGTGATTTTCTGTTTCATGGATGCACAAAAGAGGAGAGCATCATTGCCAACGGCAGTGTGGGCAACAGCGCATCGACACGATCCAGAACACCACCGTGGCCGGGCAGCAAACCGCTGCTGTCCTTGACTCCGACACTGCGCTTGATGAGGGATTCGATCAGATCGCCCGCCACGCTCATCGCAGTCATAAACACCACTGCCAGCAGCAGGAACCAGGTTCCGCGCGTCTGCAGCACCGAATAGAAGCTGGGCACGCCAGCGCCATAGCGCCCATCGGCCCAGCACCAGAGCAGGGCCAGCACGATCACGCCGATGGCACCGCCCCATACGCCTTCCCAGCTCTTGCCGGGGCTGATCGTGGGTGCCAGCTTGTTCTTGGTGAACTTGAGGCCGAAGGTACGCCCCGCGAAATAGGCAAAGCTGTCGGCCACCCAGACCAAGACCAGCACCGACAGCAGGAAGTTGATGCCGATCCGGCGCGCCTGGACAATGGCAATCCACGCCAGCCACAGGGCAAGCACACCGCCGACCAGGCGGATGGCGGAAGGTATATGCGGCCAGCCGGCAACACCGGCCCGCAGCAGCAGCGCACCGCCCAGCACCCAGGCAGCGCCTGCGGCAATCCACAGCAGCGCCAGCGACTGCGACAGCCAGCCTGCCGCCCAGGCCCCCAGGCACAAGGCTGCACAAATGCCGCCAATACCCAAAGCCCCGGTCTGCCCGAAACCGTTGAGGCGCCCCCATTCCCAGGCGCCGGCCGTCATGAACACCAGCGTGACCACGGCAAACGGCACGATGCTGGACGGGTAGAACAGGGCCGGCAGCAAGATGGCCAGCAACACCAAGGCGGTAATCACGCGCTGCTTGAGCATGGCAGTCCTTCGCTTGTTTTTGCAGGCCAGCGCAGAGCTTGCACAGGCCGTGCTGGGTTTATGCCGCCACGATCCGGGCTGGCGGCGGCTGGATCTGTTCGGAGGTCTGGCCGAAGCGGCGCTCGCGTCCGCCAAAGGCCGCAATGGCCTGGTCCAGGTCCGATTCGTCGAAATCAGGCCACAGGCTGGGACTGAAGAAAAGCTCGGAATATGCAGCCTGCCACAGCAGGAAATTGCTGATGCGCATCTCCCCGCCCGTGCGGATCAGCAGGTCGGGATCGCAGACATGGGACATGGCCATGGCCTTGTCCAGGTTCTCGGCCGTGATCGCAATGCCCTGCCCGGCCAGCTTGCTGGCCGCCTGCGCGATATCCCAGCGACCGCCGTAATTGAAGCAGACATTGAGGACCAGGCGGCTGTTGTGTGCCGTCTGCCGCTCCGCCTGGCTCAGCCCCTCGCAAACCTTGTCGCTCAGGCCTGTGCGGTCGCCCACGAAATGCAGGCGCACGCCGTCGTTGCTCAGCTGCTGCACCTCTTTGGCCAGGGCATTGGCCAGCAGACCCATGAGACCCGAAACCTCTTCCTGGGGCCGGTTCCAGTTTTCCGACGAGAACGCGAACACGGTCAGCACCTCGACGCCGCGTTCGGCGCAGGCGCGCGCGCAGCGGCGCAGGGCCTCCACGCCCTGCTTGTGACCGGCAAGGCGGGGAAGCAGGCGGCGCTTGGCCCACCGCCCGTTGCCATCCATGATGATGGCGATATGGCGCGGTACCGCGCCGGTTTTCTTGGAATTCAAGAGTGCAGGTCTCCTTAGACCGCCATGATGTCCTGCTCTTTGGCAGCCACCAGCACGTCGATCTCGGCAATGTGCTTGTCCGTGATCTTCTGGATGTCGGCTTCGGAACGCTTCTGATCGTCCTCGGAAGCCTCCTTGTCCTTGACCAGCTTCTTCACGCTTTCGTTGGCATCGCGGCGCAGATTGCGGATGGCCACCTTGGAGTTCTCGCCCTCGTGGCGGGCCAGCTTGGTCATCTCCTTGCGGCGCTCCTCGCTCATGGGGGGCATGGGCACCCGGATCAGGTCACCCATGGCCGCAGGATTCAGGCCCAGCTCGCTTTCGCGGATGGCTTTTTCCACCTTGGCGGCCATGTTCTTTTCCCAGGGCTGCACGCTGATGGTGCGCGCATCGATCAGGGACACGTTGGCCACCTGGGACAGCGGCACCATGGAGCCGTAGTACTCCACATGGATGGCATCCAGCAGGGCGGGATTGGCGCGGCCGGTGCGGATGCGCGAGAGGTTGTTCTTCAGCGCCTCGATGGATTGGCCCATCTTGGCTTCGGTGTTCTTCTTGATTTCGGCAATCGACATGTTCTTGTTCCTTGGGGCTCAGCGGCCAAGACATGATTCACGCAAGCCGGACCTGGCATCATGCACGGATGCCTCTTGCGCAGTTTTGCGCCTTCCTTTGCGTAAATCCTAAAGAGTTTGCACCAATCTCTGGTGAACCCTCAAGCGTACACCAGAGTGCCTTCGTCTTCACCCATCACCACACGCTTGAGTGCGCCGGGCTTGACGATGGAAAACACGCGGATCGGCAGCTTCTGGTCGCGGCACAGCGCGAAGGCCGTGGCATCCATGATGCCCAGGTTGCGCGAGATGGCTTCGTCGAATGCCAGCTTCTCGTAGCGCGTTGCCGAAGGATCCTTCACGGGATCGGCCGTGTATACGCCATCCACCTTGGTGGCCTTGAGCACGACCTCGGCGCCGATTTCGGCACCGCGCAGCGCGGCAGCGGTATCGGTGGTGAAGAAGGGATTGCCGGTCCCGGCGGCAAACACCACGACCTTGCCCTCCTCCAGGTATTGCAGCGCCTTGGGGCGCACGTAGGGCTCGACCACCTGCTCGATGCCGATGGCGGACATGACGCGGGCCGTCAGGCCCTGCTTGTCCATGGCGTCGGCCAGGGCCAGCGCATTCATCACCGTCGCCAGCATGCCCATGTAGTCGGCCGTGGCACGGTCCATGCCCACGGAGCCGCCAGCCACGCCGCGGAAGATATTGCCCCCGCCGATCACCACGGCTACCTGCACACCGACCTTGGTCACTTCCACGATCTCGGCAACCATGCGCTCGATGGTTGCACGGTTGATGCCGAACTGGTCATCCCCCATTAACGCCTCACCCGACAGCTTGAGCAGAATGCGCTTGTGGGCTGGAATGGCGTTGGACATGGTGTTTCTCCGATGGAAGTTAAAGCGATGATGAAAACGGGAGGGGGAATAAATCAATCGCGGCTCTGGGCCGCGATTGATGCTGAGGCAAGGACTTAGGCGCCGGCCTTGGCTGCAGCCACCTGGGCTGCCACTTCGGCGGCAAAGTCGTCCACCTTCTTCTCGATGCCTTCGCCCACCACGTACATGGTGAATGCCTTCACGTTGGTGTTGGCGGCCTTGAGCATCTGGGCCACGGTCTGCTTGCCGTCGGCGGCCTTCACGAAGATCTGGTCAGCCAGCGAGACTTCCTTCAGGTACTTCTGCACCGAGCCTTCGACCATCTTGGCGGCGATGTCGGCGGGCTTGCCGGACTCGGCAGCCTTGCCTTCGGCCACGGCGCGCTCCTTGGCGATCAGATCGGCGGGCACGTCGGCGCTGGTCAGGGCCACGGGCTTCATGGCAGCCACATGCATGGCGACATCCTTGGCAGCCACGGCATCACCGTCAAACTCGACGACCACGCCGATGCGCGAGCCGTGCAGGTAGGAAGCCAGGTTGGAGCCGCTGAAGTGCTTGAAGCGGCGGAACGACATGTTCTCGCCGATCTTGCCGATCAGGCCCTTGCGCACGTCTTCCAGGGTGGGGCCGTAGCCGTCCTGCTCATAGGCCAGGGCGCCCAGGGCTTCCACGTCGGCGGGATTGTGCTCGGCCACCAGCTTGGCAGCGGCGTTGGCCATGGCCAGGAAGCTGTCGTTCTTGGACACGAAGTCGGTTTCGCTGTTGACTTCGATCATGCCGCCCTTGCCGCCTTCGATGTAGACAGCCACGACGCCTTCAGCCGTCACGCGCGAAGCAGCCTTGCCAGCCTTGGTGCCCAGCTTGACGCGCAGCAGCTCTTCGGCCTTGGCCATGTCGCCGTCGGCTTCGGTCAGGGCCTTCTTGCACTCCATCATGGGAGCATCGGTCTTGGCGCGCAGTTCGGCGACCATGCTTGCAGTAATTGCCATCGTATTTCTCCAGTATCAGTTCGATTCGTTACAGGATTCCGGCTAAAAAAAGGGGGCTACCCAGAGCCCCGCTTTTTTCTCGCGATGCGGTCGCGCAGCCGGACTTCGCTTAGGCGGCGGATTCTTCCACTTCCACGAACTCGTCGCCGTCTTCACCGGCGGCAGCCTTGACCACGTCGTTCAGACGGGCTTCGCGGCCTTCCAGGATGGCGTCGGCAATGCCTTGGGCGTACAGCTGCACGGCCTTGGCGGAGTCGTCGTTGCCGGGGATCACGTAGTCGATGCCCTCGGGGTTGTGGTTGGAGTCCACCACACCGATCAGGGGGATGCCCAGCTTCTTGGCTTCAGCCACGGCGATCTTGTGGAAGCCCACGTCGATCACGAAGATGGCGTCGGGCAGGCCGTTCATGTCCTGAATGCCGCCGATGTCCTTTTCCAGCTTTTCCAGTTCGCGAACGAACATCAGCTGTTCCTTCTTGGACATGGATTCCAGACCGGCTTCCTGCTGAGCCTTCATGTCCTTCAGACGCTTGATGGAGGTCTTGACGGTCTTGAAGTTGGTCAGCATGCCGCCCAGCCAGCGCTGGTCGACATAAGGCACGCCTGCGCGCTGGGCTTCGGCAGCCACCAGCTCGCGGGCCTGGCGCTTGGTGCCCACCATCAGCACGGTGCCGCCGTTGGCGGTCAGCTGCTTGGCGAACTTCTGGGCTTCCTGGAACATCGGCAGCGACTTTTCCAGGTTGATGATGTGGATCTTGTTACGCGAACCGAAGATGAACGGAGCCATCTTGGGGTTCCAGAAGCGGGTTTGGTGACCGAAGTGGACGCCTGCTTCCAGCATCTCACGCATAGTGACGGACATGTTAATTACCTCAAAGGTTAGGTCTAAAATCCAGCCCAATCATCACGGCAGCCCTGTTGTCCAGAGACTGCAGCGACACCTTGAAGGGGCTGGTTTGCTATTTGCTTTACCGAAATGCCGTGGCTGGATCGCTCCCGCACACCTGCGTGCACATTCCCGTTTTCCAGGCCTGCCGGGCAAGCCTTAAGGGCATACCCTCGGTAAAGCCGCAAGATTCTAGCACACCGCCATGCAAAACGACCTCAGCACTGCCGTACAGGCCATCCGTCAAGGTCTCACCAACGCGCCAGAGCAGCTGGAATTGAGCCTGGCAGCAGCCCAAGGCCCTGCCTGCAACCACGTCTTTTCCCAGCTGCTGCCGGACAGCGCGCGCACCGAAGCGGCCCGGGCTGCCGTTGCAGCACCGCTGGCTGGCCTGGCCGTCTCGGTCAAGGACCTGTTCGATATCGCCGGCACGCGCAGCACGGCAAGCTCGCGCGTATTGCAGGACGCTCCCCTGGCCCTCGCCGATGCGCCGGCGGTGGCGCGGCTGCGAGCCGCCGGCGCCGCCATCATCGGCCGTACCCACATGGTGGAATTCGCCTTTTCCGGCGTCGGCACCAATCCCCATTTCGGCACGCCCAGGGCCATGGACGCCCTGCACCCGGGCAATCCGCGGCTGTCCGCGGCACAGCCGGCGCGCGTTCCCGGCGGCTCGTCGTCGGGCGCTGCCGTTTCCGTGGCCAGCGGCGCGGCGTGGGCGGCACTGGGCTCGGACACGGGAGGCTCGATCCGCATACCGGCTGCGCTCAACGGCCTCGTGGGCTTCAAGAGCACGGCACGGCTCGTGCCCACCAGCGGCGCGGTGCCGCTGTCGCCCACCCTGGATACGGCCTGCGCCATCACCCGCAGCGTGCGCGATGCCATCGTGCTCCACGAGATCCTGAGCGCTCGCAAGCTGGCCCCGGCAGGCAGGCCTCTTTCCCAGTGGCGGCTGGCGGTTCCCCAAACGCTGTTCTTCGAACAGGCAGAGCCGGCCGTGGTCGCCGCCTTCGAGCGCAGCATCGCGCAGCTGCAAGCCGCCGGCGCGCGGATCGAGCGCATCGCATTGCGCGAGCTCGAAGCGCTGGAGCGCATCCATGCCATCGGCGGCTTCTCGCCCACGGAGAGCTATGCCTGGCACAGGCAGTATCTGCAGCAGCCCGAGAAAGCCCGACTCTACGATCCGCGCGTGAAGTCGCGCATCGAGCGCGGCGCCCACATGAGCGCAGCCGATTACCTGGACCTGATCCAGGCCCGCAACCAATGGATTGCCGGGATGCAGACGGCTCTCGCGCCCTTCGATGCCCTGCTCTCCCCCACCACGCCCGTGGCCGCACCCACGCTGGCATCGGTCGCTCCGGCCGACGGCATGGATGCGCAAGCCGATGCCGCACGCGATGCCGAATTTTTCCGCGTCAACGGCCTGCTGCTGCGCAACACCAGTGTGGTCAACATGCTGGACGGCTGCGCCCTGTCGCTGCCCTGCCACGAGGCCGGGGAACTGCCCATGGGACTGATGATCTGGCACGGCGCGCTGCGCGACGACGATGTGCTGCATATCGCCCTGGCACTGGAGCAGGTGCTGCGCGCCGCCACCCTATAAGCGAACTATTTTGATAGCTGCAAGCGCTTTCCGGCAAAGCGCTTTAGGCCAATTCGACGGGTACCGCACATTGCCCGGCCACTGCATCGCCAGACAAGGCTATGCTGCCGGCATGCAATGCATCCTCCCTTTCCCCACGGCTGGCAGCCATGGCAACGGCACCGGCTGGCCGCTGTTCAGCACGGCCGACACGCGGCGCCTGGAGCATGAACTGGCGGCCGCGCTGCCGCCCCACACCCTGATGCAGCGCGCCGGCTTGGCCGTTGCCAGGCTGGCCATGGCGCTGGCTCCGCATGCACGCACCGTCTGGATCGCCTGCGGCCCCGGCAATAACGGGGGCGACGGCCTGGAAGCGGCAGCCCGGCTTGCCCGGCTTTTGCCGTTTGCCCGCATCATGGTGAGCTGCACGGCCGCACGCGATGCAATGCCTGCCGACGCCCAGGCATCCTGGGACAGGGCAAGGCAAGCGCGGGTCCAGTGGGTCGACGCGGCCGGAAGACATGGACGGGCAGGACCTGTGCATCGATGCGCTGCTGGGCATAGGCCTGAGAGCCGGCAGGCACGGCAAAGGCGCAAGTACCGCCCCCTGCGCCCGGCTGATGGCGCTGCTGCGCCAGACCCAGGCCGGAAGCAGCCCGGTTTTATGCATAGATGTTGCCTCGGGCCTGGATGCCGAGACCGGGCAGTATGCGGCAGGCATGGTTCCCGAGCTGTCTACAGGTGCCTTATGCATGCCCCGCAACACCTTGAGCCTGCTGACCCTGCAGCCCGGCCTGTTCACCGGCCAGGGACGCGATGCCTGCGGGCAGATCTGGTGGGACGACCTGGGCGCCGGGCTTTGCAATGATGACGGGGAAAAAATCCCGGCGCTGCCCGAACCTCCGCAGCCCATGGCCTGGCTCGGCAGCGCGCCCCACCCCCAGGCCATGGCAGGGCGGCATGCCAGCCACAAGGGCAGTTTTGGCGATGTGGCCGTCGTCGGCGGCGAAGGCCTGGCGCAGCGCGGCCTGTCCATGACCGGCGCCGCCTGGCTGGCCGCACTGGCGGCACTGCATGGCGGCGCGGGCCGCGTCATGCTCGCCCTGCTGGATGCATCGCCGCCTCAAGGCATTGCCCCCTGGCCGGAAATCATGCTGCGCCAGCCGCAGGCCCAGGACTGGAAGCAGGCCACGGTGGTCTGCGGCTGCGGCGGTGGCCTTGCCGTCCGCAAGTGGCTGCCGGCCATTCTGGAGCAGGCGCCGCGCCTAGTGCTGGACGCGGACGGACTCAATGCCGTTGCAGCCGACGCCTCGCTGCAGCAATTGCTCGCCCGCCGCGCCAGCTGCGGCCTGAGCACCGTGCTGACCCCGCACCCGCTAGAAGCGGCGCGCCTGCTGCAAACCGGCACCGCCCAGGTGCAGGCCAGCCGGATCGAGGCCGCCGCACGGCTGGCCGAACAGTTGCAATGCACGGTGGTGCTCAAGGGCTCGGGCAGCGTGATCGCCTGCCCTGCCAGCTTCGCGCTCGATGCCAGGACCTGCTGGGTCAATCCCACAGGCAATGCACGGCTGGCCACCGGAGGCACCGGCGACGTGCTGGCCGGCCTGCTGGGAGCCACCTGGGCACGGATGGCCGCGCAGGGCGCAGCCTCGCCGGCGCAGCCTTCACTCCGCCTGGGAACGCAGGCCGCCCTGGAAGCCGTCTACCGCCACGGGCAGGCCGCAGACCTCTGGCCACCCTCGCTGCCGTTCAGCGCCGGCGCACTGGCCCGGCATTTCGGAGCCTGCCGCGCTGCATGAACCCAAGCCCTGCCCGATTGCACGGCCAGGGCCTTGTAGATACTGCTCCCCCGCGTCCGCAGCACTTATGCTTGCCATCAAGCCTTGCGCTTGGCTGATCTGGCAGGTTTGGCCTTGGCCGCCTTGCCGGATGCGCCTTCTGCCGCTGAAGCATTTGCCGGCCTGGCTCGCTTGGCAGCGGCAGGCTTGGCCGCGCTAGCGGACCTGGAATCGGGCTCGGCGGCGGGCGCAGAAGCGGGGCCGGGCAACAGCAGGGCCGGCACGGACCTGCTTCGCGCGGACTTCTTGCCTTTCGCAGCAGGCCCGCCCTGCACTTCCGGAACAGCGTCGTGCTGCACCGGCTTGGCAGGCGCGCGCTCCTGCGCATATTCCGCTTCGAGCGCCGCCAGATTGATGCCCTGCAGCATGGCTTTCTTGGCGGCCTTGCGGCCTTGTTTGCTGGATGCGGACTTAGCTGGCGCAGCTGCCTGTGTCGCTGTCGCGGCATTGCGCTGCGCACGGTCGGCCTTGGCATCGCGGCGGCTCCATTTGTCCTGGCGCGAACCCTCCTCGCGGCCATCGCGGCGGCCGCGCGCATCGTCGCGCTGGCCCTTGCCCTGGCGGGCGGGCGCCAGCACGCCGTCCTCGCTGTCGCGCACCAGGCGGAAGTCGATGCGGCGCCCGTCCAGGTCCACGCGGCTGACCTGCACACGCACGCGCGCACCAATGCCATAGCGTATGCCCGAGCGCTCGCCGCGCAGCTCCTGGCGCGCCTCGTCGAAACGGAAGTAGTCGCCGCCCAGCTCGGTGATGTGCACCAGGCCTTCGACATACATGGCGTCCAGCGTCACGAAGATGCCGAAGGTCGTGACCGAAGAGACGGTGCCCGCAAATTCCTCGCCCAGGTGCTCGCGCATGTATTTGCACTTGAGCCAGGCCTCGACATCGCGGCTGGCCTCGTCAGCCCGGCGCTCGTTGGCGCTGCAATGCAGGCCGGCGGCCTCCCAGGCCTGCATTTCCTTGGCCGGTGCACGCTTGCGCGGCTTCTGCCGGGGCTCCACCACGCGCGTGGACAGGCGCTTGACCAGCTTGGCCTCGGCCTCGCCCGGCGTGGGCAGCGCAGGCAGCTTGTAATGGGTTCCCTGCAGCTCGGCCTTGATGACGCGGTGCACCAGCAGGTCCGGATAGCGGCGGATGGGGCTGGTGAAGTGGGTATAGGCCTCGAATGCCAACCCGAAGTGGCCCGAGTTATCGGGCGTGTAAAAGGCCTGCATCATGGAGCGCAGCAGCATGGTGTGGATCTGCTGCGCATCCGGCCTGTCCTTGGTCGCATTGGCGATGGCCTGGAATTCGCGGGTCGAGGGGTTTTCGCTGATGGTCATGGCCACGCCCATGGCCTTCAGGTAATTGCGCAGGATCTCCTGCTTTTCCAGCGAAGGCTTGTCGTGCACGCGGAACAGGCCCAGCTGCCCGCCCTGCTCGATGAAATCGGCGCTGCAGACGTTGGCGGCCAGCATGGCCTCCTCGATCAGCTTGTGCGCTTCGGTGCGCGTGCGCGGCACGATTTTCTCGATGCGGCCGTTGTCGTCGCAGACGATCTGCGTCTCGGTGGTCTCGAAGTCCACGGCGCCACGCTCCTCGCGCGACTTGAGCAGGGCCTGGTAGACGCCATACAGGTTCAGCAGGTCCTGCACGCGCTCGCTGCGCCTGGCGGCTTCGGGCCCGCGCGTGTTGGCCAGGATGGCCGCCACCTCGGTATAGGTGAAGCGCGCATGGCTGTGCATGACCGCCGGATAGAACTGGTAGGCATGGATTTCGCCTTTGGCCGTGATCAGCATGTCGCAGACCATGCACAGGCGGTCCACGTCGGGGTTGAGCGAGCACAGGCCGTTACTGAGCTTTTCCGGCAGCATGGGAATCACGCGGCGCGGGAAATAGACGCTGGTGGCGCGGTCGTAGGCATCGACATCGATGGCGCTGCCCGTGGTCACATAGTGGCTCACGTCGGCAATGGCCACCAGCAGGCGCCAGCCCTTGCTGCGCCCCACCTTGGCAGGTTCGCAGTACACGGCATCGTCGAAGTCGCGCGCATCCTCGCCGTCGATGGTGACCAGCGGGATGTCGGTCAGGTCGATGCGGTGGCGGCGGTCGGCAGCTCGCACCTTTTCCGGCAAGGCCTTGGCCTGGGCCAGGCATTCGTCGGAAAAGATGTGGGGCACGCCATACTTGCGCACGGCGATCTCGATCTCCATGCCGGGATCGTCGACCTCGCCGAGGACTTCGGTGATGCGCCCCACGGGCTGGCCGAACAGAGCCGGAGCCTCCGTCAGTTCCACTACCACGACCTGGCCGACCTTGGCCGATCCCGTGGCGTTGGACGGGATCAGAATGTCCTGGCCATAGCGTTTGTCTTCGGGTGCCACAAGCCACACGCCGCTTTCCTGCAGGAAACGGCCGATGATGGGTTGGTCGGGGCGCTCCACGATCTCGACCACGCGACCCTCGGGGCGTCCGCGATGGTCATAGCGGGCCACCCGCACCTGAACCTTGTCCTTGTGCAGCACGGCGCGCATTTCATTGGGAGGGAGATAGATGTCGCGCTCACCATCATCGCGGATCACAAAACCGTGTCCGTCGCGGTGGCCCTGCACAGTGCCCAAAATTTCTTCATTCATGTCGGCAACTTTTGCGCGAGGGTTCATTTTTTTGATATACAATCTGAGTCTTTCCTGAGATGCCCAGGTGGCGGAATTGGTAGACGCACTAGTTTCAGGTACTAGCGGGTAACTCCGTGGAGGTTCGAGTCCTCTCCTGGGCACCAAGTTTAACGACAACCCTGCAAGGGTTTAGGAAAACTTGAAAAAACATTCGATTCTGAAGAATGTTTTGAAAAGTCCGGCTTGAAAGCTCGGACCTGCATCTCAAGAAAATTTAGAAGATTGGATTCGAGCTGCAAAAATATGCACTACAATCCAAAGCTTCTCTGAAAGCCCAGGTGGCGGAATTGGTAGACGCACTAGTTTCAGGTACTAGCGGGTAACTCCGTGGAGGTTCGAGTCCTCTCCTGGGCACCAAACATAAAGGGCCGTTGCGCAAGCAACGGCCTTTTTCGTTACGCTCTCCGCAAAGCCGGCAAACCCACAGACCAGCCACCCTTCGGCAAAAGACCGCCACGCCGCGGCATCGGCGTGGCACCCTGGAGTGGAATGCTGCGCATACTCATTAAGAAAAAGTGCCCAGGCACTCTCCTGCTCCGCCACTTCGCCCGACTCCAGCCAACGCAGCCACACCAGCCTCCAGGCAATACGGCAATCCAGGCACTGCTGCCACGAAAAAATCCGGTTTTCCACGAAAGAGCTCCCAAGGCCGTTGTATAATTTCTGGATACGCTGAAATGCCCAGGTGGCGGAATTGGTAGACGCACTAGTTTCAGGTACTAGCGGGTAACTCCGTGGAGGTTCGAGTCCTCTCCTGGGCACCAAACACAAAAGGCCGTTGCGCAAGCAACGGCCTTTTTCGTTGGCACCTGCCTGCCCAGGCGCCCCCTTCGGACGCCGGAATGTCCCACGCCCAGGAATGTGCAGACCGGCAAGCCCACACCCTCCACGCCGCACCAGACAGCGCCGCGAAATTCATGCAAAAATTTGCGCAAACTCGCCTGAGCAGCCAAAAGCCCGCTATATAATTTGCACATACGCTGAAATGCCCAGGTGGCGGAATTGGTAGACGCACTAGTTTCAGGTACTAGCGGGTAACTCCGTGGAGGTTCGAGTCCTCTCCTGGGCACCAAACACAAAAGGCCGTTGCGCAAGCAACGGCCTTTTTCGTTGGCACAGCGGCAAAAACGGACCCAGAAAAAGCCGCTCGCCCATCGGCAAGCGGCATCGGACAATGCACCCGCCTTACGGGCGCCCAAGGCACTAGCGCTTGAGACCCAAGGCCCCCAGCATCTGCTCGGTCTGCTTTTGCATCTGCTCCTGCATTTGCGAGAACATGTTCTGCGACTGCTCCATGTAGCTGCTCATCATGTTCTGCATCATGGGCGGCTGCATGCGCATGAACTGGTTCCAGGCCTCGGGCGAGGCGTTGTGCGACTGCTCGGCCAGCTTGTTCTGGAAATCGGTGAACAGCTGCACGTTCTTCTCGATGTACGACCCCATGTAGCCCTGCATGGCATGGCCGTAGAAACGGATGATGTTGGCCAGCACGGCCTCGGAGAACATGGGCGCGCCGCCGGCCTCCTCTTCCAGAATGATCTGCAGCAGGATGGAGCGCGTGAGGTCCTCACCGGTCTTGGCATCCTTGATCACCACGGGCTCGCTGTCCATCACCATCTGCTTGACTTCGGCCAGGGTGATATAGGACGAGGTATCCGTGTCGTACAGGCGCCGGTTCGGATACTTCTTGATCACACGCTGCGAGCTCTGGGATTCGGCCCCCTGATTTTTTTCCACCATCGCACGCTCCTCCTTCGGATGGACATTGCCGGTATTGCGCTGCAACAGATTTTAGGCAGTGCATGCCTGTCGATTGCGAGCAGTAACCCTGACCGGTCATACCGCAGGCGCAAAAGCCTGCGCTATGCAAACAAAAGCAGCTGGCGCATGCTGCACCATCATTTCACGCGGAAATGACAGCAAACTCAAGCCATACCCGGCGCCAAAAGCTATGAATTGATGAGCTTTCGGTCGGTGCACTCTGTTTGCGGACAAAAAAAATCCCGCCAGCAGCGGGATTCTTTGCTTCACCTGCATGCAGGCAAAACCATGTGTGGTAGGCGCGATTGGACTCGAACCAACGACCCCCACCATGTCAAGGTGGTGCTCTAACCAGCTGAGCTACGCGCCTGTCGTTGAAGCTGAAATTATAGCAGCAGACAAAGCCAGCTTTGGCCAAGCCGCGCAATTTTTTCCTCTCCCGATCCTGGCGCTGGCCGACCGGCAAGCCACGGCCCCCAGCCCATCCAGCAATCGCAGCGGCATGCCCGCGGCTGCGGGACAATAGGCCGCTACCTTCATCCCGACAAAAGAACCAATACATGCCTCTGTACCAAGCAGGAATACTTGCACCGCTGCCACCCGTGGGGCGCTATGTTTTCTTTTCCCTCGCCGGCCGCGACGCCGATGCCATCCGCACCGCACTCCAGCGCCTCCAGCCCCTGGTGGACGGCAACAATGCCGTGGTGGGCATGGGCCCGCAACTGGCTGCCGCCCTGGACAGTCCCCTGCCTTTTCTGCGTGAATTCCCGTCCCTGCAAGGCCCTCAGTTCCAGGCCCCCTGCACTCCCACGGCACTGTGCCTGTGGCTGCGTGGCACGGACCGCGGCGAGCTGCTGGCACTCACGCGCCGCCTGGCACTGGCACTGCAGCCGGCCTTTGCCCTGCAGCATTCGGTGGACGCCTTTGTGCACCGCTGCGGCGACAACGGCCTGGGCCGCGACCTCACCGGCTACGAGGACGGCTCCGAGAATCCCACGGGCGATGCCGCCGCACTGGCAGCCCTGGGCCGGGCCCAGGGCGATGGCCTGGATGGCGGCAGCTGCTGGGCCTTGCAGCAATGGGAGCATGATTTCACGGCCTTCCAGGCCATGCCTTCTCAAGCACAGGACCATGCGATCGGCCGCCGACTCAGCGACAACGAGGAGCTTGAGGACGCTCCCGCATCCGCCCACGTCAAGCGCACGGCACAGGAGAGCTTCGAACCCGAGGCCTTCGTCATGCGCCGCTCCATGCCCTGGTGGTCCGCCAGCCCGCAAGGCGCCGACCGCGCGGGCCTGATGTTCTCGGCCTTCGGCTGCAGCTTCGATGCCTTCGAAGCGCAGATGCGCCGCATGCTGGGCATGGACGACGGCATCAGCGACGCACTGTTCGGCTTTTCCAGACCTTTGAGCGGCTGCTATCTGTGGTGCCCGCCCATGCGCGACGGCCGGCTGGACCTGTGCCGGCTGGGCATAGGCCGCTGATACCCGTGCGCCCGGCACTGCGGCCGGGCTTTCTCATATTCCGCCGGCCGGCTTTGCCAAGCCTTCCCGGCCCCACTGCAGATAGGCGGCGAATTCCGGCTCGGGCACCATGGAGCCGCCCGTGGCCCAGACCAGGTGGGTAGCCTGCGCCAGCTGCTGCGGCGTCAATGCAAGACGCGCGAGGTAGGCGCTGTCGCGCAGCACATGCAGCATGCCCGGCATGCCCGCCACGGCGGAAGGCTCCAGCTTCAGGCCTTCCAGCTGGTGCGCCAGCGCCAGAAAGCGAAACAGCGCACTGTCGTCCACGGTGAAATAGCCATCGATGAGCCGCTGCATGGCCTTGCCGACAAAGCCCGAGGGCCGGCCGACAGCCAGCCCGTCTGCCGCCGTGCGGTTGTCGATGCCGAAGTCCTGAACGCACACCTCTTCGTGCAGGCCGGTATAGACGCCCAGCAGCATGCACGGCGAATGCGTGGGCTCGGCAAAAATGCAGTGCACGGCATCGCCGAACAACAGCTTCAGGCCGAAGGCGACACCGCCGGGCCCACCGCCCACGCCGCAGGGCAGGTAGACGAACAGCGGATGCGCGGCATCGACGGCAATACCCTCGCGCTCGAACTGCCGGGCAAGGCGCAGCGCCGCCACCGCATAGCCCAGGAACAGCTGGGGCGAATTCTCATCATCCACGAAATGGCACAGCGCATCGCCCGCAGCCTGCTCGCGCCCGCGTGCGACGGCCGTGCTGTAGTCCGAGGCATATTCCACCACTCTTACGCCGTGGGCGCGCAGCCTATCCTTCTTCCAGGGCCTTGCATCGGCCGACATATGCACCGTAGCCTGAAAGCCCAGCTGCGCTGCCATGATGCCGATGGACAGGCCCAGGTTGCCCGTGGAGCCCACCGCAATCCGATAGCGCCCGAAGAATTCACGCGCCCGGGCACTGGCCAGCTTCTCGTAGCTGTCGCCCGGCTGCAGCAGGCCCTGCGCCAGCGCCAGGTCCTCCGCATGCTTGAGCACCTCGTGGATGCCGCCGCGCGCCTTGATGGAGCCCGAGACCGGTAGTTCGCTGTCCTTCTTGATCCACAGCCGGCCCGGCAGCGGCAGGCCCGCATCGGCCGCCAGCCGCTGCTGCAGCTTATCCAGCGGCGCGATCGCGGACTCCAGGATGCCGCCGGCCTGCGCCGTCTCGGGAAAGACCGCCGCCATATACGGCCCGAAACGCTGCAGCCGCTCGCCGGCATGCGACACGTCCGCAGCATCCAGCCCCACATCGCCCAAGGCCTGCGCAGCCGGAGCCACGGCCGGGTTGAACCATGCCGTCTCGCGCAGCGCGATCAGGTCCCCGACCAGCGGATGGCTGGCAATCCAGGCGGACAGCGGTTTTCCATGAATCAAGGTATGGGACATAGGCAGGCGATAAAAGGGCAGGAACCCGGCATGCCGCCAGGCCGACAAGCCATTCTAGGATGCGACCCGCCCTCCCCGCGGATGCGCTCCAGCGCATGCCACAAAAGCAAAAAAGGCCTGCAGTTCATGCAGGCCTTTTGCGGTGCAAGCCCTGGTCTGGCTTGCAGAATTTGGTAGGCGCGATTGGACTCGAACCAACGACCCCCACCATGTCAAGGTGGTGCTCTAACCAGCTGAGCTACGCGCCTGTGTTTGTTCGAGAACGCGATTCTAGCACGGTTTTCAGGCTTCCCCAAAAAGCCGCGGCCTTCCTAGCGCCGGCGCGCCGAGCGAACGCCGGCCACGCCCGCCACGATGCCCAGCACCTTGTTGAGGCGGCCCGAATCGGAAACTTCCACGGTGAACGTCATCCACGCCGTGCCCTTGACGGACTGGGTCTGCACACCGATCACGTTGGTCTTCTCGCGCGCGAAGACTTCGGAGATGTCGCGCAGCAGGCCTTGGCGGTCCGTGGCCTCCACGGCCACGTCCACGGGATAGACGGGCAGGCTTTTCTCCGAGGTCTTGGGCAGCCCCCAGTCCACGTCGATCACGCGCTCGGGATTGCGCGCGCACATCTCGCGGAAGTTCGAGCAGTCGGCCCGGTGTACGCTCACGCCTTTGCCGCGCGTGACAAAGCCGCGGATATCGTCGGGCGGCGCAGGCTTGCAGCATTTGGCCAGCTGGGTCATCAGCGAATCGACACCGACCACCAGCACCCCGCCCTTGGGCGTGTCCGTCCCGCGGGCCTTGCGCACCAGCGTGAGTTCATCGGGCTCGGGCTCCTCTTCGCTGGGCCGCAGCACGGCCTCGATATTGCGCAGCGAATACTCGTCCTTGCCGACCACCTCGAACAGCGCATCGGCGGACTTGAAGCCCAGCTGCACGGCCAGCTCCTCGAGCTTGACGGCCGTCTTGCCTTCGCGCTGCAGCAGCTTTTCCACGGCCTCGCGACCGCGCGACACGGTCTCGTGGGTGGCCTGGGCATTGAACCACGCGCGCACCTTGGCGCGTGCGCGATTGCTGACCAGATAGCCCAGATCGGCATTGAGCCAGTCGCGCGAGGGCCGGTCCTCCTTGGCCGCGGTGATTTCCACGGTCTGGCCGTTTTCCAGCGGCGTGTTCAGCGGCACCATGGCGCCATCGACGCGCGCGCCGCGGCAGCGGTGGCCCAGGCTGGTGTGCACCGAGTAGGCAAAGTCCACGGGCGTGGCACCTTGCGGCAGCTCGATCACCGCGGCATCGGGCGTGAGCACGTAGATGCGGTCCTCGAACAGGCCGCGATGGTTGGTGGCCGCCAGATCGCTGCCCCAGGCCAGCAGCTGGCGCAGCACGGCGATCTTGGCGTCGTACTCGCTGGCCGCCGTCACGCCCGCATAGCCCTTGGTGCCGGCTTCCTTGTAGGCCCAGTGCGCGGCCACGCCATGCTCGGCATGGTCGTGCATGGCCTGGGTGCGGATCTGAATCTCTATGGTGCGCCCCGTCTCGTCGCGCACCACGGTATGCAGCGACTGGTAGCCATTGGGCTTGGGCTTGGCGATGTAGTCGTCGAACTCGGCTTCCAGCGGCGTGAACTGCTCGTGCACCCAGGACAGGGCCGCGTAGCAGTCCTTGATGGTCGGCACGATCACGCGCATGGCGCGGATGTCGAACAGCTGGTCGAAATTCAGCGACTTGCCGCGCATCTTCTTGACGATGCTGTAGATATGCTTGGGCCGGCCCTGCACCGTGGCGCTGATGCTGTGCGCACGCAGATCGGCCTCGAGCCGGGCGCGCATCTGCTCCATGTAGGCTTCGCGCTCGACGCGCTTTTCGTCGAGCAGCCGCGCGACCTCGCGGTAGGTGTCGGGCTCCAGGAAGCGGAAGGACAGGTCCTCCAGCTCCCACTTGATCTGCCAGATGCCCAGGCGGTTGGCCAGCGGCGCAAACACGTTGAGCGCCTCGCGCGCGATGCCCGGCGACACCGGCCGCTTGGCCGCCGCGTAGTAGCGCAGCGTCTGCAGCCGCGAAGCCAGGCGCAGCAGCACCACGCGCAGATCGCGCGAGAAGCCCAGCAGCATCTTGCGCACGTTCTCGGTCTGCGTGGCCTCGTCGTCCACATGCTGATGGCCCGCGCCGCGGGCATGCTGGCCACGCGCCTGCTGCTGCACGCGCATGAGCTTGACGGTTTCCATGGCCAGCGTGGCGAAGTTCTCGCCAAAGGCCTTGGTGATGACTTCCTGCGGGCGGTTCAGATGCACGCTGGCATGCACCAGATAGGTGGCGGCCTGCATGGTCTCGGAGCCGCCGATCTTCTTGAGGATGGCCGCCACGGCATCGGCATGGGCCAGAGCGTTCTCCCCGGTCTCCATGACCTCGGAGGCAATCAGGGGTTCGGCAAAGGCGCGCGCGCGCGCCAGCGCATTGACCTGCTCCGGCAGGGTGTGCGCGGTGGCCAGGATCAGCTGCGGCGTGGGTTCGACGATCCGCGGCGCTGAATGGGACGACGCCTCGGCTGCAGGCACCGTATCGTTGGTTTTCATGCAGCGTTCCTAAGTGTCAGATTGCGCCTGTTGGGCAAGACTCATGGTATCCGGCAAGCGCTCATCCCCTTGTAAAAACTTTCGCACCAGGGCCACCTGGCCCGGCACCACCAAGGTCGGCGCATGGCCCACCCCTTCCAGCTGCGTGCAATGCGCCTGCGGCCCCCGCTGCGCCATGGCGCGCGCCGTGGCAGGCGAGAGCAGGTCGGACTCGGCGCCGCGGATCAGCAGCACCCGGGCCGCGATCCGGTCGTAGAACTGCCACAGCACGGCCTCGCCGGCCGCGGCCGACTCGGGCGTCATGCGCGCCATCGGCACGGCAATGCGCGGATCGTAGTGCAGCACCACTCCGCCTTGCGGCGAAGGCTTGACCATGGCCCGCGTCAGCTGCAGCCACTGCCCATCGCTATGTGGGCCGAATCCGGCCGATATCAAGCGCAGCGCGGCAGCGGCCTGCTTCAGGTTGGGAAACTGCAAGCTTTTGCCCAGGTACTGGCCGATGCGCTCCAGCGCCTTCCATTCGATGGCCGGCCCCACATCGTTGAGCACCAGGCGCCGGACGGGAACCGGCAGGGAGAGGCCGGCCTGGCCGGCCCCCGGTCCTGCCGCCATGGCGGCAATGCCCATGCCGATCAGGCCGCCCATGCTCGTGCCCACCCAGTCCAGCGTGCGGATGGGCGCCTGCGCATGGAGCTGCGCGAGCAGCGCCAGCATGTCGGCCGCATAGAGCGGCACCTGGTAGCCCAGGGGATCCTGCAGCCAGTCGCTCTCGCCACGGCCGACCACATCGGGGCAGATCACGCGCGCGAAACGGCTCAGTTCGGCCGCCAGCGCATCGAAGTCGCGCCCCTGGCGCGAAAGCCCGTGCACGCAGACGATGACATGGGGATGACCGGCATCGCCGGTGTTGTTCCATTCCCAATAGGCCATGCGGTGCACGCCCTCTGGCAACTGGCCGGTTTCGGCATGGCGGCGCGCATCCGCCCATGCGGGGGCGGCAGCGCTGGCGCCGGGACAGGATACGTAATTCAGCTTAGGTTGATTCATGGAGCACGCATTCACGAAACCGGCGCCGATAATGGCTGTGTTGCATCGTAATTCATTCGGAGACCCTGTATGTCCATGTTGAAAGGCAAAACCGCCCTCGTGACCGGATCGACCAGCGGAATTGGCCTCGGTATCGCCACTGCACTGGCCCGCCAGGGCGCCAATATCGTGCTCAACGGCTTCGGCGACGTGGAAACGCCGCGCGCCCAGGTGCTCAAGGCCGGCAAGGCTGCCGGCGCCCAGGTGGCCTACCATGGCGCAGACATGAGCCGCGCGGCCGATATCGAGGACATGATCGAATACGCGCAGCGCAACTTCGGCCAGGTCGACATCCTCGTCAACAACGCCGGCATCCAGCATGTGGCCCGCGTCGAGGAATTCCCGCCCGAGCGCTGGGACGCCATCATCGCCATCAACCTCACCAGTGCCTTCCACACCACGCGCCTGGTGCTGCCTGCCATGCAGAAGTCCAACTGGGGCCGCATCATCAACGTGGCCTCGGTGCACGGCCTGGTGGCCTCGGCGCAGAAGTCCGCCTATGTGGCAGCCAAGCACGGCATCGTGGGCCTGACCAAGGTCACCGCGCTGGAAAATGCCACCACGGGCATCACCTGCAACGCCATTTGCCCGGGCTGGGTGCTGACGCCGCTGGTGCAAAAGCAGGTCGATGCCAAGGCCGAGGCCCAGGGCATCTCCAACGAGGAGGCCACCAAGCAGCTTCTGGGCGAAAAGGAGCCCTCGCTGCAGTTCACCACGCCCGAGGAGCTGGGCGAACTGGCCGTGTTCTTCTGCTCGCCCGCGGCCGGCAATGTGCGGGGCGTGGCCTGGAACATGGACGGCGGCTGGGCCGCGCAGTGACTTCGCTATCAAACAAGAAGCAGCCTGCGCCTGAATAGAAAAGAATCCAAGGCGATTTCGCATCAAACCCATGAAAAAAGGAGCGCCATGCGCTCCTTTTTTCATGGGCGCATGCGACGTTCAGCGCATCTGCACCGAACCCGAGACATGGACCACGACCTGGGCCTTGCCGGCTTCCACGGGCATGGCATCCATCTCGGCGCCGCCGGCCTTGGCCGCCATGGCCATCATGCGCGGACGCGGCAGGGGCATGGCGCTGTTGCTGCTGTTGACGCTGACCTCGCGCAGGCTGTAACCCGCAAAGCCGAAGCTCTTGGCCAGCGTGGAAGCGCGCTGCTTGAACTGCTCGATGGCCTTGGCCTGGGCTTCGCCCTCGACCTTCTCGCGCGCCTCGCGCGACAGGCCGAAGCCGATGTTGGCCAGCGGCATGTCCTGCACCTGGGCCGCCGTCTGCGTGATGCGTGCAAAGTCCCGGCCCTGCAGCACGATCTCGGCACGGCCCTGCCAGCCGTCGATCTTGTTGTCCTTGCCGTAGCGCGGATAGATGCCGAAGCTGCCGGTGCTCACATCCATCTGGCCGGGCTGGGCACTGCGCCGGGCCACGGCCAGCGCGGCTTCCACCACCTTCTGCAGCTGCGATTGCACCGCGGTCGCATCGCGGCCGTCACGCGTGGCCGCCAGCGTGGCGACCAGCAGGTCCTGCACCACGTCCACCGAGCCTTCGGCCGACAGCTGCACCACGTTCATGGGCTGCGCCGCCGCACCGTCGCCCCCCCTGGGCCCAGGCGCCGCCGGCGCAGGCCAGCGCGGTCGCCGCAATCATGGAACGGCTCCAGGAACGGGACAGCTGTTTCGAGATTTTGCTCATGCATCACCTTTGCAATGAAAGGAATCCGAGGGATACAGCCGCATGCCGTCCTTTCGCTTCGGCACGCCGCCCGGCGGAGCGCAGAAGACCTGCCCAGCCGCCACTTATTGATCACAATGATGCAACAATAATTGCATCAATCAGGCAAAACAAGAGTCAATAAATCTAAAGAAACATTTTTCGTCCTAAATTCAAACGCAAAATATGTAACACAAGGCAAAACAAGGCGGTTTTCGACTGACTTTTCCGGCCAAGCTGGTAACAATGGCCGCTGTTACAAATCACGAACCGAGGATTGTTCATGGCAACGACAAACAACCGTACCGACAAGATCCTGGTGGTGGATGACGATGCTCGTATCCGCGACCTGCTACGCCGCTACCTGACGCAGGAAGGCTTCGAGATCATGATTGCCGAAGACGGCAAGGCCCTGAACCGCATCCTGCTGCGCGAGACGGTGGACCTGATCGTGCTGGACCTGATGATGCCCGGCGAGGACGGCCTCTCGATCTGCCGCCGCCTGCGCTCGGCCAATGACCGCACCCCCATCATCATGCTCACCGCCAAGGGCGAGGACGTGGACCGCATCGTGGGCCTGGAAGTCGGCGCCGACGACTACCTGGGCAAGCCCTTCAACCCGCGCGAACTGCTGGCGCGCATCCACGCCGTGCTGCGCCGCCGCCCGCCGCAGGAAGCGCCGGGCGCGCCTTCGGGCGACAACGAGGTCGTGACCTTCGGCCCCTTCACCTTCGACCTGGGCACGCGCGTGCTGCAAAAGAACGGCGAGGAACTGCCGCTGACCACCGGCGAATTCGCCATGCTCAAGGCCCTGGTGCGCCACCCGCGCCAGCCGCTGTCGCGCGAAAAGCTGGCCCTGCTGGCACGCGGCCGCGAGTTCGAGCCCTTTGACCGCAGCCTGGACGTGCAGGTCTCGCGCCTGCGCAAGCTCATCGAGGAAGATGCGGCCGCGCCGCGCTACATCCAGACAGTCTGGGGCGTGGGCTATGTGTTCGTGCCCGATGGCGTGAACTGACCGGCCCCATGCACGCACGGCCATGCTGTCGTGCAGCCATTGGCCTTCACCGCAGTAGCACATTCATTGCTCGGGAAATGTCATCTTTTCATGACAAAGCCAGACCAAACGCGGTATGGTGCCGACCTTGCCCGGACCGCGGGCCGGGAGGCGGCCGCCAGGCCGCGGCTGTGGCCTGTTTGTCACGGCAAAGACAACCCGTAACTTCGGGCGGCAGCGCATGGCGTAGGCTTGGTGCCCACCATGACACCGCCCGAGAGAAATTGAAGCGACCACTCATTTTCAGCGACAGCCGCTCGTCCCTGCTCCCACCGCTATTTGCACATTGCTGCTCATGAGTGTCTTTTCCGCCACGCCCGCCGACGCCACCAGCCCCGTGCCATTGGAGTACGAGCGGCGCCTGACCGCGCGCTCGCCCCTGGGGCTGAATCTTTTCTGGCGCACGTTCTGCCTGCTGGCCCTGTTGCTGGTGGGCAGCATCCTGGCATGGCTGCAGACACTGCGCGCGCTGGATTTCGAACCGCGCACGCTGCACACGGCGCAGCAGATCGCCTCGCTGGTCAACCTGAGCCGGGCGGCCCTGGTGCACTCGGATGCAATCAACCGCGTCTCGCTGATCAAGACCATGGCCGACCAGGAAGGCGTGCGCATCCTGCCGCGCGAGCCCGGCGACAGCTTCGAGCTGCTGGACCAGAACACGCTGGGCAAGCGGCTGACCGAGGAACTCACGCGCCGCCTGGGCTACGGCACCATCGTGGCGCGCAGCGTCAACGGCGAACCGGGACTGTGGGTGGGCTTCACCATCAATGGCGACCGCAACTGGCTGCTCATGGACCGCTCGCGTTTCACGCCGGCCAGCGGGCGCACCTGGCTGATCTGGCTGGTCACGGCCGGGCTGCTGTCGCTGATCGGCGCCGCGGCCATCGCGCGGCTGATCAACCGGCCGCTCAAGCAGCTGTCGTTCGCGGCCAACCGCGTGCGCGACGGCGACTTCGACGCCAGCCAGCTCGACGAGGAAGCCGTGACCAGCGAGATCCGCGAAGTCAACATCGGCTTCAACCGCATGGCCCAGAAACTGGCCAAGCTGGAGCAGGACCGCGCGGTCATGCTGGCCGGCATCTCGCACGACCTGCGCACGCCGCTGGCGCGCCTGCGCCTGGAAACCGAAATGAGCGTGGACGACGAAGTCGCGCGCGAGCACATGGTGGCCGACATCGTGCAGCTGGATGCAACCATCGACAAATTCCTCGACTACGCGCGCCCCGACCATGTGACACTGAGCCCCGTGGACCTGCATGCCGTGGTCTCTTCCTGCGTCTATGCCGTGCAGGACCATCGCGAGCTGCAGATTTCCATGGCCGTGCCCGAAGGCATGTACGTGCTGGCCGACGAGGTGGAACTGGCCCGCGTGATCTCCAACCTGTTCGAGAACGCGCGCCGGTATGGCAAGACGCCCGACACCGAATCGACCTATGTGGACGTGACCGTCAAGGAAAACGGCAGCTGGCTCGTGGTGCGCATCCGCGACCACGGCACGGGCGTTCCGCCCGAACAGCTGGCCAGCCTGACCCAGCCGTTCTTCCGCGGCGACTCGGCGCGCACGGCAGCGGCCGGTGCCGGCCTGGGCCTGTCCATCGTCGACAAGACGGTCCAGCGCATGGGCGGCGTTTTTGCACTGTCCAACTCCTCCTCGGGCGGCTTGGTCGCTCACATCCAGCTGCAGCGCGCCATGGGTGTGACCGAAGGCGCCGCACCCGAGCAGCGCCTGCAGCGCCCCCAGATCAAGCGCCACTTGCGCCAGCGCAATGCGGACGCGGAGGATTGATGCAGCGGCAATCGAAAGTCCTGCCGGCTCGAGTCCCTCCCCCTTCCGGACTGAGGCCCATCGACCCGCTACCTGGCGGATATCGCAGCCGGCCCTTGCGCTTCTTTCACCCCGCCCGACGCCCATGATGCTTTTTTAGGCATTGCAGGCAAACCTCCAGCCGGTGCGGGTTTGCGCGGTTACCCGGGCAGTTGTCCACAAGAGAATCCCCACAATCCGGGGACAAAGGCAAGCGCCCCCACGCCGGCTCGCCGCATGGGGAAGCGTCCGGGCTGCACAATAGCGTCCATATGCCCAGAATCAAACCGCCCAGCAAGGAAGAATCCGCGCTGCTGCCCTCTTATGCAGGCCTGCCCGACAGCGCCATACACGTGCCGCAGACCGAGGCCGATTTCGCGCTGGCGCGCCAGCGCCTGCTGTCGGCGACGGTCCTGGGCTTCGATACCGAGAGCAAGCCGCTGTTTCACAGCAGCCAGACCGATACCGGCCCGCATGTGGTGCAGCTGGCCACGGAGCAGGAAGCCTGGCTGTTGCAGCTGCACCATCCGCAAGCCGTGGAACTGGCCCGCGAGGTGCTGGCCCACGCAGGCATCTGCAAGGCGGGCTTCGGCCTGGACAACGACAGGCATGCGCTGCCGCGCAAGCTGGGCGTGGAACTGAACAACATCCTGGACCTGGACCGCGTCTTCAAGCGCCATGGCTATGGGGCCTCGGTCGGCGTGCGGGCGGCCGTGGCGCTGGTGCTGGGGCAGAACTTCCGCAAGTCCAAGAAGACCAGCACCTCGAACTGGGCCGTGCGCGAGCTCAGCGAAGCGCAACGCCGCTATGCGGCCCATGATGCACACGCGGCAGCGCGGGTGCAGGCTGCGCTGGCCGGATGGGAACACCGGCAGCCCCCCGTGCCGGCACCAGGCAGGCGCCCACGCCCGGGCCCGCAGGCACAGCCCCAGGCCTGAGGGCCGTCGCACGGCGCTTTCGCCCGGTGCCCTGTTCAGGCAAAGGCCTGCAGATGGATGCGGTCGCGCCCGGCCTGCTTGGCCGCATAGGACAGCACATCGGCCTCGTGCAGCGAGGAGCGCAGCGACTGCCTTGTCTGCACCGCGGCAATGCCGAAGCTCATGGTGATGCGCATGTCGGTCGGCAGCATGGCCAGCGGCATGGCACGCAGCTGCTCCCGGATGCGCTGCACCACCTTCTCCGCCTCCGGCAACTGCACGCGGCCCAGCAGCAGCACGAATTCCTCGCCGCCAAAGCGCGCCACCAGGTCCTGCTCCCTGACCTGCTGCATCAGCAACTCGGACACGGCCTGCAGCACCTGGTCGCCGCAGGCATGGCCGCAACGGTCATTCACGCGCTTGAAGTGGTCGATATCCCCGACCACGGCCACCCAGGGTCCGCTGCGTCCGTTGCCCAGCAGTGCATCGGCGGCCTCCTCGAAGCCGCGGCGGTTGAGCAGGCGTGTCAGGGGATCGCGGTTGCGCTCGTCGCGCATGCTCATGTAGACGGTGCGCATGGAGCAGGCCAGCAGCAGCACGGAAAACCAGATGGCAAACAGCAGGCTGCCAGCCAGCATGGCAAGCCAGTAGCCCGAGTGCGTCAGCACGATCGGCCCATGCGCGGGCACCAGCAAGGCCGCAGTAGCGGCCCTGAGCACATGGTAGGCCGCCAGTCCCAGAAACGACCAGTGCAGCAGGCGCTCCAGCCGGTCGGCAGGCAGCCGGGCCCGCCACAGGCGGCGCGCGGGCAGCAGCAGCAAGGCGCCAACGCCCAGGTTGAGCCATTGCATGCGCGCCCACAAGTCGTCATGCATCCGCGAGTGGTAGTAAAGCCCGGCCAGCGTCGCCGCCGAGATCACCGCCCCGGCCTGCCAGGAGATGGACCCGATACCGGCCCGCAGCGCCATGCCCTGGGCCAGGCACCAGAGCCCGGCCAGGTACAGCACGGCGGTGAACAGCGACCACTGGCTCAGCTGCGCATTGCTCATCAGGCTTTGCAGCCCCATGGCCAGTGAAGGCAGCACATAGCCTGCAGCCACCCACAGCAGAAAGCGCGCGGACCTGCTGCGGCGCTGCACCCACCAGCAGGCGACCAGCACCATGCCCAGCGCAATCACCCCGGCCGGCGCGGTCAACGAGAAATATTGATGGGCATTCACGTTCACGATTCGCTCTGGCAAAACCCGGTCAGGGCGCTCAAGGACAGGGCCGCTGCACGCCGTTGCATGCATGGCCACCGGCTCGTTTCAAAGTGTATCAGCGGATTCTGCGCGGCATAAGCACATAGCGAATCCGTTGTTTCCCCTTCCCGCGGCCGCCACCCATAATGGCCGCTCGCACCGGGTCCCAGAGCCCATTCCCCGATTCTTTCCGTGAATAAAAGGTTGCAGATGCATATCGAGACATTGGCCGTACATGCCGGCTACTCCCCTGACCCCACGACCAAGGCCGTGGCCGTGCCCATCTACCAGACGGTGGCCTATGCCTTCGACAGCGCCCAGCACGGCGCCGACCTGTTCGACCTCAAGGTGCCGGGCAACATCTACTCGCGCATCATGAACCCCACGAACGACGTGCTCGAAAAGCGCGTGGCGGCACTGGAAGGCGGCATCGCCGCCGTGGCCGTGGCTTCGGGCATGGCGGCCATCACCTATGCCATCCAGGCGATTGCCGAGGCCGGCGACAACATCGTCTCGGCCAGCACGCTCTACGGCGGCACCTACAACCTGTTCGCCCACACCTTCCCGCAGCAGGGCATCACGGTGCGCTTCGCCGATCCGCGCGATCCGGCCAGCTTTGCCAGTCTCATCGACGACAGGACCAAGGCGGTGTTCGTCGAATCCATCGGCAACCCGCTGGGCAATGTGACCGACATCGCCGCGCTGGCAAAGGTGGCCCATGACCACGGCGTGCCGCTGATCGTGGACAACACCGTGCCCAGCCCCTACCTGCTGCGCCCCATCGAGCATGGCGCCGACATCGTGGTGCATGCACTGACCAAATACCTGGGCGGCCACGGCAACAGCATCGGCGGCGCCATCGTGGACAGCGGCAAATTCCCCTGGGCCCGGCACAAGGCGCGCTTCAGGCGCCTGAACGAGCCCGATGTGAGCTACCACGGCGTGGTCTATACCGAAGCCCTGGGCGAGGCCGCCTACATCGGCCGCGTGCGCGTGGTGCCGCTGCGCAACACGGGTGCGGCCCTCTCGCCACACAACGCCTTCCTGATCCTGCAGGGCATCGAGACGCTGGCGCTGCGCATGGACCGTATCTGCGAGAACACGCAGAAGATCGCCGAAACGCTGCAAAGCCACCCCAAGGTGGAATGGGTGCGCTACGCAGGCCTGAAGGACCACCCCGACCATGCGCTCGTGCAGCGCCAGCTGGGCGGCCGGGCATCGGGCATTCTGTCGTTCAGCCTCAAGGCGGCCGACGGCGATGCGCGCGCGGCCGGTGCGCGTTTCCTCGACGCGCTGCAGCTGTTCACCCGCCTGGTGAACATCGGCGATGCCAAGTCGCTGGCCACGCACCCGGCCTCGACCACGCACCGCCAGCTGGATGCGGCCGAGCTGGCCAAGGCCGGCGTCAGCGAAGGCATGGTGCGCCTGTCCATCGGCATCGAGCACATTGACGACCTGCTGGAAGACCTGAACCAGGCCCTGGCCGCGGTTTGAAGCATTTAGGGCTGCAGCGCTTTTCCATAAAGCGCTGGCAGCTCTTTATTCAGTAGCACCGGGAGCGGGCAAGGCTGTCAGCCCGCATCGCGTGCCAGCCGCAGCCCCGTCATCTGCCAGCGGGCAGCGGCGGGAAAAAAGTTGCGGTAGCTCGCCCGCGCATGGCCCGGGGGCGTCAGGCAGGAGCCGCCGCGCAGCACGTACTGGTTGACCATGAACTTGCCGTTGTATTCGCCCACGGCGCCCTCGGCCACGCGAAAGCCCGGGTAGGCCGCATAGGATGACTGGGTCCATTCCCAGACCTGCCCGAGCTGCATCCCGCCCGCCTCCTGCGCCATGGGCCAGGGATGCAAGCGCACCCGGTCACTCTCCTGCGGGCCCTCAACCCCCTCTTCTTCGGCCAGCGGCCAGTGCGGTGCCATCGCGGCCTCCCATTCGGCCTCGGTGGGCAGGCGCGCACCGGCCCAGCGCGCATAGGCATCGGCCTCGTAATAGGACAGATGGGCCACGGGCCGCGCCGGATGGAGCGGCAGGGCGCCATGCAGGCTGAACTCCTGCCAGCCAGCCTCCGCCGCCCCCGTGCTGCGCCAGTACCAGGGATGGAGCAGCTGCTGCGCCTCGCGCCAGTCCCAGCCTTCTGCCAGCCACCACTGCGGCTGCCCGTAGCCGCCGCTGCGCACAAACGCCAGGAACTCGGCGTTGCTCACCGGCCGGCTCGCAATCTCGGCCGCCTGCAGAAACACCGCATGCCGCGGCAGCTCGTTGTCGAACGCAAAGCCCTGCCCCGCATGGCCTGTCTCGTGCAGGCCGCGCTGCACCGGCAGCCAGTGCAGCGCCGGCACGGCATCGTCCTGGGCATCACCGGGACCACCGGGCGGCACGGGGTCCGGCATATAGGCGGGCCATAGCGGATGGCAGGACAGCAGATGCTTGATGTCGGTCAGCAGCAGTTCCTGGTGCTGCTGTTCGTGCTGCAGGCCCAGCTCCACCAGATCGCCGATGGCGCGGCAGGCCTCGGGCCCCTTTCTCGTGCCGCGCACCATGCTTTCCAGCAGCGCCAGCATGCGCTCGTCCACCGCATCGCGGTAGTCCTGCACCTGCTGCAGCGAAGGCCGCGTGAGCAGGCCGCGCCGTGCGCGCGGATGGCGCTCGCCCACCTGCTGGTAGTAGGAGTTGAACAGCATGCGGAACGACGGATCGAACGCCTCGTATCCGGGCACATGCGCGGCCAGCACGAAGGTCTCGAAGAACCAGGTGGTGTGGGCCAGGTGCCATTTGGCCGGACTGGCATCGGGCATGGACTGCACGCAGGCGTCCTCGGCCGACAGCGGCTCGGCCAGCCGCTGTGTCCGGGCGCGCACGCGCAGGTAGCGCCCGGCCAGGGCCTGCAGCGCATGCGGCTCAGGCATGGGCGTGAATGACGGCAAACCAGTTCCGTGCATCGGTCCAGACGCGCTTGCGGCCGAAGCCGGCACGCGACAGCATGCCGAGAAACGTGCCCAGCGGGTATTTGTAGCTGTTTTCGGTGTGGATGGTCTCGCCCTCGGCGAACTGGCGCAGCCCCTGCGGCCAGCCCACGATCACCGGCCGCAGCGCACGCAAATGCATTTCCACACGTGAATGCACGGCGTCGAAGCGCGCCTCGTGCGCCCAGTCCTGCAGGTCGAAGTCGCTGCCCAGCACGTGGTTGACATGCCGCAGCACATTGCGGTTGAAGGCGGCCGTCACGCCCTGGGCATCGTCGTAGGCGGCGATCAGCACCTCCCGGGGCTTGGGCAGGTCTATGCCGATGAGCAGCGCGCCGTCGTCGCCCAGCAGGCTGCGCATATGGGCCAGCATGTGCTGGGCCTGATCGGGGTCGAAGTTGCCGATGGAGGAGCCCGGGTAGAACAGCAGGCGTCCGGCGCGCGGCACGTCGGCCGGCAGGGCCCATTCCTGCGTGAAATCCGCGGCCACGGCGCGCGCGGCCATGGGCGAGAACTCCTGCTGCAGCCGCTGCACGGCCCGGGACAGGAAACCGGCCGCGATGTCCACGCCCACGAACTGCCGTGGCGCGAGGCTGCGGCACAGGCGACGCACCTTCTCGCAATTGCCGGCGCCCAGCTCGATCAGCACCTGGCACGGGCCCATGGCCTCGGCCATGGCCTGCTCGTAGCGCGCCATGATGGCGTCCTCGGTTCGCGTCGGGTAGTACTCGGGCAGGCGCGTGATCTGCTCGAACAGCGCGCAGCCGCGCTCGTCGTAGAAGAACTTGGGAGAAATCTGCGCCGCGGGCTGCATCAGGCCCTGGCGCAATTCGCGCTGCAACTCCTGCTGCAGCTGGTGCTGCGGGGGCTGCGCGGGTTCGCGGGCACGGGCGCTGCTGCGCAGCGCGAAACGCCCCGTGGGCAAGGGCAGGGGCAATCGCCCGGCTCTGGAAAACTGCTCCGCCCGCATCGACATACCGTCCATGGCCTGGTCTCCTTGCAAGCCGATCGCCGGCCTCGGCCTGGCGTGCGGCATGGATGCATTCTGTCGCCGTGCACGGGGGCGCGGCTGCCGGCCCCTGCCGCCGCGGCTGCAGCGGCAGGCCCGAGCGCCAGACTAAGGCCATGCTCCGGCGGCCGGCGTAGGAGTGCTTCCTGGATTCATGACTTTCTCATGAATCCAGCTGCAACCTCTTTCCCGGCAGTCATCTGAAGCTATGTTTACAGGAGCATGAAAACAAAAATCGGCATGCCGCAGTGCAGCATGCCGATTCCGCAACCCAAGGCCTGGCAGGCGGCCAGGCGCCGCCGCGGCAGCGATCAGAAGCGGTAGCCCACACCCACGCCGACCAGCCAGGGATCGACCTTGAAGGGGGTGTTGTCGAAGACGCCGGCGCCGCTCACCTTGGTGTCGATGAAGACTTTCTTGACATCGAAGTTCAGCGACCAGTTCTTGTCCAGCGCATAGTCGAAGCCCACCTGCAGCGCGCCGCCGAAGCTGTTCTTCTTGACGGTCACGGCGCCGTCCAGGATGTCGACGTTCGAAAAGCGCGTGTAGTTGATGCCGGCGCCCACATAGGGCTTGAAAGCGCCGAAATTGGTGAAGTGGTACTGGGCCAGCAGCGTGGGCGGCAGGTGCTTGAGCGAGCCGATCTTGCCGCCGTTCAGGCGCACGTCGTGCTTTTGCGGATAGGTCAGCACCAGCTCGGCCGCGATATTGGGCGTGAAGAAGTACGACACGTCGACTTCGGGCATCCATTTGTTGTTGATGCTCACGCCGGCATCGCCCGCGGCGCCGCCGTTGTCGCTGTTCAGGTGCACGGCGCGCATGCGCACCATCCAGGGGCTGCTGCCGTCGAAGGACTGGGCAAAGGCGGTGCCGGCGGTCAGGGCGCTGGCGGCTGCGGCAATGGCGATCAGGGTCTTTTTCATTGGGATTTCCTTGAAGTGATTCCTGGGAGGCGATGCATCCCCTGGCCCTGATTGAAACAAGGCGTTCACTCCAAGGGTTTGTCCCAGGTCAACCCGAAACCACCTCGGCCGTCGCGGCCCCACGGAAACCGCAATGCGTTGCCCTGGCGCCACGCACAGGCCCTTTCTTCAATGCGGGGCCGGGGCCGGCCGCAGCCTGTGCCACAGCTCCACGCCGGCCACGACCGCGCCGCCCACCACGGCGCCGACACCCACGTGCACCAGATGCGGCACCACGGCGGCGGCCACGCCGCCCAGGGGCTCGATGCTGTCGTGCAGCCAGTGCGTGACGGGCGGCATGCCGTGCACCAGCAGGCTGCCGCCCACGAGAAACATGGCGGCCGTGCCGACGATGGACAGGCCCTTCATCAGCCAGGGCGTGAAGCCGATCAGCCCGCGCCCCAGGGCCTGCGCGGCGCGGCCCGCGCGCGCCATGAGCCAGCTGCCCACATCGTCCATGCGCACGATGGCGGCCACCAGCCCGTAGACGAACACGGTGATGGCCAGGGCCACGACGCACAGCACCAGCGCCTGCTCCCAGATGGGTTTTTGCGCCACCGTGCCGAGGGCGATGGCCATGATCTCGGCCGAGAGGATGAAGTCCGTGCGCACGGCGCCGGCCACCTTGGCCTTCTCGTACGCGACCGGGTCCACGGCCTTGGCGCGCGCGGCGCGCACCGAGGACGGCGCCACGCCGGCCTGCGCGGCCTGCTGCGCGTCGATGCGAGCCTCCTGCACATCGGGTTTCTGGTGCTTGTGGAACAGCTCCAGGATCTTTTCCACGCCCTCGAAGCACAGAAAGGCGCCACCCACCATCAGGAGCGGCGTGATCAGCCAGGGCGCAAAGGCGCTGATGAGCAGCGCCGCGGGAATCAGGATGGCCTTGTTCTTGAGCGAGCCCTTGGCCACGGCCCAGACCACGGGCAGCTCGCGGCTGGCGCGCACGCCGGTGACCTGCTCGGCATTGAGCGCCAGATCGTCGCCCAGCACGCCCGCCGTCTTGCCCACGGCCACCTTGGTCATGGTGGCCACATCGTCGGCCGCGGCCGTGCTCTTGGCCGCCGCGGTCTTGGTCATCAAGGCCACGTCGTCCAGCAGCGCCGCGATATCGTCCAGCAGCATCAAAAGGCCAGCACCCGCCATTGCATCTCCTTGTTCGGCAATGCCCCATCATGCAGTGCGCCATGCGCGCCCGAAGCCAAACCCCGCGGGCTGCGGGGCAAATCGCATGGCGGCGGCGCCAGGGCATGCTATGCATCTGCAAGCTGCCAGCGCGCACCGGGCCTGCACTGCAGCCCTTGTCGGCCATGCAATGCAGGCAAGGCGCGTGCCAGCTGCTTGCAAAGCAGGAGCGCGCAGCGCCGCCGGTCGCCGCTACTTGCTGGTCCTGAAGCCCTGCGTCGCGGCCCAGGCGGCCACGTCGTCGCGGCGGATCGCCGCGGCCATGAGCTGCGGAAAGGCATCGGGCGTGCAGGCGAACGATGGCACGCCCAGCGCCGCGAGCTTGGCGGCCAGTTCCGCGTCGTAGGCGGGCGCGCCCTCGTCGCTGAGCGCCAGCAGCGTGATGAACTGCACGCCGGCCTCGACCAGCTCGTGGGCGCGGCGCAGCAGGCCCGACTCCACGCCGCCCTCGTAGAGGTCGGAGATCAGCACCAGGATGCTGTTGCGCGGCTCGCCGATCAGCCCCTGGCAGTAGCCCACGGCGCCGTTGATGTCGGTGCCGCCGCCCAGCTGCACGCCGAACAGCACATCGACGGGATCGTCGAGCTTGTCGGTCAGGTCCACCACGGCGGTATCGAACACCACGAGCCTGGTGGAGACGGCCGGCAGGCTGGCCATCACCGCTCCGAAGATGCTGGAGTACACGACCGAGTTGGCCATGGAGCCGCTCTGGTCTATGCACAGGATCACCTCGCGCTGCGGGCGGCGCGCCTTGCGGCCGTAGCCGATCAGCGTCTCGGGCACGATGGTCCGGTACTCGGGCTGCCAGTGGCGCAGGTTGGCGCGGATGGTGCGGTTCCAGTCGATCTCGGCATGGCGCGGGCGGCGGTTGCGCTGACTGCGGTCCAACGCCCCGGCCACGGCGCTGCGCATGGGGTCCTCGAGCTTTTTCATCAGCTCATCCACCACCTTGCGCACCACCAGCCGCGCCGTGGCCTTGGTGTTCTGCGGGATCACGGAGCCCAGCGAGATCAGGTCGGCCACCAGGTGCACGTCGGGCTGCACGTTCTCCAGCATCTCGGGCTGCAGCAGCAGCTCGCGCAGGTTCAGGCGCTCCATGGCGTCGCGCTGCATGACCTGCACGACCTGGCTCGGAAAATACTTGCGGATGTCGCCCAGCCAGCGCGCGACCGAGGGCGAGGAATTGCCGCGCCCGCCGCGGCGCGAGGCCAGCTTGCTGTCCTCCTCGTACAGCGCGGCCAGCGCCTGGTCCATCTCCTGCAAGCGCCCCGAGACACCGCCGCAGCTGGCATCGGCGGGCCCGCCCAGCACCATGCGCCAGCGCTGCAGCCGCGTGGTGGGCTGCAGCGCCTGCTCGTCGATGGCATGGGTATCGGCAGCTGCCGCATCGTTCATGGCGTCACCTCGCTGAGTTCTTCGGAAACAGGAGCAGCCGGCGCTTGCTCTGTGAGCGCTGCGGGCAGCTCCAGCCCCAACAGCTCATCGAGCACGGGCAGGGCCAGCACGGCGCGCGCTTCGTCCCATGGCGGAGCCTGCGGTGCCGCACCGCCTGCCGCACCTTGTGCCACGGCCGCTGCAGCAGGCCCTGCGGCACCACCCACGGGCGTGCGCCTGGCCTTCTCGCCCAGGCTCTGGCGCTCGTGGTTGCTGAAGGCCGAGAAGCTGCGCCGCACCAGCGGCAGGATCTGCGCGAACTGGGCCTCGCCCAGCTGCGTGAGCCAAGCGTCGACCGCGCCCCAGATGGCCTCGTCGTGCAGCAACACCAGGGCCTGCTGGTTGAGAAAGCCATCGAGCCAGGCCGCCACATCCATGGGCGCCACGCCCAGCGACAGATTGCGGCCGAACTGGGCCACGGCTTCGCCGCTCTCCAGCAGGTGCTCGTCCAGCAGCAGGCGGCAGGCCATGCCGCGCAGCAGGGCCGCCGCGGCGTCGCCCATGGCCAGGCTTCTGAGCGCGGCGCGCCAGGCGTTGCGCGACTCCCCGGCTTGCGCATCGGGTTCGCCGGCGCCGCGCAGGCGCAGCGCGTCATGGGCGGCCAGCACCTGGGTCCGCATGGCGGCAGCGGCTTCTTGGTCCATGGCCATGCAGGCCACGGGCAGGCCGATGGCGGCACGCAGCACCAGGGAGTCGATCACCGCGGCCAGCAGTGCCGTATCGGTCTGGCGCACGCTGCCGTAGCGGTACACACCGGCCAGCGGCGGCAGGGCCTGCAGCAGCTGGGCCACGTCGCCGGTGGTCGCGGCGCGCTCGGCCAGCGTGGCGACCAGGGCCTCGACCAGCTGCGGCAGATCGGCCAGCAGCGCATCGTCGATCGCCTGGGCCAGCGCGGGCAGCGGCGTCCCGGGCGTCAGGCTGGCGCGCAGCCTGGCCGTGGCGGCCTGAGCCACGGTGGCGCCGTGCACACTGGCCTCGATGATGCGCACGGCCAGCTCGGGCTGCCACTGCAGCTGCCAGCTTTCGCGGAAGGTGCCGCGGTTGCGCTGCGCATCGCGCGCCAGCGTGCCCCAGTCGATGCCCAGCAGGCGCAGGCGGTGCAAAAAGCGGCTGCGCGCCAGGTCGGTGTCCTTGCGCAGGTCCAGCGCCAGCAACCGGGTCGCCGCCTCGGGCTTGAGGCGCAGCGTCTTCTGCTGCTGTTCGATGTCGCGCTGCAGCGGCACCTGGGGCACATCGGCCGGCACGGTGCCGAGCACGTCGCCCACCGTCAGGCCGTCCTCGATCAGCTGCAGCGGCGCGGTCTCGCCCATGCAGATGACGGTGCTGATGGCTTCGTTGAGCTCCTCCAGGCCCGGCGAGGGCTGGCCGCGCAAGGCCGCCAGGCTTTCGGCCAGGCGCGTGGCCTCGATGATGTGGGCGCTGGAGCAGTCCAGGTCCTTTTCGCGCAGCAGGTGTGCCACACGCGCGAGCCAGCCGGCCGTGCGCACGGTGCTGGCGGGAGCCGCGGCCACCAGTGCCTTGCCGGGCGCCGAACATTGCCACAGGTGCGCATACCAGCCCGGCGAGGTGACGCCCGCGCCGTAGCCACTGCTGCTGGCCAGGTTGCGGTAGGTCCAGGGCGCCCAGGTGGCCTGCACCTTGGCCTTGGGCAGGCCCTTGAGCAAGGCGCTGTCGGCCTTGGCCGTCACGTTCTCCTTGAGCGCCGGCACATGCCAGGCACCGCAGACCACGGCAATGCGCTGGTGGCCGGCCCTGACCGCTTCGCGCATGCACTGGCGCATCCAGGCCTCGCGCAAGGCTTCGCGCCGCCCGTAGTGCGCGCCGCGCCAGTGCTCGCCATGCGCGCCGCTCTCTTTGGCGATCTCGCAGCGCACGGCGGCCATGGCCTCGGCAATGCTCTCGAACAGTTGCTCGCTGTCGCCCCGTTCTTCCACCAGGCGGTTCCACCAGCTTTCGCCATCCTCGAAGCCCGCCGCATGGGCCAGCCAGTCCAGCGGATCGCCGGGCAGATGGCGGGCGGCAATGTTCGCCTCGCCATCGAGCGCCATATCGGCGCGGTCCTCGGCAGCGGGCAAGGCCTGCCCGGCAGCGGCCGCTTCGCCGCCTTCCACGGCATCGTCCTGGCCGCCGGCTTCGGATTCCGCCTGCTCCGGCCTCGGCTGCTCGCGCCGCTGCGCCTCGATCGCCATTGCATGGGTCTGCGGCAGGTCGAAAAAACGTACCGGCACCTGGTGGCGACCGGCCCAGTGCAGGGCCTGCCATTCAGGCGAGAACTCGGCAAACGGATAGAAGGCCGCATGGCTGGGCTCGTCCTGCCGGTAGACCAGCATGGCCACGGGCGGGCGCAGCTCGGGGCTTTGCAGCAGGGGCAGCAGGGCCTCGCCCTCGGGCGGGCCTTCGACCAGGATGCAGTCGGGCTGCAGGCGCTCCAGCGCCGCCAGCAGGCTGCGCGCGCAGCCCGGGCCATGGTGGCGTATGCCAAAGAAATGCAGTGCGTCGCTCATAGGGTCAGAGCTGTTCGCGGCAGGCGCGGTACAGATCCTTCCAGTCGCTGCGCTCCTTGACCACGGTTTCCAGGTATTCCTTCCAGACCACGGCGTCCTGCACCGGGTCCTTGATGACGGCGCCCAGCAGGCCCGAGGCCACATCGCCGGCGCGCAGCACGCCGTCGCCAAAGTGCCCGGCCAGCGCCATGCCGCTGTTGATGACCGAGATGGCCTCGGCCGTGGACAGCGTGGCGCTGGGCGACTTGATGCGCACCGTCTTGCCGTCCTCGGTCTGGCCATTGCGCAGCTCGCGGAAGATCTGCACCACGCGGCGCACTTCCTGCAGCGCGGGCGGCTCGGCCGGCAGCTGCAGCGCGCGCCCCTGCTCGGTCACGCGCTTGGTGACGATCTGCACCTCCTCGTCCTGCGAGGCCGGCACGGGCAGGACCACGGTATTGAAGCGGCGCTTCAAGGCGCTGGACAGCTCGTTCACGCCCTTGTCGCGGTTGTTGGCCGTGGCGATGACCGAGAAGCCCGGCACGGCCTGGAATTCCGTGCCCAGCTCGGGCACGGGCAGCGTCTTTTCGGACAGCACGGTGATCAGCGTGTCCTGCACGTCGGCGGGGATGCGCGTGAGCTCCTCGATGCGCGCGATCTTGCCCAGCCGCATGGCGTTGACCAGGGGGCTGGGGATCAGCGCCTTGTCGGAAGGGCCATGGGCCAGCAGCTGGGCGTAGTTCCAGCCGTAGCGCAGCTGTTCCTCGCTGGTGCCGGCCGTGCCCTGGATGAGCATGGTGGAGTCGCCGCTGACGGCGGCCGACAGATGCTCGGACACCCAGGACTTGGCCGTGCCGGGCACGCCGTACAGCAGCAGCGCGCGGTCGGTGGCCAGCGTGGAGACCGCGATTTCCATCAGGCGCGGATTGCCGATGTATTTGGCGCTGACGTCAAAGCCGTTGCTGAGCTTGCCGCCCATCAGGTACTGCAGCACGGCCCAGGGAGACAGCTTCCAGTTGGGCGGACGCGGACGGTCGTCCACCTTCTGCAGGGCATCGAGTTCCTCGGCGAATTGCTGTTCGGCGTGCTGGCGTAGTACTTGGCTCATGGTGTGCTTGAGGGTGGAATTCGGAAAACGGAAAAAGGGATCAGGCGCCCAGCGCGGCATGCAGGGCCATGCGCAGGTCGACGCAGCGGTTGAGCTGCGCCAGCACGCGCTCGTCATCCCAGGGACGCAGGCGCGCGCGCTCCAGCCGGGCCTGCTGCTCGGGCGTGAGCGCAATGCCGCTGGCAGTTGCTGCATCGGGTTCGGCGTCGGCGGCAGCGCTGGCAGCCGGCTTACGCCATAGCAGGGCAAATCGCGGCAATACCCCGGCATGCAGCCGGCGCGCGCAGGCCAGCAGGGCCTGGTCGGCCTGCCAGCTGTGCCAGCTGCCGGTGGCCTGCTTGCCGCCCAGCGCCTTGTCGAGCTCCTCCATGAGCCGCTCGGACAGGGCCTGGGAAAATTCGCCAACGGGCGGCATGCCGCTTTCGATGGCGTTGATGCGGTCGATCAGCGTGCCCCTGGCTTGCTGCAGCTGCGCCAGCCAGTGCGCCTCGCGCTGCTCCTGGCCGAGCCGGTCGAGCAGCGCAGGCAGCAGCGACTCGGCCCGCGCATCGCGCTCCAGGGTCTGCAGCAGCGCAATCCAGCGCACGTCATGCTGGTCGCGCAAGGCGGCCAGCCAGCCCTGGCGCAGCGCCGTCTTCCAGTCGCTGCGGCGGCTCCACTCCCACAGCTGCTCGGGCGCCATGGCCAGCGTGCCGGTCCAGAAGTCGAGCGGAGCCAGCTCCACCATCTGCTGCAGCCACCAGGCCCTGACGCCCTTGATGTACGGCGGCGGCTGCAGCGCGATGCCGTCGCGCTCCCAGTCCTTGCAGCCCTCCTCGGGCGGCTCGATCTGCCATTCGCCCCTGGCGTCGCGGCTCAGCATGGCCTGCAGCCAGCCGGTGATGCGCTGGCTGTGCGCGCTTTGCGGCAGGCGCGACAGCAGGCGGGCCGCGTTTTCGCGCACCTCCTTGCTGCGGTCGCCCAGCAGCTTTTCCAGCAGCGGCTCGTCGTCCAGGGAAAGGCCGGTCTCCAGCACCATGACCATGGGCGCGCGCTCCTTGGCGCTCAATTCCTTCAGGCTGGCTTCCAGCCGCGCCCGGGCCTTGGCCGGGTCGGCCGTGCGCTCGCCGTGCAGCAGCGCAACGCGCTGGTCGATGGAGCCCTCCTGCCAGATCTGTTCGGGATCGGCCGTTTCCTGCACGCCGCTGGCATAGCTCCATTGCGGATTGAGCGCCGCCAGCCAGCGCCCGCGCTCGCCCAGCACCGGCGTGAGCCAATGGCGCAGCGCAGCGGACTGGCGTCCCAGCTCCAGCGCCTGCACCAGCAGGCCATGGGGCAGGCGCCGCCCGCCCTCGTCCAGCGCCACGAACATGGGGGCCAGCAGTTCCTGCGGGCCTTCCCGCAGCACTTCGCCCATGAGTTGCAGCAGGCGTGCGCCGTGCAGCGCCGGTCGGCGTTTCGGCCGCAGCCGGCGCCAGGGGCTGCAGGGCAAGGCCCGGGCCCGGACTCCAGCCGGCGCGCTCCAGCACGGCAGCCACGCCGCTGGCACGCAGCAACTGCCGTGCGGCAGCCTGTCCGGCATCGGCATCGGCATCGGCACCGGCAGAGGCAGCCAGTACCGCCTGCAGCGCCTGCTGGCTGGCCGGCAGCGTGCGGTCCGCCGCCTGTGCCAAGCGGGACGGCACGGGCAGGCGCTCCGCGCCCACCATGGCCGACTGCTGCAATGCAGCCCAGATTTGTGCATTGCTCATACGGTCTCGCTCCGGTGATGCCAGATGGATTGCATGGCGCCTGCCGCATCGGCCTGCCAGGCGCCGAGAAGCCGCCAGCATCCGACATGGCCGCGCCCCGGCTCCCATTCGCCAAACAGCAGCATGGGCGCGCCGCCGGTCAGCGCCAGCAGGTGCCAGGCCTCGTCGTCGGCGATCAGGGCAGGCACCTGGCCCGGCGCGCCACCGTCCACGCCGGGCCAGACAGCCCACCACTGTCCCTCGGCATGCTGCAGGCCGGCACCGTCGCACCACAACGGCTGGGCCGCCTGCAGCGGATTGGCCGCCACGCGCCGGGCAAGATCATCCAGGGGCCTGGCCGCCACTGCCGCCGTCAGTGCCCTGGCGCCCTGCTCCACCAGGGCGCCGGCATTGCTGCCGGCCAGCAGCGCGCGCAGCGGCGCCCGGCCGGGATAGAAGTGCAGCGCACAACGATAGACACGGCCCGGCAGCCAGGCCGTCTCAAAGCCGCGCCCGCCCTGGGAATAGTCGATCACCAGCGCCGCACGGCCGCTTTGCCGGCCCTGCAGCCATACCCGCCGCTCCGTCAGCCGGCCTTCGCGCTCCACCATGCGCAGGCCCGCCACATGCCATTCGTCGGCCAAAGGCTCGGCCAGGGCCTGCACCTCGGCATTGTCCGGAGACCAGCCCAGCGCCGCCATCACGTCGGCCTTGACGGGTGCGGACAGCGCTTCGCGGCGCTGCACGGCATCGACCAGCAACTGCCAGTGGCCCAGGTGCGCCAGCAGATCGCGCGGCCAGCCCGGGTGGCTGTCGACCAGTTCCCAGGCATCCCTGATGCGTGCCGACATACCGGCGGCCTGCGCATCCACCATGCGGGCGGCCATGTTGTTCCAGCGGGTGCGGGCCTGGCTGTCGGCAGCCAGATTGGCCAGGCCGCTGCGCACCATGTCCTGCATCCACAGCGACAGCTCCTGCATGCCTGCGGCCACCTTCTCCCAGCGCCGGTCTTCGCGTCGGGCCTGCTGCCTGGCCACGGCTTCGGGGTCGGCCGGCGCCGCTGCGGCAGCGGCAGCCCGGGCCTCCTTTTTTTCCGCCTTGTCCTGGCGGCCGCCCAGCCAGCTGTTCACCCACTCGGGCGGCTCGCCCCCTTCGGCCACCTGCCCGGCCGCGCGCAGCAGCATCAGCGCCAGGCCATGCTTGCAGGGGAACTTGCGGCTGGGGCACGAGCACTTGAAGGCAGGCCCGCTCAGGTCCACCTGGGTCTGGTAGGGCTTGCTGCCGCTGCCCTGGCATTCGCCCCAGACCGCGGCTTCGTTGCTGCCCGTGCTGGGCCACTTGCCGATGGACTGCAGGCCTTTGGCCGCCTTGCTGGATGCGGCATCCGGCGACAAGGCCAGGACCTGCTCTTCAGTTGCTAACACACGCGACAAAGACATCCCCTGTTGACGACGCTATCCATCGATACGGTCCGGGCCGCAACTGCAATCCGCACGGCCATGGCATTCAGTGAAAGATATAAAAATAATAGCGCACGGCTGCTCCCGCCGCCGCGCGCCGGTACAGACAATCGTAAAAAATCGCCATCGGGCCGCCGTCGCGCGGCGGCCCGCACGCCAGCCGGCCTATCCGCGCACGGCCTTCAGGAAGCGAAAGCCGCCGCCCGCCGTCTGCAGGCCGTCACGGCGGCGGTGGAAATAGCGGGCATTGATCTGCGCGGCGCCCAGGTCCTCCTGCACGGACCAGCCCAGCGCCCGCAGCTGCGCATGCAGGATCTTGGGCTCGTAATCACTGAGCCAGGGCTCGCCCATGGCGGCGAATGCCTTGGCCGAATGCTCGGCCATGATGCGCTCCAGCGGTTCCAGCAGATGGTTGCTGACGCGGTAGTCCAGCACCAGCACGCTGCCCGGCGCCATCTGCGCGGCGTCGCGCAGCACGGCCTGCACGGCCGCCGGCGCGAGATACGGCGTGACGCCAAGCCATGCAATGCAGGCGGGCCGGCGCGGGTCGAAGCCGGCCGGTGCCAGCGCATCGGCCAGCCGCTGGCGAGACAGGTCCGCCGCCACCCAGTGCGGCGCCCGTGCGGCCAGCGCAGCCGGCAGGGCCTGCACGCGCGCGCGCTTTTCCTGCTGTACGGCAGGCTGGTCCACCTCGTACACCGCCAGCTGCCCGGGCCAGGGGTTGCGCAGCGCCAGCGTATCCCAGCCGGCACCGAGGACGACATACTGGCGCACCCCCTGGGCCACGGCGTCCTGCAGCGCATCCTCGGCATAGCGGCTGCGTGCCACGATGCCCGCGCGCATGGTGCGGCTCATGGGGTCGTTGAGAACGAACGGATCCTCGCGCAGTGCCTGGGCCATTCCCGGCTCCAGGATGTCCAGCGCATGGGGATCGCGGAGCACGACGGGCTCGTCGAGCAGGCCGTGCACGGCGCGCAGCATGGCCATGCGCAGCGCCGACGGGCTGGTACCGGGCCGCGGCATGGCGGGAGAGGTCGGGGAAGTGTGTTGCATGCGGAACTCCTTTGAAACAGAAGTCCGCACTGTCGGGCCTGACGCGACGTGAGGGTCAAGCCTCCGATGGCTCACTGGCTTCGCGGATGCGCTGCACCAGTGCACGCATCGCGGGAGTGACCGGGTGGCCGTGCTGCAGCAGGGGTTCGCTGGCATAGGCGCGGGCAATGGCGACCTGCAGCGCCGCATCCTGCCGGGCCATGCGCGCCAGCAGCGCATCCCACTGCGCCAGCAGGCGCCGCGCCTCGGGCGTGTGCACGCCGGTACCCTGCTCCAGCAGGCGCTGCGCCTGGGCGGCCCATTGCTGCCAACGCGAGGCAAGCCCTGCATCCAGGCGCATCAGTTGGTCGGCATCCACATGGCGCTGCAGGGCGGCCATGCGCAGCGCAATGGCCTGTCCTATGTACTGCAGCGTGGCCGGGGCAATGCCCTGGTGGCGTGCCGTTTCGGGAGCCTGCTCGTGCATGCGCGCCCAGCGCAGCGCCAGGGCCAGGTTGCCGTGCATGAGCCGCATGGACTGGTCCATCCACTGCTGGGCCAGGCGCTGCAGCTGCGGCGCATCGGCCGGCACCAGCGCCAGGCGCAGGGCCTCGACCTGTTCGATCAGCGGCAGCCATTGCGCGCGCAGCTGCTGCCAGCGCCGCAGCACGGAGCGCAGCTCGCGCGCGGAGAAATGGGCGCTGAAGGCCGGCAGCAATTGCAGCAGCTGCCGCCAGGGCGGTTCGTCTGCGTCGCCGGCCTCGTCCAGCGCCACGGTCTGCAGCAGCAGCGACAGCTGCTCGCGCACCTGCCGGCTGCGCGCGATGGCTGCGTCAACCTCGCGCAGCTGGGCTTCGATCTGCGCGCGGGCAACACGATCCGGCGCCGGCCCGGCCAGCATCTGGGCAATGCGCGCAAGGCCAAAGCCCAGGTCACGCAGCGCCTGCACGCTCTGCAGGCGCCGCACGTCGGCGGGTGCATAGAGGCGGTAGCCGGCTTCGGAGCGGGCGGACGGCACAACCAGGCCGATCTGGTCATAGTGGTGCAAGGTGCGCACCGTCAGCCCTGTCTGCCGGGCCAGCTCACCGACCTTCAGCACGCTGCCTCAACGCCGGACGCCGTTTACCCCAGCCACTTGCGCGCATTGCGCCAGACGCGCATCCAGGGGCTGAATTCGGATGGGTCGCCCGAAGTCCAGCTCATCTGCACGTTGCGGAACACGCGCTCGGGGTGGGGCATCATGGCCGTGAAGCGGCCGTCGGCCGTGGTCACCGCGGTCAGGCCGCCGGCCGAGCCGTTCGGGTTGAACGGATACTGCTCGGTGGGCTGGCCGTGGTTGTCCACATAGCGCATGGCCGGGATCACCTGCTGGGCATTGCCGCGGAAGCGGAAGTTGGCATAGCCCTCGCCGTGCGCCACGGCGATCGGCAGGCGGCTGCCGGCCATGCCCTGCAGGAAGATGGAGGGCGACTCCAGCACCTCGACCATGGACAGGCGTGCCTCGAAGCGGTTGCTCTGGTTCTGCGTGAAGCGCGGCCAGTCCTGCGCGCCCGGGATGATGTCGGCCAGCTCGGCGAACATCTGGCAGCCGTTGCACACGCCCAGGCCGAAGGTGTCGCTGCGGCCGAAGAACTGCTGGAACTGCTCGGACAGGCGCTCGTTGAAGGTGATGGAGCGCGCCCAGCCGATGCCGGCGCCCAGCGTGTCGCCGTAGCTGAAGCCGCCGCAGGCCACCACGCCCGCAAAGTCCGAAAGCCGCGCGCGGCCGGTCTGCAGGTCGGTCATGTGCACGTCCACGGCGTCAAAGCCCGCTTCGGCAAAAGCGTAGGCCATCTCGACATGCGAGTTCACGCCCTGCTCGCGCAGCACGGCCACGCGGGGCTTGGCGGCCAGGTTCAGGAACGGCGCCGCCACGTTGTCCTGCGGATCGAACGTCAGGTGCACATGCATGCCGGGATCTCCGGGATCGCCGGCGGCGGCGTGCTCGCTGTCGGCGCAGGCCGGGTTGTCGCGCTGCTGGGCGATCTTCCAGCTCACGGCATCCCAGACCTGGTGCAGGTCGGAGAGCTTGGCGCCGAACACCGGCTTGGCATCGCGCCAGACCTGCAGCTCGCCCTTGCCCGCATCGATGGCGGAGGCTGCCGGCCGGGTCTTTCCAATGATGTGGCTGCACTGGATCAGGCCATGCTCGCGCAGGGTCTGCAGCACCTCGGCACGGTCGGCCGTGCGGATCTGCAGCACCGCGCCCAGCTCCTCGTTGAACAGCGCGCGCAGCGTCATTTCCTCGCGGCGGCCCGAGACCTGGGCGCTCCAGTTCTTGCCCTCGCCGCTGTCCATGCGGCTGTCGCTGATGCCGTCGCCCTCGGTGACCAGCATGTCCACGTTCAGCGCCACGCCCACATGGCCGGCAAAGGCCATTTCGGCCACCGTGGCCAGCAGGCCGCCGTCGCCCCTGTCGTGGTAGGCCAGGATCTGGCCCTTGGCGCGCAACGCGTTCACGGCGTCGACCAGTGCGACCAGGTCCTGGGCGTCGTCCAGGTCGGGCGTCTCGTTGCCACTCTGGCCCAGCACCTGGCCCAGGATGGAGCCGCCCATGCGCATCTTGCCGCGGCCCAGGTCCACCAGCACCAGCGTGCTGTCTTCTTCCTGGGCATCGAGCTGCGGCGTCAGCGTGCCGCGCACGTCGTCGATGCTGGCGAAGCCGGTGATGATCAGGCTCACGGGCGAGGTGACCTTCTTCACCGCGCCGTTCTCGCTCCACTGCGTGCGCATGGAGAGCGAATCCTTGCCCACGGGGATGGAGATGTTCAGCGCGGGGCACAGCTCCATGCCCACGGCCTTCACGGTCTCGTACAGAGCCGCATCCTCGCCAGGCTCGCCGCAGGCGGCCATCCAGTTGGCCGACATCTTGACCCGGGACAGCTCGATGGGCGCGGCCAGCAGGTTGGTGATGGCCTCGGCCACCGCCATGCGGCCCGAGGCCGGGGCATTGATGGCCGCCAGCGGCGTGCGCTCGCCCATGGCCATGGCCTCGCCCTTGAAACCCTGGTAGTCGGCCAGGGTCACGGCTACGTCGGCCACCGGCACCTGCCAGGGACCCACCATCTGGTCGCGGTGCGTGAGGCCGCCCACGGCACGGTCGCCGATGGTGATGAGGAAGCGCTTGGAAGCCACCGTCGGGTGGGCCAGCACATCGATCACGGCCTTTTCCAGCGGCACGCCGGTCAGGTCGATGGCGGGCAGCTCGCGCGTGACGGTAGCCACATCCCTGTGCATCTTGGGCGGCTTGCCCAGCAGCACGTCCATGGGCATGTCCACGGGGAATTTCTGGTCGCCGGCGGCGACTGCCGTGTCTTCCAGCACCAGTTGGCGCTCGCCGGTGGCCGTGCCGATCACGGCGAACGGGCAGCGCTCGCGCTCGCAGAAGGCCGTGAACTGCGCCAGGGACTCGGGCGCGATCGCCAAAACATAGCGCTCCTGCGATTCGTTGGACCAGATTTCCTTGGGCGCCAGGCCCGATTCCTCGAGCTGGATGGCGCGCAGGTCGAAGCGCGCGCCGCGGCCCGCGTCATTGGTCAGCTCGGGAAAGGCATTGGACAGGCCGCCTGCGCCCACGTCGTGGATGGCCAGGATGGGGTTGTCCGCGCCCTGCTGCCAGCAGTGGTTGATGACTTCCTGCGCGCGGCGCTCGATCTCGGGGTTGCCGCGCTGCACCGAGTCGAAGTCCAGTTCGGCCGCGTTGGTGCCGCTGGCCATGGAGCTGGCCGCGCCGCCGCCCATGCCGATGCGCATGCCGGGGCCGCCCAGCTGGATCAGCAGCGTGCCAGCCGGGAATTCGATCTTCTTGGTCAGTTCGGCATCGATCACGCCCAGGCCGCCCGCGATCATGATGGGCTTGTGGTAGCCGCGCATGACGTCGCCCACCTGCTGCTCGTACTCGCGGAAATAGCCGGTCAGGTTGGGGCGGCCGAATTCGTTGTTGAACGCGGCGCCGCCCAGCGGGCCTTCGATCATGATCTGCAGCGGGCTGGCGATGTGCTCGGGCTTGCCGACCTCGCTGCCCCAGAGCTTGGAGACGGTGAAGCCCGTCAGGCCCGCCTTGGGCTTGGAGCCGCGGCCGGTTGCACCTTCGTCGCGGATCTCGCCGCCCGCGCCGGTGGAGGCACCGGGGAAGGGCGAGATGGCTGTCGGGTGGTTGTGCGTCTCCACCTTCATCAGCACATGGTTGGTGGCGCCTGATTTTTGATAGCTGGGTGCGCTTGCCGCACCTTCCTTGGCATCGAATTTGGCCACAAACCGCTCGACCGCATGGCCTTCCATGATCGAGGCATTGTCGGCATAGGCCACGATGGTGTGCTGGGGCGAGAGCTGCTCGGTGTTGCGGATCATGCCGAACAGCGACTTCTCCTGCGCCACGCCGTCGATGGTGAAGCTGGCATTGAAGATCTTGTGGCGGCAGTGCTCGGAGTTCGCCTGGGCGAACATCATCAGCTCCACGTCCGTGGGGTTGCGCTTGAGGCCATTGAAAGCGTTGACCAGGTACTCGATCTCGTCGTCGGCCAGGGCCAGGCCCCACTGCCTGTTGGCGGCTTCGAGCGCGGCGCGGCCGCCGCCGAGAACATCGACGAACTCCATGGGCTGGGCCTGCAGCGTGGAAAACAGCTTTTGCGCCTCGTCGCGCGTGGCGAAGACCGATTCGGTCATGCGGTCGTGCAGCAGCGCGGCGATCTGGGCGGTCTGCCCGGCGCTCAGCTCGGGCGCGCCGCCCAGCAGGCCGCTCCTCAGGCTGATGCGGTATTCGGTGATACGCTCGACGCGGAAGACCTGGAGGCCGCAGTTGCGCGCGATGTCGGTGGCCTTGGAAGCCCAGGGCGAGATCGTGCCCAGGCGCGGCGTGACAACAAAGGCCACGCCTTCGCTGCTGCCTTCGTAGGGGTCCCCATAAGTCAAGAGCGCCGACAGGCGCTCTTGGAGTGCGGGCGCGGCTGCGCCTTCGGTGGCCACGAGATGCACGAAGCGCGCGGACACGCCGGTGATCTTGGGGTGGATGGCGACCAGATCGGTCAGAAGCTGTTGGGCGCGGAACGAGCTCAGGGCGTTTCCACCCTCAAACTGTGTCAGATGCAATGTCACGTGGCGGCCTGTTTATGTGAAGGCTTGTGAAAAGCGCCCAGGCCCTGTCTTTCCAGAAAGACAAAGCCAAGGCGCTGAATCGGTGAGCCCTGCATTCTACCAAGCCGGGCCATCCCTCCACCCTGCCCGGACCGCCGCGCTGCAGGGACAAGGGATTTGCGCCGGGCCGTCCCGCCCGCCTCAGGCACCGGCCTGATGCACCACGGCCTGGTCGCGCCCCCGGTGCTTGGCCTGATACAGCGCCTGATCTGCCCGCCTGAGCACATCGGTGGCGGTGGCATCGCCCGGGCCGAATACCGCAATGCCGGCACTGGCCGTCAACACTGCGGGCACACCGCCCAGCGAAATGGGCTGGGCATGCAGGCAAAAGCGCAGCCGTTCGAACACGGCATGGCCCGCCCGGGCATCGGCCTCGTCGAGCAGCACGAGGAACTCCTCGCCGCCCAGCCGTCCCATGGCGTCATTCTCGCGCAGGCAGGCGCGCAGGAGCTCGCAAAAATGCTGGAGCGCAGCATCCCCTCCCAGGTGCCCATGGCAATCGTTGACCTGCTTGAAATGATCCAGGTCCAGCATCATGGCCGTGAAGCCGGCACCGCCCCGGTTTGCCCAAACCAGCCGCTGCGAGAGCCGGTCCAGGATCTCGGCGCGGTTCCAGCATCCGGTCAGGCTGTCGATGCGGGACAGGCGCACGATATCGGCCTCGGCCCGCTTTCGCTCCGTGATGTCCAGGCCGATGTTGATGACCCGGCCGTTGGGCATGCGTGTATTCGACCAGATCGTGCTCAGCGTCTCGCCGCTGCGGGTCAGCGGATGCCATTCCCGGAACAGCCGGCTGGGCTCTGCGCCCACCGATGCCTTCACCTGGGCCCGCACCGCCGGATCGGGATAGAACAGCGCCAGCGGTTCCGGGTGGGCATTGACCTCCTCCATCGTCCAGCCGAAGCGGCGCTCGCATTCTTCGTTCCACAGCAGGCACTTGCCGTCGTCGCCGAACACATTCACCAGCACGGGCGCGGTCTGGAATACCGCTTCATACTGCGCCACGACCTCGCGCAGGCCATCGGCTTCCCGGTCCCTGCACGGCCGGTCCAGCAGCGCATGCCGCGCAAATGCCCCCAGCGCCTGCAGCGCATGGATATAGGGCCCGGCACGCCCGGGCTTGGCGCGAAACAGCAGGGCCAGATGGCCTGCCAAGGCACCCTCATCCCCTCCGATCGGATATGCAACGCAGGCGGCTGCGCCAAACCGGGCGAACCACGGCGTCTGCGGCAGGGAAGCCGAGCGCTTTTCCAGATAAAGTGCCGCCCCGCCGCGCAGCAGTGCATGGACCGCGGCGCTGGCTGCAGCCAGGTCGCCGCGGCCGCTTACCTGGCAGCTTGTGCTGAAGACCGTCTGGACCGGAGAGTCGGCCTCGTTGTGGAAATGCGCCCAGGCGCCGTCTGCGCCCATTTCCGTGACACAGCGTTCCACCAGCATGCCGAAGAAGCGTGCGTCGACGGAACTGGAGGCAGACATGATGCCGCCGACGGCACGCAGCACGCGCGCATCATCCACGGGCCGGTCAGCCGGAGCGCAGGGCTGGTTGCGGAGAACGGAGGCACGCATGTTTTTATATCTCCGGCACAGGAGTGGCTGCCATATCGCTGCGCCCTCCCGTCCCCGGCGCAATGGCTGCGATTGGCGTGGACCTCCCGCCTTGATGGAAAAGACAGAAAACGCCCGGCCATTCTACGACCCCGGGCCCGGAAATTGCCGGGAAACGGACGCGGTTGCCTGCTGGGCCGGCACGCCGCTTTGGCGCACGATGGGATAATTGCGGGAATGAGCATCACCCTGAAGAGCCCCGAAGACATCGAGCGCATGCGCGTGGCAGGCCGCTTTGCCTCGGATGTGCTGGACTACATCACGCCCCATATCAAGCCCGGCATCACCACGCAGCAGATCGACGACCTGTGCGCCGAGCGCATGGCGCAGCAAGGCACCAAGACCGCCTGCCTGGGCTACCAGCCGCCGGGCATGACGCCCTATCCGGCCTATGTCTGCACCTCGGTCAATCATGTGGTGTGCCACGGCATTCCCAACGACAAGCCGCTCAAGAAGGGCGACATCGTCAATGTGGACGTGACCGTCATCACCGATGACGGCTGGTTCGGCGACAACAGCCGCATGTTCATCATCGGCGAAGGCACGATTGCCGGCAAACGGCTGTGCCAGCTGACCTTCGAGGCCATGTGGAAGGGCATTCAGCAGGTCAGGCCCGGCGCCACGCTGGGCGACATCGGCCACGCCATCCAGAGCTTTGCCGAAGGCCACAACCTGTCGGTGGTGCGCGAATACTGCGGCCACGGCATCGGCAAGGTATTCCATGACGAGCCCCAGGTGCTGCACTACGGCCAGCCCGGCACCGGCGTGGTGCTCGAGGAAGGCATGGTCTTCACCATCGAGCCCATGCTCAACCTGGGCAAGCGCGACATCAAGGCCATGCCCGACGGCTGGACCGTGACCACCAAGGACCGCAGCCTCTCGGCCCAGTGGGAGCTGATGATTGCCGTGACCAAGACCGGCTACGACGTGCTGACCTGGTCCGACGGCTCGCCCACGCCGCCCGACTTCATCACCGGCATCAAGACCTGAGGGCCCCATGCACCGCAGCGGTGCATACGGGACCACCACTCCATGGATATGCCGCACACTGTGCGGCATATTTTTTGCTCGGCAAGCCGCAAACCATTCTTCTTGATCCGCAGCGCATGACCTCTTCCACCTCCACGCCCACACTCGAGCAGCTGCGCGACAGCTACCGCGAAGACAAGGCCAGGCTGATCGCCCAGCTGCGCACGCCCACGCTCAGCCGCCGCAGCATCCGCGGCGTGCTCCACCATTTCAGCGACCTGGCCGATGCCCTGCTGCGCGAGCTGTGGCAACGCGCGGGCATTGCGCCGCAAGCCAGCCTGCTCGCGGTCGGCGGCTTCGGCAGGGCCCAGCTGTTTCCCTATTCCGACATCGATGTGCTGATCCTGCTGCCGGATCACCAGGATGGTGCAGACTGCGCCCCTCTTCAGGGCATAGAGCAGTTCATCAGCAGCTGCTGGGATGCCGGCCTGGAGATAGGTTCCAGCGTGCGCAGCATCCACGAGAGCCTGCACGATGCCGCGCAGGACCTGACGGTGCAGACGGCCATGCTGGAGTCGCGCCTGGTCACGGGCAGCGGCGCGCTGTTCGCCGACTTCCAGTCCCGCTTCGCGGCTCAGCTCGACCCCCGGGCCTTTGTGGAAGGCAAGCTGCTGGAGATGCGCCAGCGCCACAGCAAGTACGACTTCACTCCCTATTCGCTGGAACCCAACTGCAAGGAATCGCCGGGCGGCCTGCGCGATCTGCACACCATGCTGTGGCTGGCGCGCGCCGCCGGCTTCGGCAGCAGCTGGCGCGAGCTGGCCGACAAAGGCCTGATCACCGCCTTTGAAGAACAGCAGCTGGAGGCCAATGAATCGCTGCTGGACCTGATCCGTGCACGCCTGCACGCGGTGGCCGGCCGCCATGAGGACCGGCTGGTGTTCGACCTGCAGACGGCCGTGGCCGAGACCTTCGGCTACCGCTCCACCACGCCAGAAGGCCGCAGGCTGGCCATGCGCGCCGGCGAAACGCTGATGCGCCACTACTACTGGGCTGCCAAGGCCGTGACGCAGCTGTGTCAGATCGTGCGCATGAGCATAGAGGAGCGGCTCAGCCCCCGTTCCCACGAGCTGATTGCGCTGAACGAGCGCTTCTACGAGAAGGCCGGCACCATCGAGGTAGCCAGCGACGACCTGTACGAGCGCGAACCCCATGCCATCCTCGAGACTTTTCTGATGTACGAGCAGCACGAGGGGTTCACCGGCCTGTCCTCGCGCACGCTGCGCGCACTGTATGGCGCGCGCGATCTGATGGACGCATCCTTCCGGCGCGATCCCGTCAACCGCGCCACCTTCATGAAGATACTGCAGCAGCCGCGCGGCATCACGCATGCGATGCGGCTGATGAACCAGACTTCGGTGCTGGGGCGCTACCTCTGGCCCTTCCGGCGCATCGTGGGCCAGATGCAGCACGACCTGTTCCATGTCTATACCGTGGACCAGCACATCCTCATGGTGCTGCGCAATGTGCGGCGCTTCTTCATGGCCGAGCACGCGCACGAATATCCGTTCTGCTCCCAGCTGGCCGGGGGCTGGGACAAGCCCTGGATCCTGTATGTGGCCGCGCTGTTCCACGACATCGGCAAGGGCCGCGGCGGCGACCACTCCATCATCGGCGCCCTGGAGGCCAAGCGTTTCTGCCGCGCGCACGGCATTGCCAGGATGGATGCCGAGCTGATCGAATTCCTGGTGCGCGAACACCTGACCATGAGCCAGGTGGCGCAGAAGCAGGACCTGTCCGACCCCGAGGTCATCAAGGCCTTCGCCGAAAGGGTGGGCAACGAACGCTACCTGACGGCGCTGTACCTGCTCACGGTGGCCGACATCCGCGGCACCAGCCCCAAGGTCTGGAGCGCCTGGAAGGGCAAGCTGCTCGAGGACACCTACCGCCTGACGCTGCGCGTGCTGGGCGGGCGGGCGCCCGACGCGGCGGCCGAGATCGAGGCGCGCAAGCGCGAGGCGCTGGTGCAGCTGGCGCTCACGGCCCAGCCGTTCGAGTCGCACAAAAAGCTCTGGGACACGCTGGACGTCAGCTACTTCATGCGCCACGAGGCGGCCGACATTGCCTGGCACACGCGCCACCTGTCGCGCCATGTGGGCACCGACAAGCCCGTGGTGCGCGCGCGTCGCTCGCTGGCGGGAGAAGGCCTGCAGGTGCTGGTCTATGCGCCGGACCAGGCCGACCTGTTCGCGCGCATCTGCGGCTATTTCGACCGCGCGGGCTTTTCCATCCTGGACGCCCGCGTGCACACGGCCCACAACGGCCATGCACTCGATACCTTCCAGGTCGTGGCTCCGGCCATGCAGGAGCAGTACCGCGAACTCATGCACATGATCGAAAGCGATCTGGCCCAGATCCTGGCCCTGGGAGGGCCGCTGCCCGAGCCTTCGCGCCGCCGGCTGTCGCGCCGCGTCAAGAGCTTTCCGTTCGCGCCGCGCGTGCTGCTGCGGCCCGACGAAAAAGCCCAGCACTGGCTGCTGTCCATCTCGGCCACCGACCGCGCGGGCCTGCTCTATACCATTGCCCGCGTTCTGGCCCAGCACCACATCAGCGTGCAGCTGGCCAAGATCAGCACTCTGGGCGAGCGCGTGGACGACACCTTTCTGATCGAAGGCGCCGAGCTGCAGGACAACCAGCGCCAGCTGCGCATAGAGACCGAGCTGCTCCAGGCCCTGTCCCTGAATCCGTAGGCGAAAGCCTGCCGCGGCCCGCGCCGACTCCATTTCGATAGCAGACACCGCTTTACCGGCAAGGAATAGCGTCTATTTTTGATAAAAAAGGCCGCCACCCGTTCCCGGGCAGCGGCCGAATACGCGGCGGGATCCGAGCCCCGCCACGCGCACCTTGAAGCTCTTTCTCAATGGCCGTGCGCGGCCGCCGCAAGAATGGGCACTTCCTTGCCATCCTTGTCGTAGATCCTGCCGTTCTCCACGCGGTCGCCGTCGGCCAGCGCCTTGATGACGGATGCACTCAGAATACGCTCCGATCCCACCTCGAACACCGAGGGCTGCTCGGGATTGCCCGCCCTGAAGTGGTTGAACGCCAGGTTCAACAGCATCACGGTCACCGTGGTCGAGCTGATGCCCGAATGGAACATCGTCGCGAACCAGGCCGGGAAGTGGTGATAGAAATCGGGCTTGACCATGGGCAGCATGCCCATGCCGATGGAAGCGGCCACGATGATCAGATTCATGTTGTTGTGGTAGTCCACCTTGGCCAGCGTGCGGATACCGCTGGCCGCCACGGTGCCGAACAACACCAGGCCGGCGCCCCCCAGCACGGCCGAGGGCACGCAGGCCACCAGCCGCCCGATGACGGGCAGCAGGCCGAAGGCGATCAGGATCAGGCCGCTGCAGGCCACCACATAGCGGCTCTTGATGCCCGTCACGGCCACCAGGCCCACGTTCTGGGCAAACGCGCTTTGCGTGAACGAACCGAAGAACGGCGCCACGGCGCTGGACAGCATGTCGGCGCGCAGCCCGTCGGCCAGGCGGCGGGAATCCACACGCGTGCCAACGATGTCGCCCACGGCCAGGATGTCGGCCGAGGTCTCCACCAGCGTGACCAGGATCACGATGGACATGGAAATGGTGGCCGCCACGCTGAAGGTGGGCCAGCCGAAATGCAGCGGCATGGGAACGGCAAACCAGGGGCCGCTGCCCACGGCCGAGAAGTCGGCCTTGCCGATCAGCGCCGCGAAGACCGTGCCCAGCACGATGGCCAGCAGGATCGACAGGCGCGAGATCATGGCGCTGCCGACCTTGCTCAGCGCCAGCACGATGACCAGCGACAGGCCGGCCAGGCCGATATTGCCCATGCTGCCGTAGTCGGCGGCCTGGCTGTCGCCGCCCATGGCCCAGTGCGCGGCCACCGGCATCAGCGACATGCCGATGATGGTGATCACGCAGCCATTGACCAGCGGCGGAAAAAAGCGCGTGAGCTTGGAAAACACCGGGGCGATCACCAACCCCAGCAGGGAGGCCAGGATCACCGCCCCCAGCACGCCCTGCATGCCGCCGCCGGTATGCAGAATGCTGATCATCGTGGCCACGCCCGAGAACGACACGCCCTGCACCAGCGGCAGGCGCGAGCCGAAGAACGGAATGCCCAACGTCTGCAGCAAGGTGGCCAGGCCGCCCATGAACAGGCAGGCCGTGATGAGCAGGCCCGTATCCGCGGCCGACATGCCTGCGGCATTGGCCATGACCAGCGGCACCGCCACGATGCCGCCATACATGGTCAGCACGTGCTGGAATCCGTAAAGCACGTTGGCGGTCAGGCCCAGCTTTTCGTCCTCGGGCCGGATCGCCGCAATTGCCGGTGATGCGTCATTCTTCTTTTCCATGCGTGTCTCCTTGTCTCGTCTGTTCTGCCGGAGAGCTGGAAGAAAGCCAGGGCCTGCACGGTACCGGCAGCCGGGCGCCCTGCTCCGCCTGCAGCCATCCTCCCTGCCCTGGATCCAGCTCCGCCGGGAAGGGCCGGCCCGGCCCATGACTGCCGGTGCCCATGCCTTGTCGCGCGGAAGCATTCACTCTACCGGGGCGGTTTCGCTGCGACATCCAGGCAGCCGTATACAGGCAATCGCGGGTTCGGTATAGAACGCCCCAAAGGGCTGGCCGCAGCAGTTGCCGGAGAAGGGCGCACGAAAAAAAACCGCTGCCCATTGCGGGGCAGCGGCGGAATTCACGACGGAGCCATGGGCCCCACCGCGCGCACTTTCAAAGGACTCCTCAGTGGCTGTGAGCCGCCGCTGCGGGAAGAATCGGAATCTCGTTGCCGTCCTTGTCGTAGAGCTTGCCGTTCTCGACACGGTCGCCGTCGGCCAGGGCCTCGAGCACGGACTGGCTCAGTGCGCGGCCGTAGCCGGCTTCGAACACGGAAGGCTGATCGGAATTGCCTTGCTTGAAATGGTTGAACACCAGGTTCAGCACCACGGCCACCAGGGCAGTTGCGCTGATGCCCGAATGGAAGATGGTGGCGAACCAGCTGGGGAACTGCTCGTAGAACTTGGGCGCCACCACCGGCAGCAGGCCGGCGCCCACCGAAGTGGCCACGATGATCAGGTTCATGTTGTTGGTGTATTCCACCTTGGCCAGGGTGCGGATGCCGCTGGCTGCCACGGTGCCGAACAGCACCAGGCCCGCGCCGCCCAGCACGGAGGGAGGCACGCAGGCCACGATGCGACCCATCACGGGCAGCACGCCGAACACGATCAGGATCAGGCCGCTGAAAGCCACTACGAAGCGGCTCTTGATGCCGGTCACGGCCACCAGGCCCACGTTCTGGGCAAAGGCGCTCTGCGTGAAGCCGCCGAAGATGGGAGCGATGATGCTGGAGAGCATGTCGGCGCGCAGGCCGTTGCCCAGGCGGCGGCCGTCGACGGGACTGCCCACGATCTCACCCACGGCCAGCACGTCGGCCGAGGTCTCCACCAGGATCACCAGGATCACGATGAACATGGAAATCGTGGCAGCCATGTCGAACACGGGCCAGCCGAAATGCAGCGGCGCGGGCACGGCCACGATGGGGCCGTTGAATACCTGCGAAAAATCGGCCTTGCCCAGGAACACGGCAGTCACCGTGCCCACCACGATGGCCACCAGGATCGACAGGCGCGACAGCGTGGCATTGCCCAGCTTGCTGAACAGCAGCACCATGAACAGCGACAGCCCGGCCAGCCCCACATTGCCCATGCTGCCGTAGTCGGCCGCCTTGGCATTGCCGCCCATGGCCCAGTGCGCGGCCACCGGCATCAGCGACATGCCGATCACGGTGATCACGCAGCCATTGACCAGCGGCGGAAAGAATTTGGTGATGCGCGAAAAGACCGGGGCAATGATCAGACCCAGTATGGAGGCATACATGACGGCGCCCAGCACCCCGCCGATGCCGCCGCCGGTATGCAGAATGCTGACCATGGTGGCCACGCCGGCGAACGACACGCCCTGCACCAGCGGCAGGCGGCAGCCGAAGAACGGAAGGCCCAGCGTCTGCAGCAAGGTGGCCACGCCACCCATGAACAGGCAGGCCGTCACCAGCAGGCCGGCGTCGGCTGCCGACATGCCCGCTGCCTCCGCAACAATCAGGGGCACGGCCACGATGCCGCCGTACATGGTCAGCACGTGCTGCAGGCCATACATCAGATTGGCCCCGATGCCCAGGTTCTCGTCCTCGGGTCTCTGCTGTGCAGAACCCATCGATGCTGCGGAGTGATCCTTCATCGCTGTCTCCTTGTCTTTCCAACTCTCAAGGGCTCTTGGGCCCCTTGTTCCTTGAATATCCGACGCGCGCGCCAATCGGCCCGAGCTTGCAACCAAGCGCAGTCCGACCGGCAAGCGCCCCCACGTCTGCCGAAATATGTCTTTTGGAATCAGCCGCCTGGGCATGACCCCAGCAGAGAGAACGACTCTCCCACGACCCGGCAGACTGTTCTCGTCTGCTCCATGCAGCCTGAAGGAATGGAATGCTTCCCCATTCCCTCACGCTATCGCAGCCATGCCAGTATCGACATGATGGGCACGACTGTACGTCGCAATGGTACAAAAATTGTCTACAGTTTTGTATACAAAGAGCTGACTATAAAGGTCAAAATTACCCTTGCGGGGACCATGTTCCTGAAAGCAGCGGCAATGCCCGGCGCCGCTTGCGCGCATGTCGGGCCGTGGCCAGGGCACCGGGGAAACCGGACACTCCCGTCCCAGCCCCTTCTGCGCAGTCAGCCTTCAGTCATCTTCGGCAGCACTGATGCCCGGAAACAGCACCTCGGTGAAGCCGAACTGCGTGAAGTCGCGCATCCGCATGGGGTAAAGCTTGCCCCACAGGTGGTCGCACTCGTGCTGCACCACGCGCGCATGAAAGCCATCGACCGTACGGTCGATGGCTTCGCCCCAGACATCGAAGCCGGTGTAGCGCACCCGGCTCCAGCGCGGCACCATGCCGCGCATGCCCGGCACCGACAGGCAGCCCTCCCAGTCCAGTTGCTCTTCATCTCCCAGGGGCGTGACGACCGGGTTGATCAATACCGTGCGGGGCACGACAGGAGCCTGCGGATAGCGGGGATTGGGCTGCCCCGAGCCGAATACCACCATCTGCAGATCCACGCCGATCTGTGGTGCCGCCAGACCCGCGCCGTTGGCTGCATGCATAGTGTCCAGCAAGTCGGTGAGCAGCAGATGCAGTTCGTCTGTATCGAATTGCGTGACAGGCTGGGCGATGCGCAGCAGGCGCGGATCGCCCATCTTCAGGATGGCGCGGACAGTCATGGTGAATCAGAAGCGGGCCGGGCCCGACAGACACTGCATGGAACAGAGGGGAGAAATTGCGTGCCGCCATGGCGGCACGCAGGCATTACCCAAGCATAGCGCCCACGGCACCCAGATGCGGCCCGGACATGGCATTCATTTGCCGGCAGGCTTGGGAAAGCAGCGTGCGAATTCGGCATGCGAATCCGGCAAGTCACAGTGAAGAGCGCATGGATTTCCCGCACTTCTTTTTCGGAAAATCTCCGTAACTCCTTTCAGCCCTCTTTTTACGTTCTATAATCCAGGTCTTCTTCCTCAATAGCTCAGTCGGTAGAGCGCCGGACTGTTAATCCGTAGGTCCCTGGTTCGAGCCCAGGTTGAGGAGCCAAACTGAAAAGCCTGTATGTCCGCATACAGGCTTTTTCTTTTTTCACGGCGGCAACAGGCGCTTCAGGCCGCCCGCACGACTCCCACGGTGGCAGCAGGCTGAACGGGCGCACCTTCCATCGCTACCGGCTTGGAGGAGGCATAGCTGTAGACCTGATGCCGGTGCGGCACCTCGGGCACACGCTGCTCGCCGCGCTCCCAGGCGCGCAGTTCCTCCTCGAGCCGCGCCGCGCGCTCTGCATACATCTCGGCCGAAGACTGGTAATACTCAGCCGCTATCGAGTGCTCCAGCATCGCCATGCGCGCCTCCTGCAGATAGGCACGCGTACGGCGGATATAGCGCGGCTCGGCAAGGCTTCCACCAAAAATCCTGCTGAAAAACATCGCTCATCCTCCTTGCCTGGCAGCGGAAGCATGGATTTGCTATCCCTTTCTCCAAGCCATGGTTTCAGCCTAATACAAAAACCGCCGATCCATCTGTCCCCGGTGGCGACTTCAGTTCGTAGGAGCCAGCCCTACCAGGTCGGCCAAGCTGCCGCAAACCGCTGCAGCTGTGCAAGACTTGCGGCTGTTCGCATCGCTCCTGAACCGCATGTCCCATCCTCTGCCCTGGCTGCACCCCGAAGAAGAATTCCCCCCGGTCCACACCACCTGGGGAGAAAACGATCCCATTCCCGGCCTGCTGGCGGCCGGCAGCGCACTGGACGCCCGGCATTTGCGCGCCGCCTACCAGCAGGGCATCTTTCCGTGGTTCAGCGAAGGGCAGCCCGTGCTCTGGTGGTCGCCCGATCCGCGGATGGTGCTGCAGACCTCGCAGTTTCGCCTGCACCGCAGCCTGCGCAAGACGCTGCAGCGCTTCACGGCGCAGGCGCATTGCGAAATCCGCATGGACAGCGCCTTCACCACCGTCATGCAGCACTGCGCCCGGACGCCGCGCGCCGGGCAGAGCGGCACCTGGATCGTCGACGATATCGTGAAAGCCTACACCGAGCTGCACGAACAAGGCGCCGCCCACAGCGTGGAAACCTGGGTGGACGGCAAGCTGGTGGGCGGGCTGTACTGCGTCGCGCTCGGGCATGCGGTCTTTGGCGAATCCATGTTCGCCCATGCCAGCGATGCCTCCAAGATCGCACTGGCCGCCCTGGTGGCGTTCTGTCGGGCACATGGCGTACCGCAGATAGACTGCCAGCAGGCAACCTCGCATCTGGCCTTCATGGGAGCCCGGGAGATTCCGCGCGCGCAATTCCTGCGCACGGTGGCCGAGCAGCGCCTGCATCCCGATATGCAGTGGAACTTCTCGCCCCTATACTGGAACCAATTGCTTTGAGGCACAGCCGGCCGCTCAAGCAGCGGCCCGCCCAGCCACCGGCTGCAGCAAACTTCCATGACGCACCCGAACGATTTGCCACTGCATGCGCTGCAGTTCTATGCCACCGCCGCCTATCCCTGCAGTTATCTGCCGGGGCGCATGGCACGGTCGCAGGTCGCCACGCCCAGCCACCTGATACAGAACGCCGCCTATTCGGAACTGGTAGGGCTGGGCTTTCGCCGCAGCGGCATGTTCACCTACCGCCCCTACTGCGATGGCTGCCGCGCCTGCATTCCGCTGCGCATCCTGGCGCAGGAGTTCAAGCCCAACCGCAACCAGCGCCGTGCCGCGGCCCGGCATGGCGATCTGCAGACTTCCATACAGCGCCTGCATTACGCGGACGAGCATTACCAGCTCTACCTGCGCTACCAGCAGCACCGCCACAGCGGCGGAGGCATGGACCACGACAGCGTGGACCAGTACACCCAGTTCCTGCTGCAAAGCCGCGTCAATTCGCGATTGGTCGAATTCCGCGAGCCTGCCGGCGGCAGTGGCCCGGGTACGCTGAAGATGGTGTCCATACTGGATGTGCTGGAAGACGGCCTGTCCGCCGTCTACACCTTCTACGAGCCCGAGGACCATGCCAGCTACGGCACTTTCAATGTGCTGTGGCAGATCGATCAGGCCCGCGCCATGAACCTGCCCTACGTCTACCTGGGCTACTGGATCGACGAAAGCCCCAAGATGAGCTACAAGGCCAAATTCCTGCCGCACGAGATCCGCCAGCAGGAACAGTGGAAACGCGTGGACCGCTGAAGCTTCGGGCGCTGATGGCGGCTTTTTTGCCGCAAACCCCTGGAAACTGCGGCAAAAACTCCGTATTGGGCACCGATTCGACCGCAATGGCATGGTCCCGCCCACGATGCACCGCTAGAATGACCAGATCCCGAAACGCATCTCCACCGTATGAAAAAAGACGATATTGCGGCCTCCGCCAAGCCTAGCGTCCAGGTCCTGGAGCGCATGTTCACGTTGATCGACGTGTTGGCCTCGCGCGAGGAAGCGGTGTCTCTCAAGGAGATCAGCGAGCGCACCGGCCTGCACCCTTCGACCACCCACCGCATTCTCAACGACCTGGCCCTGGGCCGCTTCGTCGACCGCCCCGAATCGGGCAGCTATCGGCTGGGCATGCGTTTCCTGGAGCTGGGCAATCTGGTCAAGGCTCGGCTGAACGTGCGTGAAGCCGCCATCACGCCGATGCGCCAGCTGTACCGGCAGATCCAGCAGCCCGTCAGCCTTTCGGTGCGCCAGGGCGACGAGATCGTCTACGTGGAGCGTGCCTACAGCGAGCGTTCGGGCATGCAGGTGGTGCGCGCCATCGGCGGCCATGCCCCCCTGCACCTCACATCCAACGGCAAGCTGTTTCTGGCGGCCGATGATGGACAGCAGGTGCGCGCCTATGCCACGCGCACCGGCCTGCCCGGCAAGACCCATTTCAGCATCACCCAGCTCGCGGACCTCGAGCATGAACTCGACAAGGTGCGCCAGCACGGCATTGCGCGCGACAACGAAGAACTGGAGCTCGGCGTGCGCTGCATGGCCGCAGGCATTTACGACGACCAGAACAAGCTGATCGCCGGCCTGTCCATCTCGGCCCCGGCGGACCGGCTCGATGAGAGCTGGGTTGCGCGCCTGCAGGCCACGGCCCAGGAAATTTCGGCAGCGCTGGGCTTCAGCGGCAGCCGCCCCGCCGTGCCGCCGGCCCATCCCTATGCACGCAATCCTGGCACCCATAACTGAGGAACAAAAAAGAAGCGGTTCAGGCCGCTTCTTTTTTTGTGAGCTATCAGCGCTTGCCATCTGTGGAATCCATATAGATAGCGACCTGCAGCCTATAACCAGCCAGCGCAGAGTACTATTGATTGCATAGCGATACAAAAAAAGAAGGCGCTACCGAGGTAGCGCCTTCTTGGCCATGGCAGCCAGAATCAGCCGCGGATACGGTGAGAAACGCCGCTGCTGGCTGTCGGGCCCATCCCCTCCACCCAGTGGCGCACGCGTTCGGCATCGGCGATCCGGCTGAACTTGCCGGCGGAATCCAGGAACACCATGATCAGCTTGCGGCCCGCGACCTGGGCCTGCATGACCAGGCAACGGCCGGCTTCGGAGATATAGCCGGTCTTTTGCAGGCCGATATCCCAATGGTCGCTCTTGACCAGGCGGTTGGTGTTGTTGAACTGCAGCGTGCGGCGACCCACGGCCACCTCATAGCCCGGCGAGGTCGTGTATTCACGCATCAGCGGATCGCTGTGCGCCACATTCACCAGCAGCGCCAGATCGCGCGCGCTGGACTGGTTGCTGCTCGACAGCCCCGTGGGTTCCACATAGCGCGTGTCGCGCATGCCCAGCTGCTGGGCCTTGGCATTCATCAGCTGGACGAAATGCGCCAGGCCGCCGGGATAGGTGCGGCCCAGCGCATGGGCCGCACGGTTTTCGCTGGACATCAGCGCCAGATGCAGCATCTCGGCGCGCGACAGGGTGGTGCCCACCGCCAGGCGTGAACGGCTGAACTTCTCGGTGTCCACGTCGTCCTGCGTGATGGTGATCATCTCGTCCATCGGCAGGCGCGCCTGGGAAATCAGCAGGCCGGTCATCAGCTTGGTCAGCGAGGCGATGGGCAGCACGGCCTGATCGTTCTTGCTGAGCAGCACTTCGTGCGTATCCTGGTCCATCACGAAGGCCACGCTGCTTTCCAGATCCAGCGGATCCGTGACCGAGTGCAGGCCCGCCATCTGGCCGTAGGACAAGCGTTCGGCAATCACCGGCGCAGCCAGGGAGCGTGCCGGCACGGATACCTTGGTTGCCGCAATACGGCCGCCGCGGTGCACCGTCTTTGCCGCCGCCAGCCTTTCGGGCTTGCCGCGCACGGTGGCCGCCACCCTGGTCTTGCCTGCAGGCTTGGCCGCAACCACCTTGGCCGAAGCCTTGGCAGCCGGCTTTGCCGCCGCTTTATGGGCAGGCGCCGCAGCCGCCACGGGCTTTTTGGCCGCCTTCTTGGAAGCAGGAGCGGCATGCGCCACGGGAACCGCCAAAGCGCAGCCAAGCAGCGCCAAAGACACCGCATGAGAGACCAGACCGGGGCGGGATAAGCGAAGCAGCGGCATGCGATACTCCAGGCAGCAAAATGTGAGGAATTACTTCAGACAAAAAAGCTGTTTAATGACAAACACTTAAACAACTTTTTAGATAATCTGAGTGAGATTATAAATCCTGTCCTCAACCTTGTGCAGCCACAATCTCGCTATTGCCTTGCAATTTGTTCAAGGCGCTGAGATAGGCCTTGGCCGAAGCGACCACGATATCCGGGTCCGCCCCCACGCCGTTGACCACCCGGCCGTTGCGCTGCAGGCGCACCGTGACCTCGCCCTGGCTTTCGGTGGAACCGCTGATGGCATTGACCGAATACAGCAGCATTTCGGCGCCGCTTCGCACTTCCGATTCGATGGCCTTGAACGAGGCATCGACCGGGCCGTTGCCGTCGGAGCTGGCCTTGACTTCCTTGCCATCGGTGCTGAAGACCACGGTCGCGTGTGGGCGCTCACCTGTCTCGCTCTGCTGCGCCAGCGAGATGAAGTGGAAGGTATCCACCTGATCGAGCGCGCCCTGGGCATTCACGAGCGCCAGGATGTCTTCGTCGAAGATCTCGCTCTTGCGGTCGGCCAGCTCCTTGAAGTTGGCGAAGGCGGCGTTGATGGCAGCCTCGCTGTCCAGCTCCACGCCCAGCTCCTGCAGACGCTGCTTGAAGGCATTGCGACCCGACAGCTTGCCCAGCACGATCTTGTTGGCGGTCCAGCCCACATCTTCGGCGCGCATGATCTCGTATGTGTCGCGCGCCTTGAGCACGCCATCCTGGTGAATGCCCGAGGCATGGGCAAACGCATTCGCGCCGACCACGGCCTTGTTGGGCTGTACCACGAAGCCCGTGGTCTGGCTGACCATGCGGCTGGCCGCCACGATGTGCTGCGGGTCGATGTTCAGATCCAGGCCGAAATAGTCCTTGCGTGTCTTGACCGCCATGACGATTTCTTCAAGTGAGCAATTACCCGCGCGTTCGCCCAGGCCGTTGATCGTGCACTCCACCTGGCGTGCGCCGCCGATCTTCACGCCGGCCAGGGAATTGGCCACGGCCATGCCCAGGTCGTTGTGGCAATGCACGGACCAGATGGCCTTGTCGCTATTGGGCACGCGCTCGCGCAGGTCCTTGATGAAGTTGCCGTACAGCTCGGGAACCGCGTAGCCCACGGTATCGGGCACATTGATGGTGGTGGCGCCTTCGTTGATCACCGCCTCGATCACGCGGCACAGGAAGTCGGGCTCGCTGCGGTAGCCGTCCTCGGCGCTGAACTCGATGTCGTCGATCAGATTGCGCCCGAAGCGCACGGCCAGCCTGGCCTGCTCCAGCACCTGCTCCGGGCTCATGCGCAGCTTCTTTTCCATGTGCAGCGGGCTGGTGGCGATGAAGGTGTGGATGCGCGCGCGGCTGGCACCCTTCAAGGCCTCGGCCGAACGCGCAATGTCGCGGTCGTTGGCGCGCGACAGCGAGCAGATGGTGGAGTCCTTGATGGCGCGCGCAATCGTCTGGATGGACTCGAAATCGCCATTGGAAGCTGCGGCAAAGCCGGCCTCGATCACATCGACCTTCAGGCGCTCGAGCTGGCGCGCGATGCGCAGCTTTTCATCGCGCGTCATGGAGGCGCCGGGGGACTGCTCCCCGTCGCGCAAGGTGGTGTCGAAAATGATGAGCTGGTCGGACATGGTGGGGTCTCTCTTCTTGTTGATGACGGCGCCCGCGAAAGATCGAGGCTGCCGAAAAAAAGCCGGTGTGCTTGTGGCACACCGGCTGGCTCCTGGTTCAGGCGGCTACCGCCTCCTCAGCGGCCGGGACGCGCTGCAATCCCGAGATGATGGCGCGAAGCGAGGCCGACACGATATTGGCATCCACCCCAACGCCATAGACCACCTGGGAGTCGTCGACGCGCAGTTCCACATAGGCAACGGCCTTGGCATTGGCGCCTTCGCCGATGGCATGCTCGGCATAGTCGAGCACGCGCACGGAACGGCCGACCTTTTCCGACAGCGCCTGCACGAAGGCGTCGATGGGACCCGTGCCTTCGCCCTGCAGCGAATGCTTTTCGCCATCCACCACCACCTCTGCCGACATGCTGACCACGCCCTCGTCTTCCTGCAGGCGGTACTGGGGCGCCTTGACCGACTGCAGGCCGTATTCGCGCTGGAACAGCTGCCACAGGTCGGCAGCGGCCAGCTCCTTGCCGCTGGCATCCATCTCGCGCTGGACCACCTGGCTGAACTCGATCTGCAGGCGGCGCGGCAATTGCAGACCGTATTCGCTCTCGAGCAGATAGGCAATGCCCCCCTTGCCCGACTGGCTGTTGACGCGGATCACGGCCTCATAGCTGCGGCCCAGATCCTTGGGATCGATAGGCAGATAGGGCATATCCCAGATGTCGCCTTCCTTGTGGGCGGCGAAGGCCTTCTTGATGGCATCCTGATGGGAGCCGGAGAAGGAGGTGTAGACCAGATCACCCACGTAAGGGTGACGGGGGTGCACGGGCAACTGGTTGCAGTGCTCAACCGTTGCGCGGATATCGTCGATGTTGGAAAAATCCAGGCCAGGATGCACGCCCTGGATATACATGTTGAGGGCCACGTTCACCACATCGAGGTTGCCGGTGCGCTCGCCATTGCCGAACAGGCAGCCTTCAAGGCGGTCGGCACCGGCCATCAGGGCCAGCTCGGCAGCAGCCGTGCCCGTGCCGCGATCGTTGTGGGGATGCACCGAGATCACCACGCTGTCGCGCCGCTCGATGTTGCGGTGCGTCCACTCCACCATGTCGGCGAAGATGTTGGGCGTGGAATGCTCCACCGTGGTGGGCAGGTTGATGATGCACTTGTTCTCGGGCGTGGGCTGCCACACGGCGGTCACGGCGTCGATCACGCGCTTGGAGAATTCCAGCTCGGTGTCCGAATACATTTCGGGCGAGTACTGGAAGGTCCACTTCGTCTGGGGATAGCTGGCGGCAATGTCCTTGAACATCTGGGCATTCGTGGTGGCCAGATCCACGATCTCGTCCTCGCTCATGTTGAGCACCACACGGCGCATCACGGGAGCCGTGGCGTTGTAGAGATGAACAATGGCGCGGGGCACGCCTTCCAGCGCCTCGAAGGTACGGCGGATCAGGTGCTCGCGGGCCTGGGTCAGCACCTGGATCGTCACGTCATCGGGAATGCGCTTTTCCTCGATGAGCTTGCGCATGAAGTCGAACTCGGTCTGCGACGCCGAAGGGAAACCCACCTCGATTTCCTTGAAGCCGATCTTCACGAGCTGCTCGAACATGCGCATCTTGCGCTCGATGTCCATGGGCTCGATCAGGGCCTGGTTTCCGTCACGCAGGTCCACGCTGCACCAGACCGGGGGCTTCGTGATCACGGCATCGGGCCAGGTGCGGTCCGTGAGGCGTACGGGAGCGAACGGGCGGTATTTGGTCGAGGGGTTTTGCAACATGGTGAGTCTCTTTCGTTGAAATCTGGGGTTGTCGAGCCCATTTCCAGCGACGCCCAAAAGCAAAACGGCCCGTCGCTGATGCTACGGGCCGCCAAGTAGGGTGTTTGTACGAGGGTATGTTTGTACGCGCGCGCTACTTTCTCTGCCCGTTGGACATTAGTAGTAGAGCTAGCGACAGGTTTTGCATGCGAACGACTCTAACACAAGTCTTGTCGGTGTCGCCAGATTTTTTTTCTGCGCCCTCAATCGTCGTGCAGGCCGCGCTCGTCGGGCTCGTCCGTGGAGGTGGCCACGATGCTCACCTGTTCGCCCTTGGCACGGCGCCACGCGTAGATGATGTAGCCCGAGATCGAGTAGCCGACGAACACCAGGAACAGCATGGTGGCGGGCTCGACGCTGACCACGGCCATCAGCAGCGCCACGACCACCAGGCTCACGAACGGCATGCTCTTGGCGCCGCCGATGTCCTTGAAGCTGTAGTAGGGGATGTTGGTCACCATGGTCAGGCCCGCGAACAGCGTGATGGCGAACATGATCCAGGACAGGTCCTCGCGGTCGGTCGGATAGCCGCCGAACCAGGAAATCACCTCGCCGAAGATGGGCACGTCGCGGTGCGAGACCATGAGCGCGCTGGTCAGCCAGATGAAGCCGGCCACCAAGGCGGCGGCGGCAGGCGACGGCATGCCCTGGAAATAGCGCTTGTCCACCACGCCGGTGTTCACATTGAAGCGCGCCAGGCGCAGCGCCGCGCAGGCACAATACACAAAGGCCGCGATCCAGCCCCAGCGCCCCAGGGGGCGCAACGCCCATTCGTAGGCGATCAGCGCGGGCGCAGCACCGAAGGACACCATGTCCGACAGCGAATCCATCTGTTCGCCGAAGGCGCTTTGCGTATGCGTCATGCGGGCCACGCGCCCGTCGAGGCTGTCGAGCACCATGGCGCAGAACACGCCCACGGCCGCCAGTTCGAACTTGCCGTTCATGGCCATGACGATGGCATAGAAACCGCCAAAAAGCGCCGCCAGGGTGAACAGATTGGGCAGCACATAAATGCCTTTGCGCAGCTTGCGTGGCATGCCACCCATTTCCCCGGGCTCATTGCTGTTTTGCATTCAACAGACCTCCATTGCTTGCATGACCGGCGCATGCAGCTATTAAAACCATAGTATTTTAAGCAGGCCCGCAAGGACGCCGCCATTGGCACCAGTGTACCCGGGCGCATCGGGCCCATCGGCAGCATGAAAAAAGGCCGCCCATCGGGCGGCCTCTGGCAAGAGAGCAAGGCGGCCGGCAAACGCATCGGCCGCCTGGCAGCTCTGTTTAGTTGCGGCTCTGGTCCACCAGCTTGTTCTTGGCGATCCAGGGCATCATGGCGCGCAGCTGGCCGCCCACCTGCTCGATGGCGTGCTCGGCGTTCTGGCGGCGGCGGGCCGTCATGCTCGGGTAGTTGGTCTTGCCTTCCTGGATGAACATCTTGGCGTATTCGCCGTTCTGAATGCGCTTGAGGGCATTGCGCATGGCCTTGCGCGATTCCTCGTTGATGACCTCGGGGCCCGTCACGTACTCGCCATACTCGGCATTGTTCGAGATGGAGTAGTTCATGTTGGCGATGCCGCCTTCGTACATCAGGTCCACGATGAGCTTGAGCTCGTGCAGGCATTCGAAGTAGGCCATTTCGGGGGCGTAACCGGCTTCGGTCAGGGTTTCGAAGCCCATCTTCACCAGTTCCACGGCGCCGCCGCACAGCACGGCCTGTTCGCCGAACAGGTCGGTCTCGGTCTCTTCCTTGAAGTTGGTCTCGATGATGCCGCCCTTGCCGCCGCCGTTGGCCATGGCATAGGACAGGGCCACGTCACGGGCCTTGCCGGACTTGTCCTGGTACACGGCGATCAGCGAAGGCACGCCGCCGCCCTTGAGGTACTCGGAGCGCACGGTGTGGCCGGGGCCCTTGGGCGCGACCATGATCACGTCCAGATCGGCGCGGGGCACGACCTGGTTGTAGTGCACGTTGAAGCCGTGGGCAAAGGCCAGGGTGGCACCCTGCTTGATGTTGGGCTCGACGTTGTTCTTGTACACCTCGGGGATGTTCTCGTCGGGCAGCAGGATCATGACCACGTCGGCGGCCTTCACGGCATCGTCGACTTCCATCACGGTCAGGCCGGCCTTGCCGACCTTGTCCCAGGAGGAGCCGCCCTTGCGCAGGCCGACCACGACCTTCACGCCGCTGTCGTTCAGGTTCTGGGCGTGAGCGTGGCCCTGGCTGCCGTAGCCGATGATGGCAACGGTCTTGCCCTTGATCAGGCTCAGGTCACAGTCCTTGTCGTAAAAAACTTTCATGTTGGCTCCAGGTCTCTTGTGTCTAGGGGGTTAAAAAAGTACGAAATATCAAACGGTATCAGACGCGCAGAATGCGTTCCCCGCGGCCGATGCCCGAGGCACCGGTGCGCACGGTCTCCAGGATCGCAGTGCGGTCCAGGGCCTGGAGGAAGGCGTCGTTCTTGGACTGGTCGCCGGTCAGTTCGACCGTATAGCTCTTTTCCGTCACGTCGATGATGCGGCCGCGGAAGATGTCCGCCATGCGCTTCATCTCCTCGCGCTCCTTGCCCACGGCACGCACCTTCACCATCATGAGCTCGCGCTCGGTGTAGGAGCCTTCCGTCAGGTCCACCACTTTAACCACTTCAATCAGGCGATTCAGGTGTTTTGTGATTTGCTCGATGACATCGTCAGAACCCGTGGTCTGGATGGTCATGCGCGACAGCGATGCATCCTCGGTGGGCGCCACGGTCAGCGATTCGATGTTGTAGCCGCGGGCGGAAAACAGGCCCACGACGCGAGACAGTGCTCCAGGCTCGTTCTCGAGCAGCACGGCGATGATGTGTTTCATTGGGAGATTCCTCTTTTCGCTGCCCTCCCCTGGTGCCGGTAAGCACCAGGCTTGGCAGACAATAGATTCGTCAGATTAGACGCTACGATGAATGTAGCTGCTTTCGCTGGCTGGTTCTGGGTTTGGGGCCGATTTCATATCCAAAGAAAATGAAGCCGGCCCCGGCGGATCACAGATCGTCCGCGCCCAGCAGCATTTCCGTGATGCCGCGGCCCGCCTGCACCATGGGGAACACGTTCTCGGTCGGGTCGGTCCGGAAATCCAGGAACACCGTCTTGCTCTCTTCGCGGACAATGCGGCGCGCTTCGCGCAGCGCGCCCTCCACGTCGGCAGGCTTTTCGATCAGCATGCCGCGGTGGCCATAGGCCTCGGCCAGCTTCACGAAGTCGGGCAGCGAGTCCATGTAGCTACTGGAATAGCGGCCCGAATACTCGATCTCCTGCCACTGGCGCACCATGCCCAGATAGCGGTTGTTGAGCGCGCAGACCACCACCGGCGTGTTGTACTGGCGACAGGTGGCCAGTTCCTGGATGTTCATCTGGATCGAGCCTTCGCCCGTGATGCAGAAGACTTCCGATTCAGGCTTGGCCAGCTTGATGCCCATGGCATAGGGCAGGCCCACGCCCATGGTGCCCAGGCCGCCGGAGTTGATCCAGCGGCGCGGCTCGTCGAAGCGGTAGTACTGGGCAGCCCACATCTGGTGCTGGCCCACGTCGGATGTGATGTAGGCATCGGCATCCTTGGTCATGTTCCAGAGCGTGTCCACCACGTACTGGGGCTTGATCACCTCGGTATTGGCCTTGTCATAGCTCAGGCAGTCGCGGCTGCGCCAGCCTTCGATGGTCTCCCACCACTGCGCCAGGGCGCCGCCATCGGGCTTCTGGGCGGATTCGCGCAGCATGGCGATCAGCTCCCCCAGCACGTCCTTGACGTCGCCCACGATGGGCACGTCCACCTTGACGCGCTTGGAGATCGAGGACGGATCGATGTCCACATGGATGATCTTGCGCTCCACCGACATGAAATGCTTGGGATTGCCGATCACGCGGTCGTCGAAGCGCGCGCCCACGGCCAGCAGCACGTCGCAGTTCTGCATGGCGTTGTTGGCTTCGATCGTGCCGTGCATGCCCAGCATGCCCAGGAACTTGCGGTCGCTGGCCGGATAGGCGCCCAGGCCCATCAATGTATGGGTGACCGGGTAGCCCAGCATGTCCACCAGGGTGCGCAACTCGTTGCAGGCATTGCCCAGCAGCACGCCGCCACCGGTGTAGATATAGGGGCGCTTGGCGTTGAGCAGCAGCTGCAGCGCCTTGCGGATCTGGCCCGCATGGCCCTTCTTGACCGGGTTGTACGAGCGCATCTCCACTTTTTCGGGATAACCCGTGTAGAGCGCCTTCTTGAAGGACACATCCTTGGGGACGTCCACCACCACGGGACCGGGACGGCCGGTACGGGCAATGTGGAAGGCCTTCTTGATGGTCTCGGCCAGATCGCGCACATCCTTGACCAGGAAGTTGTGCTTGACGATGGGCCGGGTGATGCCGACGGTGTCGCATTCCTGGAAAGCGTCGGTACCGATGTAATTGGTCGATGTCTGGCCCGCGATCACCACCATGGGGATGGAGTCGGTATAGGCGGTTGCGATGCCGGTCACGGCATTGGTCAGTCCGGGGCCGGAAGTCACCAGCGCCACGCCCACCTCGCCCGTGGCGCGCGCAAAGCCGTCGGCCGCATGCACTGCCGCCTGCTCATGGCGGACCAGCACGTGCTGGATGGAATCCTGCTTGTAGAGCGCGTCGTAAATGTACAGAACCGCGCCGCCAGGGTAGCCCCACAGGTGCTTGACACCTTCGGCCTGCAGCGATTTGATGAGGATTTCGGAGCCCATCAGTTCCTGGGCGCCCGTCTGGGAGGATGCTGCGGCCGCGGAGGCCATCTCAGCCTTGGAGATTTCCATGATCAACCTTTGTGAATTTCTCTAACGAAAAACCTTGGGTGCCTCTAGCCTGAAGCCCTTGTGAGGCCGGTGCGAGACTTAAGGCCACATGCCATGGGCGAAATGTTGAACGCCGGACCGTGACCCGTTTGCTTCTTTGAGTTGCTCGACGATTATCGCACTGCAACAAGACCTTTCATTGCAGTACGTTATAAATCATTTGCCGATGCCATAATTGCCCACTTTGCAAGTCCAGCTCCGCCCGTTCTCCTCTTCTGCATAGGGCCCGTCTCTCTTGGCCACCGAACAAGAACTTTCCGATTTCCTCAAAGGCGTAGAAAAGCGCGCATTCAAGCGCAGCGTATTCCACGTCCGCGACGAAGAGGCGGCACTGGACATCGTGCAGGACAGCATGCTCAAGCTGGCCCAGCACTACGGGGACAAGCCTGCGGACGAACTGCCCATGCTTTTCCAGCGCATTCTCTCGAACAGCACGCTGGACTGGTTCCGGCGGCAAAAGACCCAGAAAGCCGTTTTCACCCACATCAGCGACCTGGAGGCCTCGGACGAGGACGGCGAATTCGACTGGCTGGAAACCTACGCCAGCAACAGCAACCAGGAGACCGCGCACAGCGCCGAAGACCTGACAGAACGCAAGCAGGTATTGCAAAGCATAGAAAAAGAGATCCAGGAGCTTCCGGCACGTCAACGGGAGGCATTTCTCATGCGTTACTGGGAAGAGATGGATGTTGCTGAAACCGCTGCTGCCATGGGGTGTTCCGAAGGCAGTGTAAAAACACATTGTTTCCGGGCAATCCAGACACTGAGTAAGGCACTCAAGGCCAAAGGAATCGAATTATGAAATCCGCGCCCTCTTTGCAATGCGAAATGGCCGCTGACCGTATCGCCCGTCAGATCACTGCCCGGTTGAGTGAGGGCGAAGCCTTGCTGCCCTACGAAGTCACCGAACGGTTGCGAGCCGCGCGCGAGCGCGCCATCTCCGAGCGCCGCCGCGAGGTGCGCGTTCTCCATGCCAGGACTCAGGCTGCCTCCTCCGCTTCCATCCAGGGCGGCACCATGGTGCTGGGCGGCCCCGGCGACAGCGGCGACGAAGGCGGCAACTGGCTGCGCGCCCTGATTTCGGCGATTCCGGTCTTTGCCCTGGTTGCCGGCCTGGTGATCTACAACGTCAAGTCGGATGAAACCGTTCTGCACGAAGTGACCGAAGTGGATACGGCCCTGCTGACTGACGACCTGCCGCCGGCAGCCTATGCCGACCCCGGATTCATCCAGTACCTGAAGACCTCGGCGACCGCCACCGAACAGCACTGACCCTCTTGCCTGCAAGCCCCGCGCGCCACCGACCGCCTGAATGCCCACTGAAAAGCGCTCCCTGATCCGCCCCGACAATGCCGCCGCCGTTCTGGCGGCGGCATTGTTGATGACACTGGCCTGGACGGGCTGGTCCGTGGTGCAGCAGGTCAGGCTGGCCCCCAGCACGGTGCCGCCCGCCACTGTCGCATCGTCCAAGACCATGCATGGCGATCCGGCCACCAGGCAACGGGCCACCTCGCTGGCCACGGGCCCGCGCTGGGGCGAGCTCAATGCCACGCAGCGCCGGGTCCTGGAGCCGCTGGAAGAGCGCTGGCCCATGATCGGGGCGGTGCAAAAGCGGCGCTGGATGGCCCTGGCCGAAGGCTATGACAAGCTCAGCGAGAAGGAGCAGGAAAAACTGCGCAGCCGCATGCAGGCCTGGTCCAGCCTCAGCGCCCAGCAGCGCAGCCAGGCGCGGCTCAATTTCGCGCTGACCAACAAGATCGCGACCGACAAGCAGGCCCAGTGGGAGGCCTACCAGGCACTCAGCGACGAGGAAAAGCGCCTGCTCGCGGCCCGCGCGGCACCCAAGGTGACTTCGGCGGCCCCAGCCATCAAGCCGCCACCGGCCAAGCGGCTGGCCCGCATTCCGGCCGCCACGGCGGCGCCCAGCACCGTGCCCAACCCGCCCAAGATTCCGCCGGCGACCATCCACCACCCGCCGCCTCCCGTACCGGCCACGCCGGCCATGGTGGAAACGCATCCGGTTCGGCCGTCCGGCGCCGTTGTGGAGACGGCGCCCGTGGACATCCCGAGCGCCACGCCCATGGCGCTGCCGCCACTGGACAGTGGCAGCAGCCGCCTGCATCCTTCGGGAGACGGCAGCGGCACCCCCTAAAATGCAGGGATGAGCTCCAACGCATCCGTCGGCAATCCCGGCCTTCCTTCCTCTGCCAGCCCGATGGCAGCGGTGCCCGGCCTGCGTCGCCGCATGGCCTGCTGGCTCTACGAAGGCATGCTGCTGTTCGGCGTGGTCTTCATTGCGGGATATCTGTTCAGCACGCTGTCCCAGACCCGCAATGCGCTGGATAACCGCCATGTGCTGCAGGCCTTCATGTTCGTGGTGCTCGGCATTTACTTCGTCTGGTTCTGGAGCAAGGGCCAGACCCTGGCCATGAAGACCTGGCATATCCGTGTCGTCGACCGCCAGGGCCGGCCGCTCACGCAGCCGCGCGCCCTGCTGCGCTATCTGCTGAGCTGGATGTGGTTTCTGCCGCCGCTGGTCGTGCTGGCTCCGCTGGGGCTGCCCGTGCTCGAAGCCATGGTGCTGCTGGCGGGCTGGATCCTGGTCTGGGCCCTGCTCAGCCGCTTCCATCCGCGCCGGCAGTTCTGGCATGACGCCTGGGCCGGCACCCAACTCATCCATCAGCCACCCGCGCCCAAGCGCGTTCGCTGAGTCGTTTTTTACCCAGGGCCTGCAGCCTCCTCATGAATCTTCCTCTTCCGGACCCCGTGAACCCGCAAAAGTCCCGCAAGGGCCTGTCGCGCGTCTTCCATGCCGGCGCCTATTCGATTGCCGGGCTGCGCGCCGCATGGTTCGAAAAGGCGTTCCAGCAGGAGGCCATTTGCGCGCTGTTCATGCTGCCGGCGGCCTTCTGGGTCGGCCGCAGCTGGGAGCAGACCGCGCTGCTGTGCGCCACGGTCATGCTGGTGCTGATCGTCGAGCTGCTCAATACGGGCATCGAGGCCGCCATCGACCGCATCGGCCCCGAATGGCATGAGCTGTCCAAGAAGGCCAAGGACATGGGCAGCGCCGCCGTCCTGCTGTCCCTGCTGCTGTGTGGCGGCGTCTGGGCCGCAGCCCTCTACCATCGTTTCATCGCATGACAAATCCTGCTTTTTCCGTCTGTGTCTATTGCGGCTCGCGCCCGGGCACCAATCCCCGGTTCACCGAAGCGGCCAAGTCCGTGGGCCAATGGATAGGCCAGCATGGCGGCCAGCTCGTCTATGGCGGTGGCCGCAGCGGCCTGATGGGCGTGGTGGCCGAGGCCACGCGCCTGGCCGGCGGCCGCGTGGTCGGCATCATTCCCCAGGCGCTGGTGGACAAGGAGCTGGCCAACCAGGCCTGCGACGAGCTGCATATCGTGCAGAACATGCACGAGCGCAAGGCCATGATGGCCGAGCGCAGCGACACCTTCGTCGCCCTGCCCGGCGGCATCGGCACGTTCGAAGAACTGTTCGAAGTCTGGACCTGGCGCCAGCTGGGCTACCACGACAAGCCTATCGGCCTCATCAATGTGGACGGCTACTACGACACCATGCTGCAGTTCCTGCAGTCCTGCGTGGGCAACGGCCTCATGAGCGAGTGGCAGATGGGCCTGATCGAAAGCGGCGCCGAGATCGACGCCCTGCTGCAGCAACTGGTGCAGTCCTCGGGCACCCGGCTCGAGACGCCTTCGCTGCGTTCGGTGATCTGAGCCTTGCGGCCCTGCGGGCAGCCGGATCAAAAAAGCCAGACACGGGGTCTGGCTTTTTTGTGGCTGCGCGGCATGGCTCAGATGGCCGTGTCGTCGAGTTCGCCGGTGCGGATGCGCACCACGCGCTCGACCGGGGTGACGAAGATCTTGCCGTCGCCGATCTTGCCGGTGCGCGCCACGTTGACGATGGCGTCCACGCAGCGGTCCACGTCTTCCGTGCGGACCACGACTTCGACCTTCACCTTGGGCAGAAAGTCCACCACATATTCGGCGCCGCGGTACAGCTCGGTGTGGCCCTTCTGGCGTCCGAAGCCCTTGACCTCCGTCACCGTCAGGCCGTTCACCCCGCACTCGGCCAGAGCTTCTCGCACTTCCTCGAGCTTGAACGGCTTGATAACGGCAGTAATCATCTTCATGGGGCAGACTCCTTGACAAATTGAATTCGAAAGCACGGGCGCATCGTCGTCAGGCGCGGAACTTGTTGGTGATGGGGTAACGCCAGTCCTTGCCGAAACTGCGCACCGTCACGCGCGGGCCGACCGGGGCCTGGCGGCGCTTGTACTCGTTGATCTGGATCAGGCGCGTGACGCGCTCCACGTCGGCCGCGGCAAAACCGCGGTCCACGATGGCGCTGATGCTTTCGTCATTTTCCATATAAAGAGAAACAATGGCGTCCAGCACCTCATAAGGGGGAAGGCTATCCTGGTCTTTCTGGTCCGGGCGCAGCTCGGCGCTGGGCGGGCGCGTGATGATGCGCTCGGGGATCGGGTCCAGGCCCGTGCCGAACGGGTCGTTGGCATTGCGCCAGCGTGCCAGCGCGAAAACCTCGGTCTTGAGCACGTCCTTGATCACCGCAAAGCCGCCCGCCATGTCGCCGTACAGCGTGCAGTACCCGGTGGACATCTCGCTCTTGTTGCCCGTGGTCAGCACCACGGAGCCGAACTTGTTGCTCATGGCCATGAGCAGCGTGCCGCGGATGCGGGCCTGCAGATTCTCTTCGGTCGTGTCCTCGGCCCGGCCCGCAAAAGTGCCGGCCAGCGCAGCCTTGAAGGCCTCGAACTGCGGGCCGATGGCGATTTCCTCGTGCTGCACGCCCACGCGCTCGGACATCTCGCGTGCATCCAGCCAGCTGATGTCGGCCGTGTAGGGCGAGGGCATCATCACCGTGCGCACCTTGTCCGCACCCAGCGCATCCACGGCAATCGACAGCACCAGCGCAGAATCCATGCCGCCCGACAGGCCGATCAGCGCGCCCGGAAAGCGGTTCTTGCCCACATAGTCGCGCACGGCCAGCACCAGGGCCGACCATAGCGCATGGTGGTGCCCCGGCAGCGGCTGCACCTCGCCCATCAGGCGCACGCGGCCTTCGGCCAGGTGGGCCACGATGGTCGGCAGGGCTTCCTCGAAGGCCGGTGCGCGTGCGGCGATCTGGCCGCTGGACTCCACGGCAAACGAGCAGCCGTCGAACACGACTTCGTCCTGGCCGCCCACCAGATGGGCATAGACCAGGGGCACGCCGCACTCGCGGGCACGCTCGGCCAGCACCTGTTCGCGCTCGGCCTGCTTGCCGCTGTGAAACGGCGAGGCATTGATCACCGCCAGCAGCTGGGCGCCGGCGGCCACCGCCGCCCGGGCGGGTGCGGGATGCCAGGCATCCTCGCAGATCAGCAGGCCCACCTGGATGCCGGCCACATCCACCACGCAGGGCTCGGAGCCCGCGGCAAAGTAGCGCTGTTCGTCGAACACGCCGTAGTTGGGCAGCAGCTGCTTGGCGTAGCGGGCCCTGACGCTGCCATCCTGCAGCACGCTGGCCACGTTGTAGAGCGCGCCGCTGGCTTCGTCGCGCTGCGGATGGCCCAGCACGATGGCCAGACCCGGCCACCGTGCGCTCGCCTCGGTCAGTGCCGTCACTTGCTGCTCGCAGGCCGCGATGAAGGCCGGGCGCAGGTACAGGTCCTCTGCCGCATAGCCGCACAGCGACAATTCCGGGGTGAGCAGCAGGCGTGCGCCGCTGGCATGGGCGTGCTCGGCGGCAGCAATGATTTTCTGGGCATTGCCCGACAGATCGCCCACAACGAAATTGCGTTGGGCGCAGCAGATGGAAAGCGTCATGGAAAGCAAGCAAGGCAGTATGGCCTTGGCCCCAAGAGCGTGTTGACGTTCTCCCTGCGGCCTGCAGCATGCTCTGGCCGCCACGACAATCAGGACATGGCCGAAAACACGATTATCACTCGCATGTTCGATAGCGTGCAGCAGCTGCCCGCCGAGACCTGGAACGAGCTGCTGTCACGGCAAAGCGAGCCCACGCCTTTCATGCGCCATGAATACCTGGCCGCGCTGGAAAGCAGCGGCAGCGCCACCGGGCGCACCGGCTGGATCGGCCGCGTCGCCACGCTGTGGCAGGCTTCAGGCAAAGAAGAGGTCCTGCTCGCGGCCTGCGTACTCTATGCCAAGGCCCATTCCTATGGCGAATATGTGTTCGACTGGGCCTGGGCCCGCGCTTACGAGCAGCACGGCCTGCCCTATTACCCCAAGGGCGTGCTGGCCGTTCCGTTCACGCCCGTGCCCGGCCCGCGCCTTCTGGTGCGCGCGCCGCAATGGCGGCTGCCGCTGGTGCAGGCCGTGCGCGCCTTTGCCGAGCAAGCGCAGCTGTCGTCGCTGCACCTGCTGTTCGGCCAGAACGCGGATCTGCAGGCCTGCGAGCAGGACGGCTGGATGACGCGCAGCACGGTGCAGTTCCACTGGAGGAACGAGGCCCCACGCCTCGGTACTGGCGTGTCTTCCCTGGCCACCGAAGTTGCACGTTTCGCCTTGGGGCGGCCCGGCGGCGAAGACTCCGCCCCCACGCTCGGCGCTGGCGCGTCCTCGCTGCCCCCCGAGGGGGCGCGTTTCGCCTTGGGGCGGCCCGGCGGCGAAACCAGGCCTTTCAAGGATTTCGACGACTTTCTGGCCTCGCTGAACCAGGAAAAACGCAAGAAGATCCGCCAGGAACGGCGCAAGGTCGCCGAAGCCGGCGTGCGCTTTGAGGTGCGGCAAGGCCGCCAGATCACGGCCGAGGACTGGGCCTTCTTCTACCGTTGCTACGAGCGCACCTATCTGGAGCACGGCAACCCGCCCTATCTGACGCCCGGCTTTTTCGAAGCCATGGCACAGCACATGCCCAACCACTGGGTTCTGTTCATCGCGGAACGCCAGGGACGGCGCATCGCTAGCAGCTTGATAGCTGTCAGCGCACCACCATCTTCAATTTCAGAATCGAACTATTCAGGAAACAAGGAGGGATGGGCGCATGAAGCTCCTGTATCCATAGCGCACGGTGCGATAGCCTATGGCCGCTACTGGGGAGCCCTGGAGCGTGTGGACTGCCTGCATTTCGAGGCCTGCTACTACCAGCCCATCGCATGGTGCATCGCGCACGGCTTTGCGCGTTTCGAAGGCGGCGCCCAGGGCGAGCACAAGATGGCGCGCGCCCTGCTGCCGGTGGTCACGCCCAGCGCGCACTGGATTGCGCATCCGGCCTTTGCCGAGGCCATCGGCCGCTTTCTCGACCGCGAGGGCGAAGGCATGGCGGGCTATGTCGAAGAACTGCAAGCGCACAGCCCGCTGCGCAAGGCTTAGCTGCGCGAGGTCAGCTGCCGTACCTGCTGCTCCAGCTGACCCACGTAGGCCGCCGTGCTGTTGTCGGATTCCTGGGCGCGGCTGGCGAGGTGGGCCTCCAGCGCATCGATGCGGGCCAGCAGGTCCTGCCGGTTCTGCGCATGCAGGGTCTCCAGCACGCCGCGCAGCTCGGTGAAGCGCGAAGCCTCGGCCTTGTCGGCCAGGTCGCGCTGCGCCTGCATCTCCTTGGCATGGCGACGCGCCTCCATCAGCACCGAGCCCTGCATCCACAGCACATAGGCCAGGAAGAAAACGGCCATCAGGCAGGTCAGCGCCAGCATGAGCACGCCCAGGGGCGCCTGGATCTCGGCCACGCCCAGCGAGACGGTGGACGGCGTGGCCAGCGTGTTCCAGTTCAGCGCCGCCAGCAATGCGATCAGGGCCACGATGATGAGCAGGGAGAAAGTGCGCAGATTCATAGTTGTTCCTCGAAGCCGGCCATTGTCGGCCTGCGCCCTGTTGTACCCGAAGTTGCGCAGGCGCTGCGTCAGCCCGGTTCAGCAATGAACGCGGCCCGGCATCGCCCGCCGGTCGCGCAGCCGCGCCTGCGGAGCAAGAAAAAAGCCGCTGCAGGCAGCGGCTTCAGGAAAGCGCGTGGCGTCTGCCGCGCAGGAGATGCACGCGTCAGTGCGTGTCGGCCAGCTGCTCCAGGATGGCCGGGTTTTCCAGCGTGCTGGTGTCCTGGGTGATGGCCTCGCCCTTGGCCAGCGAGCGCAGCAGGCGGCGCATGATCTTGCCGCTGCGGGTCTTGGGCAGGTTCTCGCCGAAACGGATGTCCTTGGGCTTGGCGATGGGACCGATTTCCTTGGCCACCCAGTCGCGCAGCTCCTTGGCGATCTGCTTGGCCTCCTCGCCGTGCGGGCGGCCGCGCTTGAGCACCACGAAGGCGCAGATGGCCTCGCCGGTCAGGTCGTCGGGGCGACCTACCACTGCGGCCTCGGCCACGAGGTCGGTCTTGGCCACCAGGGCCGATTCGATCTCCATGGTGCCCATGCGGTGGCCCGAGACGTTGAGCACGTCGTCGATGCGGCCCGTGATGCGGAAGTAGCCGCGGTCGGCACTGCGCACGGCACCGTCGCCGGCCAGGTAGTAGCCCTTGAGTTCCTCGGGGAAGTAGCTCTTCTTGAAACGCTCGGGGTCGCCCCAGATGGTGCGGATCATGCTGGGCCAGGGCTTCTTGACCACCAGGATGCCGCCCGCGCCGTCGGGCATATCGTTGCCCGCCTCGTCGACGATGGCCGCGGCAATGCCCGGCAGCGGCAGCGTGCACGAGCCCGGCACCAGTGGCGTGGCCCCCGGCAGCGGCGTGATCATGTGCCCGCCGTTCTCGGTCTGCCAGAAGGTGTCCACGATGGGGCAGCGTTCGCCGCCCACATGCTTGTGGTACCACATCCAGGCCTCGGGATTGATGGGCTCGCCCACGCTGCCCAGCAGGCGCAGGCTGGACAGGTTCCAGTTCTTCGGGTGCACCTTCTCGTCGGAATCGGCAGCCTTGATCAGCGAGCGGATGGCCGTGGGCGCGGTATAGAAGATGGTGCAGCCATGGCGCTCGATCATCTGCCAGAAGCGGCCGGCGTTGGGATAGGTGGGCACGCCTTCGAACACGATCTGCGTGGCGCCGGCTGCCAGGGGGCCATAGGCCACATAGGTATGGCCGGTGATCCAGCCGATGTCGGCCGTGCACCAGAACACGTCGCTGTCCTTCAGGTCGAAGGTCCAGTTCACGGTCTGGCGCGCCCACAGCATGTAGCCGCCCGTGGCGTGCTGCACGCCCTTGGGCTTGCCCGTGGAGCCGCTGGTGTAGAGGATGAACAGCGGGTGCTCGGCCTCGACGGCCACCGGCGCGCACTCCGTGCTCTGGCCCTGCAGCACCTCGCCGAAGGTCTTGTCGCGGCCGGCCGCCATGGCGCAGGCCGTGGGGGTGCGCTCGTACACGAACACATGGCGCACGCCTTCGCAGCCGCCCAGCGCCAGGGCCTCGTCCACGATGGCCTTGAGTGGCAGCTCCTTGCCGCCGCGCATCTGGTAGTTGGCCGTGACCACCACCGAGGCGCCCACGTCGACGATGCGCTCCTGCACGGCCTTGGCCGAGAAGCCCCCGAAGACCACGCTGTGCGTGGCGCCGATGCGCGCGCAGGCCTGCATGGCGACCACGCCCTCGATGGTCATGGGCATGTAGATCAGCACGCGGTCGCCCTTTTGCACGCCATGGGCCTTGAGCGCATTCGCGAACTGCGAGACACGTTCCAGCAGCTCGCGGTACGTGACCTTGGTGACCTGGCCGTCATCGGCTTCGAAGATGATGGCGGTCTTGTGCTCCACGGGCGTGCCGATATGGCGGTCCAGGCAGTTGGCGCTGGCATTGAGCTCGCCATCTGCAAACCAGCGGAAGAACGGAGCGTTGCTGTCGTCCAGCACCTGGGTGAAGGGCTTGGTCCAGACCACGTTCTCGCGGGCCAGGCGGGCCCAGTAGCCTTGGTAGTCCTTTTCGGCCTCGGTACACAGCGCCTGGTACTGATCCATGCCGGATACGGCGGCCTTGGCGCTGAAGCCGGCGGGCGGCGGGAAAACACGGTTTTCCACCAGAACCGATTCGATGGGGGATGTCGCGGTGCTCATCTTTGTCGTCTCCTAAAGCGAAGCAATGAAATTATTGTGGGCATACTGTCAAGGGTCGGTCTTACACCCCACTGACTGAAATCACATTCGGCATTGTCGCCCTGATGCGGGGCAGCGGCGTCCGTGGGCGGCCTTCGTGCCAGCAGGTGCTAGCAGGTGGCCAACCCGGCCTGCAGCCACCGTCCCGGCCGCGGTCCGGCGCCCTTAAAATCGCGCGCCGGCCGCGATGCCACCGGGCTTTCCTGCCCGGCAAGGCACGCGCGGCATGGCGCCAGCCCGCTATATCCAACACTACAGCCGCAGGCCTGGCACCTTGTTTCCTGCACGCCCGGGCAGCCGCCCTGCACCGGCGCGCACTTCCCCATTCCCGGAAATACCGCCCATGAGCCAACTGCCTTCCGACCATCCGTCTTCCGCCGGACTGCCTTCCGGCGCCCTGCGCCCCCTGCCCACGCTGATCTTCGCCAGCCGCTGGCTGCAGCTGCCGCTGTATCTGGGCCTGATCGCCGCCCAGGCCGTCTATGTCTGGCATTTCCTCGTCGAGCTGTGGCATCTGGTCGAGGCCGTCTTCGGCAACCAGGAAGCGCTGCAGGCCCTGGTCGCCAATATCGGCTACAAGAGCGACGTGCCGCTGCACGCACTCAACGAGACCGTGATCATGCTGGTGGTCCTGGCGCTGATCGACGTGGTCATGATCTCCAACCTGCTGATCATGGTCATCGTCGGCGGCTACGAGACCTTTGTGAGCCGCCTGGGCCTGGAAAGCCATCCGGACCAGCCCGAATGGCTCAGCCATGTGAACGCCTCGGTGCTCAAGGTCAAGCTGGCACTGTCCATCATCGGCATCAGCTCCATCCATCTGCTCAAATCCTTCATCAACGCCGGCAGCTACGAGGTGCAGGTGCTGATGTGGCAGACCATCATCCATGTGGTGTTCCTGCTCAGCGCGCTGGCCATCGCGCTGACCGACCGGCTCACCAGCCACCATCATTGAACCCGGGGCGCCGCTGCAGGCGGCTCGCGCCAAGCCCAGGCCCCGCAATGCGGGGCTTTTTTCATGGCCCGGCGGGTGTTGGCGCGCAAAGCCTTTCCCTTTCCTGACGATGACTGCACAATGCAGGAAGATGCCATCCAAAGCCTTTCAAATCAGGCGTCTGAAGCTATCGTTTTTGTAATAAAAGCCGGCTCAGGCCGGTGTTTCACGGCGGATGAAGGGCCGTTTTGGAACATTTTTTGCCATTCATTCTTTGACAAAAAAGAATGGAATGCATATATTAAATAGTCGTTTACAACCTGCCGAGCAGGTAATCTGCGTGTTTCCGGACGCGCAGATCCACTTTCCCGGCGGATCGTTGTGTCAATTTCTTCATTGGCGCAGCCCCGTCAACCGGGCCGAAACATGGCCCTGATGTGAGGGGGTCTCCCCGGCCGACCGTGCCGGGGATGGCCTGTCCGAGAAGCCTTTGTGCAGCCCGCTTGCAGCGCGCCCGTCCGGTGCGACTGCCCGCTGCCGTCTTCTCGTCTGTTCCAGCCCTTGCGCACACACCGCTTGTGCCATCCGGGCTGTCGAGCCGGCGTTCATACGCTATTGCAATGCCCCCGCCTCGCGCGGTCCGGGCTGCGGCATCAGGGCTTTCATTTTGGCTTGTGCGCCGGCACACGGCTCGTCCGTGCGCCGGACTGTGTTCCATCCCGAATAAACAAAGGAGAACGCCACAGTGGCCAAGCAAATCGTTATCGACCATGTCTTCAAGGTCTTCGGCGACGATCCGAAAACCGCGCTTGAGCTGGTCCAGCAAGGCGTGAGCAAGCAGGACATTCTCGCCCGCACCGGGCAGTCCATCGGCGTGTTCGACGCCAACTTCACCATCGAAGCCGGCGAGATCTTCGTCGTCATGGGCCTGTCGGGCTCGGGCAAGTCCACGCTGGTACGCATGCTCAACCGCCTGATCGACCCCACCAGCGGCCGCATCCTCGTGGACGGCCAGGACATCAACCGGCTCTCCGACAAGGACCTGCGCGCGCTGCGCCGCAAGGACATCTCCATGGTGTTCCAGTCCTTTGCGCTGATGCCGCACCTGACGGTGCTGGACAACACGGCCTTCGGCCTGGAGCTGGCCGGCGTGGACCGCGCCACGCGCCAGAAGCAGGCGCAGGAAGCGCTGGAGCAGGTGGGCCTGGGCGCCTGGGGCGCGAGCTATCCCGACGAACTGTCGGGCGGCATGCAGCAGCGCGTGGGCCTGGCCCGCGCGCTGGCGTCCGATCCTTCCATCCTGCTGATGGACGAAGCCTTTTCGGCGCTGGACCCCATCATCCGCACCGAGATGCAAAGCGAGCTGCTGCGCCTGCAGCAGATCAAGCGCCGCACCATCGTCTTCATCTCGCACGACCTGGACGAGGCCATGCGCATCGGCGACCACATCGCCATCATGAAGGACGGCCAGGTGGTGCAGGTGGGCACGCCCGACGAGATCCTGCGCAGCCCGGCCAACGACTATGTGCGCCACTTCGTCCGCGGCGTGGACACGGCGGCCGTGTTCAAGGCCGCCGACATCGCGCGCCAGGCGCTGACGGTGATCTCCGAGCACAGCGACCGCGGCTGCCGCGCCGCCCTGCGCCTGCTCGAGGACTCGGACCGCGACCATGCCTATGTTCTCAATGCGCGCAAGCGCTTCCTGGGCGTGGTGTCCTCCCAGTCGCTGCGCGATGCGCTGCGCGGACACCAGGGCCCGCTGGGCCTGCAGCATGCCTTCATTCCGGATGTGCAGTCCATTGCCAGCGACACGCCCGTGGCCGACCTGTTCGGCGCCGTGGCCTCGCCGCCCTGCCCGCTGCCCGTGGTGGATGCGGACGGCAAGTACCTGGGCGTGATCAGCCGCACCACCATGCTCAAGTTCCTGGACCGCGACACGCCGCCCGTGCCGCCGCCGCAAAAGGAAATTCCACCGGTCAAGCTCGATGCGCACTACCAGCCGCAAGCCGCCGCACAGTAAGAAGGAGGAACAGATTTGAACGAGAACACGCAGAACACCCCGGTCGCCGACAACACGCCTCCCGTGACCGACGATCCCTGGGCCGCAGCCTCCGTGCCCGCAGATACGGGCAACGCGCCTGACGCCGCGGCCACCGGCGCCGCCGATGCCGATCCCTGGGCGGCATCCTCCGCCAGCCCCGACGCCGGCACCGATGCCTGGAGCGGCGGCGACGCCGCCGGCGGGGCCGCCAACACCGACTGGCTCAACGCGCCGGCGTCCGCAGGCACGCCTGGCGACGACGGCGGCCTGGCCCATCTGTGGCACCAGATCACCACCGACGGCCTGCCCGTGCAGGGCTGGATCAACGACGGCCTGTCCTGGGTGGTCGACCACTTCCGGCCCTTCTTCCAGAGCGTGCGCGCGCCCATCGACGCCACGCTGACCGGCGTCACCGATGTGCTGCTGGCCGTGCCGTGGCCCGTGCTCACGCTCATCATCGCCTTGCTGGCCTGGCAGTTCGCCAGCCGCACGCTGGCCGTGGGCACGGTGCTGTCGCTGCTGGTCGTGGCGCTGCTGGGCATCTGGCCCGACGCCATGGTCACGCTGGCCCTGGTGCTGACCTCGCTGCTGTTCTGCGTGATCATCGGACTGCCCGCGGGCATTTTCCTGGCCTCGAGCGACCGCGCCCAGCGCTGGACGCGACCCTTCCTCGACGCCATGCAGACCACGCCGGCCTTCGTCTATCTGGTGCCCGTGGTCATGCTGTTCGGCATCGGCAACGTGCCGGGCGTGATCGTGACCATCGTGTTCGCGCTGCCGCCGCTGATCCGCCTGACCAACCTGGGTATCCGCCAGGTGCGCCCCGATCTGATCGAGGCCAGCCGCGCCTATGGCGCCTCGCCTGCCCAGCTGCTGTGGAAGGTGCAGCTGCCGCTGGCCATGCCGTCCATCATGGCCGGCATCAACCAGGCGCTGATGCTGTCGCTGTCCATGGTGGTGATCGCCTCCATGATCGCCGTGGGCGGCCTGGGCCAGATGGTGCTGCGCGGCATCGGCCGCCTGGACATGGGCCTGGCCACCGTCGGCGGCCTGGGCATCGTGCTGCTGGCCATCGTGCTCGACCGCATCACCCAGGCCATGGGTGAGCCCCGGCGCGGCGGCGCCCACTGGTGGCATGGCGGCCCCGTGGGTCTGGTGATCCGCCTGCTGCGCGGCACGCCCAAGGCCGCCGCGCCACGCAGCGAGCCTGCGCCGGCTGCCACCGCCGCTGCCACGCAGCAAGCGCCCAAGCCCCTGGGCCCTGCGGCCCCGCAGGCGTGAATCCCCCGCCCCGACATCCGACACAGACAACCCGATACGAGAAGGAGCAAGCATGAAGCAAGACAAGCAAGCCACCCGGAACCTGCGCCACAGCCTGGGCCGCTGGTTCTTCACCAGCGCCACCGCCGCCACCATGGCCGTGGCCATGGTGGGCACCAGCGCCTTTGCGGCCGATGCGGCCGGCGACCTGCCGGGCAAGGGCGTGGCGGTGCAGCCGCTCAAGAGCTCGATCGCCGAGGAGAGCTTCCAGACCCTGCTGGTCATGAAGGCCCTGGAAAAGCTCGGCTACGACGTCAAGCCCATGAAGGAAGTCGAATACCCGACGGCCCACATCGCCATCGCCAACGGCGACGCGACCTTCATGGCCAACCACTGGAATCCGCTGCACGCCGACTACTACAAGAACGCCGGCGGCGATGCCAAGCTCTACCGCAAGGGCATCTACTCGGCCAATGCGGCCCAGGGCTACCTGATCGACAAGAAGACCGCCGACGCGCACAAGATCACCAATCTGGGCCAGCTCAAGAACCCCGAGATCGCCAAGCTGTTCGACACCGACGGCGACGGCAAGGCCGACCTAACGGGCTGCACGCCCGGCTGGGGCTGCGAGGCCATGATCGAGCACCAGCTCACGGCCTACAAGCTGCGCGACACCGTCACGCACAAGCAGGGCACCTACTCGGCGCTGATGGCCGACACCATCACGCGCTACAAGGCCGGCAAGCCCATCCTCTACTACACCTGGACCCCGTACTGGGTGAGCAATGTGCTCAAGCCCGGCAAGGACGTGGTGTGGCTGGAAGTACCGTTCTCCTCGCTGCCCGGCGAGCAGGCCGGCACCGACACCAAGCTGCCCAACGGCAAGAACTATGGCTTCATCGCCAACAACCAGCAGATCGTGGCCAACAAGGCCTGGGCCGAGAAGAACCCCGCGGCCGCCAGGCTGTTTGAAATCATCCGGCTGCCCGTGGGCGACATCAACGCCCAGAACTACATGATGAGCCAGGGCCAGAACAAGATATCGGACGTGGAACGCCACACCGATGCCTGGATCAAGGCCCACCAGAAAACCTTCGACGGCTGGATCGAACAGGCCAAGGCAGCAGCCCGCAAGTCCTGATCCCCGCAGCTCACGGCGCTTTCGGATGCATGTCCGGGCGCCGTTTTTCATTGACGGGCCGCACCAGGACGAAAAGCCCCCTGCCGAAGAAACGCCTTTGCCGGAGTGCCGCCCGCTTTCCCCGGACCACTGCATCGACACACAAGGAGAAAACCCAAGGATGACAAAGACCGCGCACACCATGACTTCCCATCGCCCCGCCCTGGCGGGCAGCCGCCGGCGCGAACTGCTGGCAGGCGGCGCGGCCGCCGCCATGCTGGGCCTGGCCGGCCTGCCGGCACGGGCGGCCGAGGAGCTGCCCGGCCAGGGCGTCACGGTCAAGCCGCTCAAGAGCGCGCTGGTGGAGGAGAACTTCCAGACCTTGCTGGTGATGAAGGCCATGGAACGCCTAGGCTACACGGTCAGGCCGTGGGAAGAACTGGACTACCCGCTGATCCATGTGGCCGTGGCCAGCGGCGATGCCACCTTCATGGCCAACCACTGGAATCCCCATCATTCGGAGTTCTACAAGCAGGCAGGCGGCGACGCCAAGCTCTCGCGCAAGGGGGTGTACGCGGCGGGCGCGGCCCAGGGCTACATGATCGACAGGAGAACGGCCGAAAAGCATGGCATCACCCGCCTGGACCAGCTCAAGGACCCGGCGCTGGCCCGGCTCTTCGACGTCGACGGGCGCGGCAAGGCCAGCCTCATCGGTCCCAATGCGGGCTGGGGCGGCGAGGCCGTGGTCTACCACCAGATCGAGGCTTTCGGGCTCAAGGACACGGTGCACTACACCCAGGGAAACTACCCGGCGCTGATCTCGGACACGCTGGCCCGCTTCAAGGCCGGCAAGCCCGTGCTCTATTACGCCTGGACGCCCTACTGGCTCAGCAACGTGCTGCGCCCGGGCCAGGAAGTTGTCTGGCTGCAGGTGCCGTTCTCCTCCATGCCCGGCGTGCAGTCGGGCCTGGACACCCGGCTGCCCAACGGCCGCAACTACGGCTTTCCGCTCAACAACGAGCACATCGTGGCCAACAGGGCCTGGGTCGCGCAGCATCCCGCGGCCGGCAAGCTGTTCGAGACCATGCAGATTCCCATCGGCGACATCAGCCTGCAAAACCGCCTGGTGCATGACGGCGAGAACAAGCCCGCCGACATCAACCGCCATGCGGACAACTGGATCAAGGCCCATCAGAAGACCTTCGACGGCTGGATCGCCCAGGCCCGGGCCGCCCACCGCTCGGCCCGCCAGGCCTGATGCCCCGGCACGGCGCCTGCCCGGTGGCGGGCGCCGCTTCCGCTTTCACGCACCCGCTTTTTCCGTCCCGCCGATTCCGGGGTAGGCACCCATTGCAAAGGAGACACGCCATGCAGCCCGCAAAGTTTGCCATCCATGTTCGTCCACACCACCAGGCCGTGAAGGCACTCGGCAGCCTGCTGATCGCGGCCGGCGCGGCAGCCGCGCTGTACGCCCCGGGCATGGCCCGGGCCGAGGCCGCAAAGCCGGCCCTGCCCGGCAAGGGCGTCACGGTGCAGCCCGTCAAGGGAACCGTGGACGAGGAGATCTTCCAGACCGAGCTGGTCTCGCGCGCGCTGGAAAAGCTGGGCTACAAGGTCCTGCCCGTCAAGAGCCTGGAAAACGGCACCCAGCACGTGGCCGTCGCCCAGGGCGACGCCACCTTCACCGCCACGCACTGGATGCCGCTGCACCGCTCCTTCTACGAGAGCAACGGCGGCGACAAGGCCTTCTACCGCGCGGGCGTCTATTCGCGCAACGCCGTGCAGGGCTATCTGATCGACAAGGCCACGGCCGACAAATACAGGATCACCAGCATCATGCAGCTCAAGGACCCCCAGCTGGCCGCGCTGTTCGATACCAACGGCGACGGCAAGGCGGACCTGACGGGCTGCAACCCCGGCTGGGGCTGCGAGCTGGCCATCAACAAGCATCTCAAGGCCCTGGGGCTGGAGGCCTCCATCACCCACAGCCAGGGCAATTACCAGGCACTGATTGCCGACACCATCACCCGCTTCAAGAACGGCAAGCCCATCCTCTACTACGTATGGACGCCGTTCTGGGTGAACACCGTGCTGCGCCCCGGCAAGGAAGTCAGCTGGCTGGAAGTGCCCAACATCCCGGGCGCGACCGGCGACGACGACACCCGGCTGCCCAATGGCAAGAACTACGGCTTCCAGCTCAACCAGCAGTACATCCTGGCCAACAAGGCCTGGGCCGCCCAGAACCCCGCGGCCGCCCGGCTGTTTGCCGTGATGCAGCTGCCCATCGAGGACATCAACGCCCAGAACATGCGCATGCGCCAGGGCGAGAGCAGCCCGGCCGACGTGAGCCGCCATGTGGACAGCTGGATCAAGGCCCACCAGCAGACCTTTGACGGCTGGATCGCCGAAGCCCGGGCCGCGGCAGCCGCTCCCAAATAAGAAGCATTCAGCGCACTCCATGCATTGGTTTCAGGTCTCATTTTCCATGGAAACAATGCAGAACAAGCGCCAGCAGCTTCACTATCCATAGCACCCGGCCGCGCCTCCCGGCCCTGGGTGCTTTTTCGTGCCCGGGCAAGCGCCGGCCGCCCGGCTTCTGGGCTGAAGAATCGGCCGGTTTGGCCGATAGAGGTAACAAAAAGTCTCGAAAATGCAATCCATGCCCATAATCGGGCAGATCCAAAGTCCGAACATGAGCCCACACAACGCCCCCATCATCCACCGCACGGAAGACGTGCTCGTCAGCCTGTGCAACTCCGTCTCGCGCGTGCTGCAGGTCGCCACCCAGTGCCCCATCCAGTACTCGGGCATGGTGCAGCGCATCACCAAGACCAGCCTCAAGCCCGACATCGGCTGCTTCGTGCTGATCGACGGCAGCTTCTCGGGCCTGATCATCATCAACTTCTCGGCCGATGCCGCCATGGAGCTGTACCGCAGCTACCTGCTGTCCATGGGCATGGCCGAGAGCGACCTGGCCAGCTCCTACACCTCGGACGAGGTCAGCAACGTCATGGGCGAACTCATGAACCAGGTGGTGGGCGACTTCACCAGCAAGGTGCAGCGCGAGATGCAGACCCACATCACGCAGAGCCAGCCCAAGATGATCCGCCTGAACAAGCAGGTCAACCTCAGCGTGGACGCCAACCTCGACGCCCCCGAGGCCCGCCGGGTGACCTTCTATACCGGCAACAACAACATCTTCTACCTGGAAATGGCCGTGGACCACACGGAGTTCATCAAGATCGTGGACTTCGAGCCCCAGGAAAAGCCCGATCCCGACGCGCTCATGGCCCAGGCCCAGCATGCTCCCGCCGCTGCGCCGGCGGCCGCCGTGGCCACACAGGCCGACGAAACCGACGACCTGCTCAAGTCCCTGGGCCTCTGAGCCCGGGCCCTTGTGCCCGCCCCCCCCGGCCAAGCGACCTGCGGGTCGCTTTTTCTTTGCCTGTCCCCTTTTATGCGCCTGCCGGCATGACCCCATGGCCGACCGCGATATGCCGATTACCAAATAATTTGAATACCAACTATTTGCATACCTTCAATTCTCCATGACCGCACCCACGCCTACACCGGCCGCCACGCCGCTGGAGGAGCGCCAGCGCCAGCTCATGTTCGCCATGGCACAGGTCAACAAGCAATGGCGCCGCACGCTGGACCGGCTGCTTGCCCCCATGGGCCTGACCCAGGCACTGTGGCTGCCGTTGCTGCACCTGGAACACGGCCACGGCCCGATGCGGCAAAAGGATCTGGCGCATTCGCTGGGCCTGGACAGCTCCTCCGTGGTGCGCCTGATCGACGGCCTGGCGGCCCAGGGCTGGGTGGAGCGCATCGACGACAGTGACCGCCGCGTCAAGCGCATCCAGCTGACCGCCGCTGGCCAGGCCCAGGTGCGGGCCGTCAAGCAGGTGGTGGCCGCGGCGCGCTCCGAGGCGATGCGGGATATCGCCCCCGAAAGCGTGGACGCGGCGCTGGCGCTGCTGCAGACCCTGCTCGCGGCCATGGACGGCATGCAGCCCGAACCGCCCGGGCCGTGACGGCCCCAAGGTCCCGCTTCAGACATCACCCCGTTCGCGCCCCTCCTCATCGCCCCATGCAAGACACCGCATCTCCTGTTCGCAAGGCTCCGCTCTGGCTGCTGGCCTGCATCACCATCGTCGGCACCCTGGCCATGCACATGTTCATTCCGGCGCTGCCCGATGCGGCGCGCGGCTTCGGCGTGGGCCCGGGCCAGATGCAGCAGACCATCACCGTCTACATCCTGGGCATGGCGCTGGGCCAGCTGATCTACGGCCCGCTGTCGGACAGCCTGGGCCGGCGCCCCATGCTGCTCGCGGGCCTGGCCCTCTACACGCTGGCCAGCACGGCGGCCTTTGTCGCGCCGTCGGCGCCGTGGCTGATCGGCGCGCGCCTGTTCCAGGCGCTGGGCGGCTGCGCCGGCCTGGCCCTGGGCCGTGCGATCGCGCGCGACACGGCCACGCCCGAAACGGCGGTCGGCACCCTGGCCCTGCTCAACCTCATCATGATGGCCGGCCCCGGCGTGGCGCCGACCATAGGCTCGCTGGTGGATGCGGCCTGGGGCTGGCGCGCCATCTTCGCGCTGCTGGCCATACTGGGCCTGCTCACGGCCGTGAGCGTGTGGCGCATGCTGCCCGAGACCGGCCGCCCCACGGGCCAGCTGCACTGGCGCACCGTGCTTGGCGACTACCGCCGGCTGCTGGGCACGCCGCAATTCCTGGGCTTTGCCATCGGCGGCGGCTGCGCCACCACGTCGATCTATGCCTTCCTCGCGGCCGCCCCCTTCATCTTCATCGAGCAGCTGCATGCGACCAAGCCGCAGGTCGGCCTCTACCTGGGCATTCTGATGGCCGGCATGGCCGTGGGCAATGCGCTGGCGCGCCAGCTCATCAAGCGCTGGCCGCTGGAAAAGCTGATGCTGGGCGGCAATCTGCTGAGCATCGCCTGTGCGGCCCTGCTGCTGGCCCTGGCGCTGCTGGGCCAGCTGGGCGTTGCCGGCGTCGTGGGCCTCATGGTGCTGTTCAGCCTGGGCTCCGGCATGACCAGCCCCGCCGCACTGAGCAAGGCCCTGGGCGTGCACACCGATCTGACCGGCTCCGCCGCAGGCGTCTACGGCTGCACGCAGATGGTGGTGGGCGGCCTGTGCACGCTGGGCGCCAGCCTGGGCGGCAACCCGGCCCTGTCAGCCTTTGCCGTGCTCTTCATCGCAGGCAGCATCGGCCAGCTGGGTTTTCGCGCCGCCCTGCGCCTGGGCCGATGAGGCGCCGGGTGCCGGCGCCTGCGCCCGCAGCCATGGCCTGACCGCATCGTCCACGCTCCAGGCCGCATAGGCACTGGTTTGCAGCCCTGGCGGCTGCACGCGCGCCAGCAGTTCGCGCACGGCATCCTTGGTGCGCGCCAGCACCAGCGGCAGCCCCTGCCGCTGCATCTGCGCGGCAAACTCGGCCAGCGCCTCCAGGCTGGTGCCGTCGAGGTCGGGCGACTCCTCCAGGCTCAGCACCACGGCGCGCAGGCCCGCGCCGTCCTTTTCATTCTTTTCGTCCTTTTGTCCGCTCACCGCATCCACGCGCTCGCGGATGGCGGCAAAGATCGCATCGGCATTGCCGAAGAATAGCGGCGCCTCGGGCCGGGCGATCAGCAGGCCCGGCACGGCCACCGCCTCGGGGTGGCGCGCGGTGTCCACATAGTCGCGCGACTGCGCCAGCTGCCCCAGCCAGCTCACGCGCGGCTCGGCAAAGCGCTTGAGCAGCATGGCGATGCTGACCGCGATGGCCAGCAGCAGTCCGTCGAGCACGCCCAGCAGGATCACCGCCACGAAGGCCGCCAGCACGACGAAGCGGTCGCGCTTCCAAGCGAAGTACGGCCGCACCACCGCAGGGTTGAGCGTATGGGCTACGGCATGGATGACGATGGCCGCCAGCAGCGGCTCGGGAATGCGCTCCATCCACGGCAGCAGCTGCCATACCAGCAGGCCCACCACGGCGCAGGCGATCAGGCCCGCGGCCTTGCTGCGCGCGCCCGCCACCTCGTTGGCCGAGCTGGCCGAATACCCGGCCCCCACCGGCATGCCCTGGAACAGCGCCGACAGCGCATTGGCCGCGCCCAGCGCCAGCAGGTCGCGGTTGGGCGAGACCGCATCGCCATGGCGCAGCGCCAGGCTGCGGATGGAGCTGTAAGACTCGGCATACAGGATCAGCGCCAGCGCCATGGCCAGCTGGCCCGCGCGCAGCCAGTCGGCCAGTGCCAGATCCGGCACCTCGGGCCGGCTGCCGCCCAGGGCCAGCGAGCCCACGGCCTTGATGCCCCATAGCCCGCAATAGCCCAGCGCATCGAGCGCAATGCCGGCCGCGATCACCAGCAATGCCCCCGGCACCGCCTTCCACCGCCCGAGCAGGCGCAGCACCAGCAGCGCCGCCAGCATCATCGCCAGGCCCTGCGGATTCCACTGCCGCCACCGGCCCAGCAGATCCCAGGCATAGCGCAGAAAATCGCTGTGCTGCGGATGCACGCCCACCGCCACCGGCAGCTGCTTGACCACGATGGTCAGCGCCAGCCCCAGCGCAAAGCCGCGCAGCACGGGCTTGGCGATGAACTGCGAGACCGCGCCCAGCCGCGCCAGCCCGGCCAGCGCGAAGATCACCCCGGCCATCAGCACCATGGCCACGCCCATCAGGTGGCGCTGCGCCTCGCTCACATGCAGCACCGAGGCCATGGCGGCCGCCAGCACCGCGGCCGCCGACGAAGTGGACGAGACGATGGCAAAGCGGCTGCTGCCCAGCAGCCCGTAGGCCAGCAGGCCGGCGAACAGCGCCATCACGCCGGCCTGCGGCGGCAGGCCGGCAATGCCCGCATAGGCCACGGCCTCGGGCAGCAGCAGACCGGCGATCGACAGCCCGGCCACCCAGTCCGCCCCGGCCGGCAAAGCAGGCGCGCGCATCTCAGGCCCTGGGAGCCACGGGAGCCTCCACGCCGGACCAGCCGGGCAGAAAGCGCGCCCTGGGGCTGCGCGCCAGGGCCACGGCGGACACGACCGCAGATTCGGGCAGGCCCTGACCGCCCGCGCTGCGCAGCGCCGCCTTGTCGAAATGCGGCCGGAAGAAATCGGCCCACAGGAATTCGGCAAACGGCGCCGCATCCTTGGCGTAGCCGCCGGCCTTGCGCACCTCGCCGGCCAGGCTGCGGTAGGGATCGTCCTTGAGCTGCGACAGGCGCCTGGGGATGGACGCGAACTCGTGGCGCCGGCCTTTTTCGTCGTACGGATGCGCCCAGTGGTGGAACTCCATCAGCCGCCAGAACATGTCGGGCTCCACGTCGCTGAAGTCGGCCAGCTGCATCACCCAGACATTCGCCACCTGCTCCTGCGTCAGTGCCTGGCCCAGGTGGTGGTGGTCGACGATGAAAAAGCGCCCGCGCGGCCCGCGCACCGCCGGGAACCAGTGGCTTTGCAGCAGCTTGTCGCGCGCCTTGGGCTTGAGCTGCGCCCATTGCGCGCGCTTGACGGCCACCTCGGCCGCGCCCACCGTCATCTGCGTGGGCCGCAGATCGGCCAGGGCGGCCTGCTCCATATGCTGCTGTGCGGGCATGCGCATCTCCAGGAAACCAGCGATGCGCCATTGTGGGCCTGCCCGCCGCCGCCCGCAGCAGGCCTTGCGCGAATGCGCCTCTCGCCTACAGATTGCCCACCATGTGCTCGGGCACCACCCACTGGTCGAACTGCTCGGCCGTGACGTGGCCGCTGGCAATGGCCGCCTCGCGCAGGCTGGAGCCCTCCTTGTGCGCCTTCTTGGCGATGAAGGCGGCCTTGTCGTAGCCGATGTGGGTGTTGAGCGCCGTCACCAGCATCAGCGAGCGGCCGACCAGCTCCTCAATGCGCGCGCGGTTGGGCTCGATGCCCACGGCGCAGTGGTCGTTGAAGCTGACCATGCCGTCGGCCAGCAGGCGCACGCTCTGCAAAAAGTTGTGCGCCACCAGCGGGCGGAACACATTCAGCTCGAAGTTGCCCGAGGCGCCGCCGAAGTTGATGGCCACGTCGTTGCCGAAGACCTGGGCGCACAGCATGGTCATGGCCTCGCACTGCGTGGGATTGACCTTGCCGGGCATGATGGACGAGCCGGGCTCGTTCTCGGGGATGGAAAGCTCGCCCAGGCCGCTGCGCGGGCCCGAGGCCAGCCAGCGCACGTCGTTGGCGATCTTCATCAGGCTGGCCGCCAGCGTCTTGAGCGCACCGTGCGCGGCCACCAGCGCGTCGCACGAGGCCAGCGATTCGAACTTGTTCGGCGAGGTGACGAAGGGATAGCCGGTGATGGCCGCCAGCTCCCGGGCCACGCCTTCGGCATAGCCCTTGGGCGCATTCAGCCCCGTGCCCACGGCCGTGCCGCCCAGCGCCAGCTCGTACAGGTGGGGCAGCGCATGGCGCACATGCCGCTCGCCATGCGCCAGCTGCGCCACCCAGCCCGAGATTTCCTGGCCCAGCGTCAGCGGCGTGGCATCCTGCAGATGGGTGCGGCCGATCTTGACGATGTCGGCAAAGGCGCCGCTCTTGGCCTGCAGCGTCTTGCGCAGCTTGGCGATCGCCGGCAGCAGCCGGCTCTCGATGGCGGTGACGGCCGCCACGTGCATGGCCGTGGGATAGACGTCGTTGCTGGACTGGCTCTTGTTCACGTCGTCGTTGGGATGCACCAGGCGCGCTTCGCCGCGCTCGCCGCCCAGCAGCTCGCTGGCGCGGTTGGCCAGCACCTCGTTGACATTCATGTTGGTCTGCGTGCCCGACCCCGTCTGCCACACCACCAGGGGGAATTCATCGGGGTGCCTGCCGGCGATGACTTCGTCCGCGGCCGCGACGATGGCGCGGGCCTTCTTCTCCTCCAGCAGGCCCAGGTGGTGGTTCACGGTGGCCGAGGCCTTCTTCACCTGCGCCAGCGCATGGATGATCTCGCGCGGCTGCCGCTCGCCGCTGATGTCGAAGTTCTGCAGCGAGCGCTGCGTCTGCGCGCCCCAGAGCTGGCGGGCGGGCACGTCGATGAAGCCGAACGTGTCTTTTTCCTGGCGGGTTGCTGTCATGGGAATTCACTCCTTGCAATACAACGCGGTGCAGCTGGCTGGAACAAGGGTCTGGCTGCCGTGGGCCGCAAACAAAAGGCGGCCGGCCCCTGGAGCGCATGGACGCCCGGGCCGGCACACCCGGAAACCGGACCATGCTAGCGCAGTGCGGCAATCTGCCTGCCGGCATGGGAAAGGGCCGGGCGCCATCCCCTGGGATGAGCGGAGAGCGCGCACCGCCTGCGCAGGCGCCATGCCGCAATCCGCGGCAACCCAGGTCATATATAAGACTAGTCGGTTTTAGCCTGCATGAACCGGCGCTTGAGCCGATAATGAACAGGTTTACCGCGCCCCCAGCGCAAAGTTTGCAACCCGAGAAGCTTCACGATGACCACCTCCATCCGCCAGCAGGACCTGATCGATTCGATCGCAGGCGCCCTCCAGTACATCAGCTACTACCACACGCCCGACTTCATCCAGCATCTGGCCCGCGCCTACGAGCGCGAGCAGAGCCCGGCGGCCAAGGATGCGATGGCCCAGATCCTGACCAACTCCAAGATGAGCGCCACCGGCCAGCGCCCCATCTGCCAGGACACCGGCATCGTCAACGTGTTCCTCAAGGTGGGCATGGACGTCAGGTGGGAAGGCTTCACCATGGGCCTGGAAGACGCCATCAACGAAGGCGTGCGCCGCGGCTACAACCACCCCGACAACACGCTGCGCGCCTCCGTCGTGGCAGACCCCCAGTTCGCCCGCAAGAACACCAAGGACAACACGCCTGCCGTCATCAACGTGCAGATCGTGCCCGGCGACAAGCTGGACGTGACCGTGGCGGCCAAGGGCGGCGGCTCGGAGAACAAGTCCAAGATGATCATGATGAACCCCAGCGACAACCTGGTCGACTGGGTGCTCAAGACCGTTCCCACCATGGGCGCAGGCTGGTGCCCCCCGGGCATGCTGGGCATCGGCATCGGCGGCACCGCCGAGAAGGCCGTGCTGCTGGCCAAGGAAAGCCTGATGGAAGACCTGAACATGTACGAGCTGCAGCAGAAGGCCGCCCGCGGCGAGAAGCTGGACCAGGTCGAGGAACTGCGCCTGGAACTGTACGAGAAGGTCAACGCCCTGGGCATCGGCGCGCAGGGCCTGGGCGGCCTGACCACGGTGCTGGACGTCAAGATCAACATGTACCCCACGCACGCGGCCTCCAAGCCCGTGGCCATGATCCCCAACTGCGCCGCCACGCGCCATGCCCATTTCGTGATGGACGGCTCCGGCCCCGTGTACCTGGAAGCGCCCTCGCTGGACCTGTGGCCCAGGATCGACTGGGCGCCCGACTACAACAAGTCCAAGAAGGTCGACCTCAACACCCTGACCAAGGAAGAAGTGGCCAGCTGGAAGCCCGGCGACACGCTGCTGCTCAACGGCAAGATGCTCACCGGCCGCGACGCCGCGCACAAGCGCATACAGGACATGCTGGCCAAGGGCGAGAAGCTGCCCGTAGACTTCACCAACCGCGTGATCTACTACGTGGGCCCCGTGGACCCCGTGCGTGACGAGGTCGTCGGCCCCGCCGGCCCGACCACCGCCACCCGCATGGACAAGTTCACCGACATGATGCTGTCGCAAACGGGCCTGATCGCCATGATCGGCAAGTCCGAGCGCGGCCCGGTCGCCATCGAGGCCATCAAGAACCACAAGAGCGCCTACCTGATGGCCGTGGGCGGCGCCGCCTACCTGGTCTCCAAGGCCATCAAGGCTGCCAAGGTCGTGGGCTTCGAGGACCTGGGCATGGAAGCCATCTACGAGTTCGACGTGGTCGACATGCCCGTGACCGTGGCCGTGGATGCCGGCGGCACCAGCGCCCACATCACCGGCCCCGCGATCTGGAAGGACAAGATCGCGACCGGCGAATTCAAGGGCATCGAAGTGGCATCGGCCTGAAGCCTTCGCTGACTGGCAGGAGAAACCGCCTTCGGGCGGTTTTTCTTTGGGCGTGGCGCAAGGCGGCTAGAGTTGCATCCTTGCAGACCGGCTTCCGCCATCCGCTTCTGCGCGAATCCATCCGTTCCTCACAAGCCCTGACGCCCATGCAGCTCATCCAGCTCTCAGATCTTTGCGCCAGCGACGTGGCCGCCATCTGGTCGCTGGTCGACACCCCCGATCCGGCACTCGATGGCACGGCCGCATGGTCCTTCGAAGGCAACGGCATCCGCACCCGCACCACCTTCATCCAGGCGTTCAGGGAGCTGGGCCTGCAGTTCACCGAACTGCCCAACCTCCTCAAGACCGGCGAACGTGCCGAGGACCTGGCCGGCTATCTCGATCCCTTCTATGCGCTGTACGTGGTGCGCGAATCCGACCATGACAGGCTGGCCGCGTTTGCGCGGGCCAGCACCCGCCCGGTGATCAATGCCATGTCCAGCCGCGGCCACCCTTGCGAAGTGCTGACCGATGCCTGCTACATCGACCGCGCCATCCGGCCGCTGAAAACGGCCACGGTCTGCCTGTGGGGGCCGACCACCAATGTCTTTCGCTCCTGGCACGAACTGGCTGCCGTGCTCGGACTCCGGCTCGTCCAGGTCTGCGACGAACGCCACCACGACCCCGCACTGCCGGTGCATTTCACGGCCACGGCTCCCGGGCATGCCGATGTGGTCATCACCGACGGCTGGCCCAGGGGATCGGAGGACGGTGCCGTCCCGCTCGATGCCCGGCATCTTGCGCACATGGGTTCGCCTGCTTTGCTGCCGACGCCGCCCTTCACCGTGGGCCGGGAACTGATGATCGATCCGCGGGCCTACCCGGGCTTCACCGGCTATCGGCAAAAAACGCTGCTGCTGGGGGTGCAGAAAGCCATTGTCAGATATGTATTGCAGGGCCATGCCTGACAATCCGGCGCTGCACGCTCCTTTTCTTGCAGCAACCTGTATGAATAAAGGTGCACTCCGTGGGGGCAGACGGTGCGCGCAAGCCGCGCGCGGCATACCCGCCGGCGCGCCCGGGCATTGGCAACCGGGCCGGATACAGGCCTTAGGATTTCCGCATCACCCATGAAAGGAGATCGGCATGAAAGGCAAATGCCTGTGCGGCGCCATCGAAGTCACGGCCCCCGACCACCACGAAGCCGGCCTGTGCCACTGCACCATGTGCCGGCGCTGGACGGGCGGGCCCATGTTCGCGGTCCATTGCGGCGCCGACGTGCAGTTCAACGGCGCGGCGCCGGCCGTCTATCGTTCGTCCGACTGGGCCGAACGGGGCTTTTGCCCGCAGTGCGGCACGCATCTGTTCTATCACCTGCTGCCGGCCAACGAATATGTGCTGTCGGCCGGGCTCTTCCAGGACCAGCCGTTCGAGCTGCGCAACGAGATCTTCATCGACGAAAAGCCCTCGTACTACGCATTCAGCAACGAGACCCGCAAGATGACAGGGCAACAGGTCTTCGAGCAGTACGCTCCCGGCGACTGAAAGCGTCTACAAGCCATTTCGGCCTTCAGCCCTTTACCGCACTGCGATGGCAGCTCCTCTTTTCATAGTCCGTTTCCACGAAGCCGGATAATGGCCGGTCTTGCACCTCGGGAGCTTTCCGTGATCGATCTTCAGGCCGGCGATCTGCGCACCTTTGTCCCTTCCCGGGACTTTGCGCTTTCCCAGGCGTTCTACACGGCGCTGGGCTGCGAGCTGGAATGGTCGGACGAGGGCCTGGCCCTGTTCCGGCTGGGGGCTTCGCGCTTTTACCTGCAGGCCCATTACGTGAAGGACTGGGCCGAGAACACCATGCTGCATATCGGCGTGCAGGATGCCGCCCGGTGCCATGCGGACATTGAACGGCTGCTCGCGTCGGATCGCTTTGCGCCGGCGCGTGTCGCGGCGCCCAGGCGCGAACCCTATGGCGCGCTGGTCACCTATGTCTGGGACCCCGCGGGCGTGCTGCTGCACCTGGCCCAATGGGATCGCCCCTGAGCCCACAAGCCCTTTTTTGCGAGGAGGACGCACATGGCTGGCACATCGCTACCGCAACCCGACAACACGGCCGTGCGCACCGCGCTGTGGCGCGCCTTGCATGTGCTGGCGGATGCGCCGCCCCATGTGTTCGACGACCGCCTGGGCCTGGACCTGGCCGCCCCCGGGCCCGGCTGGACCGCGCGCGGCGACATGGGCGAGTTCACGCGGCCGTTTCGCGCCTCCATTCTTGCGCGGGCCCGCTTTGTCGAGGACCTGCTGGCCGAGCAGGCTGCCGCCGGCATCGCGCAGTATGTGATCCTGGGCGCCGGCCTGGACACCTTTGCGCAGCGCAAGCCGCAGCTGGCTGCGCGGCTGCAGGTGTTCGAGATCGACCAGCCGCAGCCCCAGCAATGGAAACGCCAGCGCCTGCTCGATCTGGGCCTGGGCATTCCGGACTTCCTGCACCTCGTGCCCGTGGATTTCGAGGCCGGAGAGGACTGGCTCGCGCAGCTGGTGGCAGCCGGCTTCGATGCGCAAAAGCCCGCCGTGGTGGCCTCCGCGGGCGTGAGCATGTACCTGAGCCGGGAGGCCATCATGGCCACGCTGCGCCAGGTGGCAGCGCTGGCGCCGGGCTCCACGCTGGTCATGAGCTTCACGCTGCCCGTGGAATGTGCGGATCCCGCGATACGCGCCGGCATGGAGAAAGCCATGGAAGGCGCGCGCGCCAGCGGCACGCCGTTCCTGAGCCTGCTCACTCCCGCCGAAATGCTGGCCATGGCGCGCGAAGCGGGCTTTCGGCAGGTCGCGCACATCCCCGCCACCGAGCTGGCCCGGCGCTATTTCGCCGACCGCACCGACGGACTGCGGCCGCCCGCCCACTCGGAAGAGCTGCTGGTGGCGGGCATCTGACCGGCAGTTCCTTTGCAACCACCATGACGACCTATCAATGCCCCTTGTGTGCCACGGCCCTGCAGCCGTCCGACCGCTATCCGCGCCATGTGTGCCCGGACTGCGCTCAGCGCGCGCAGTCGCCGGACGGCAGACGCCTGGAATTCTTCAATCTCGGCCTGTCGGGCGGCTATGGCGCACGCTATGCGGACACGGGCCAGCCCTACGACAGCCATGACTGTTTCATCGACGGCCGGCTCTGCCACGCCGGCGAGGCCCGCTTCGGCGGCATCGTCATCGAGCTGGCCGACGACGCGCGTGCGGCACCCGCCCGCTAGGAGGCCTGGCCATGGATTTTTCCCGCTATCTGTCCAGGCTGGCACCGCTTTATACGCAAGGCGGCGAGCCGCTGCAGCTGCGTGGCGGCGCACCGGAGCAGGAGCTGCGCGCCGCCGAGCGCGAACTCGGCTTTGCGCTGGACCCGCAGCTGCGCCGGGCCTGGCAGCAGGCCGATGGCGGCCGGCGCTGGCAGGCCGTGTTTGCGCGGCCCGGCTTTTATACCGGCTATGAGTTCCTGCCGCTGTCCGAGGCGCTGCGGCAAAGGCGCGCCATGGCCGAGCGCGCCCCCCGGTACGGGGGTTATGTCCAGCCGCACGAACGCGACGCGAGAATCCGGCCCGGCTGGTACCAGGAAGGCTGGCTGCCGTTTGCCTCGTTTGGCGGAGCCAGCCTGCTGCTCATCCTCGACCATGCGCCCGCGGTGCAGGGCCGCCGCGGCCAGGTCATCGCCTTCACGCATGATCCCGATACCATCGACCATGTCAGCGAGGATTTTGCGGGCCTGCTGCAGGCCTCGCTGCAACAGATCGAAGCCGACCCCGAAGAGTTCATCATGGAATGAGCGGCCCGCGGGCCGCCGCCTTGCCACCCAGAAGGAGTGCCCATGCGCAACGACGAGCAGCAGATACGTGAACTGCTGGCCACCTGGATCCGCGCCAGCAAGGCCGGCGACACCGCCACGGTGCTGAGCCTGATGACGGACGATGCGCTGTTTCTCGTGCCCGGCCAGGCGCCGTTCGGCAGGCAGATGTTTGCCGCGGCCGCCGAGGGGCAGCAGCAGGCGCTCATGGAAATCGACGGCGACAGCGAGGTGCTGGAAATCCAGGTCGCGGGCGACTGGGCCTATATGCTGACGCGGCTGACCGTCACGGTGCGCCAGGGCCCTGCGGCGCCCGTGGTGCGCAGCGGACACACGATGACGGTGCTGGCCAGGCGCGGGGGCCGCTGGCTGCTGCACCGCGACGCCAACCTGCTGGTGACCGTGCCCCCGCAGACTGCCGCCTGAACCGATGACAGAGTCCTCCGCCCTGCCCCCATCCCTGCCCTTCTCGCAAGCCTGCGAGAACAACCGCGCACCCATCCTGGCCGTGCTGCAGGCGGCTTTTGCCGATTGCCGCCATGTGCTGGAGATCGGCTCGGGCACGGGCCAGCACAGCGTCTATTTCGCGCCGCGCCTGCCGCACCTGGTCTGGCAGACCAGCGATCTGCCCGGCAACCATGCAGGCATCGCGGCCTGGCATGCGGCCCGGCCCTCGCCCAATCTGCGGCTGCCGCTGCGCTTTGACCTGCAGGCCGATGCCTGGCCGCACACCGCGGACGGCCCATTCGATGCGGTGTTCTCCAGCAATACGGCCCATATCGTGGCCTGGCCGCTGGTGGTGCGCATGTTCGCGCAGATCGGCATGCACCTGCCGGCCGGCGGCCGGTTCGCGCTCTATGGGCCGTTCAACTACGGCGGTCGCTACACCAGCGAGAGCAACCGCGCCTTCGACCAATGGCTGCGCGAGCGCGATGCACACAGCGGCATACGCCACCACGAGGACATCGTGGCACTGGCCCAGCAGCACGGCCTGGCGCCGGAGCACGACCATGCCATGCCCGCCAACAACCGGCTGCTGGTGTTCGTGCGGCGCGGCGCAGATTCCTGATCCCCGACGACATGACCTGGCTGCTGCTGCTGTTGCATGTGCTGCTGATTGCGGCATTCACGCTGCGCATTCTGCTGCGCGACGATTTGCGCCCCGATGTGCGCATGGGCTGGCTCACCGTCATGGTGCTGCTGCCCTATGCGGGCTGCGCGCTGTACTACCTGTTCGGCGAAGCCGCGCTCGGGCGCCTGGGCAGCGACCGGCAGCACAAGCGCTATCCCGGCGTGAGGGCCTTTGTGCAGCAGTATGTGGCGCTGCCCGAAGTGGCCGCGCAGCTGATGGCGCCGCACCCGGCCGCACCCGTGCGGCAGCCGGGCGGCGTCCCGGCGGTCGCTGCGCAGTGGCAGGCCGCGTTCCGCTATGCCTCGTCGGTCAACGGCTTTCGCGTCACCACGGGCAACAGCGCCCGGCTGATGGCCGACGGTGCCCAGGCCCGAGCGCAGATGCTGGCCGACATGGACGCGGCCCGGCACGAGATCCACCTGCTCTACTACATCTGGCTGACCGACGGCACCGGCACCGGCATCGCGCAGGCGCTGATGCGCGCCGCGCGCCGCGGGGTAGCCTGCCGCGTCATGGTCGACGGACTGGGCTCGCGTGCGCTGACCCGCTCGCCGCTGTGGCGGCAGATGGCCGAGGCCGGCGTGGAGCTGGCCGTGGCCCTGCCCGTGGACCATCCGCTCAAGGTGGTGCTGACCAGCCGCATCGACCTGCGCAACCACCGCAAGATCACCGTGATCGACGGCACCATCGCCTACTGCGGCAGCCAGAACTGCGCCGACGAGGCCTTTGCCGTCAAGGCCCGGTACGCGCCCTGGGTGGACATCATGCTGCGCCTGCAAGGGCCCGTGGTCTCGCAGATGCAGCTGATCTTCGCCAGCGACTGGCTGCAGGCGACCGGCAAGACCTTCGCGCCCCGGATGCCGGTGGCCCCCGCCCAGACGCCCGGCTTCACGGCCCTGGCGATTGCCGAAGGCCCGGCCGAACGGCGCCGGTCCACGCCGCAGCTGGTGTCCACCCTGCTCGCCAGCGCACGCCGCGAGCTGGTGATTTCCACGCCGTATTTCATTCCCGACGCCACGGTGCTCGAAGCCCTGTGCGCGGCCGCCTGGCGCGGCGTGGAAACCACGCTGATCCTGCCGGCGCGCAACGACTCCTGGATCGTGGGCGCGGCCAGCCGCAGCAACTACCGGCGCCTGCTGGCCGCGGGCGTGCGCATCCTCGAATACCGCCCCGGCCTGCTGCATGCCAAGACGCTGTGCGTGGACGGCGAAGTCACGCTGCTGGGCTCGACCAATCTGGACCTGCGCAGCTTCGATCTGAATTTCGAGAACAATGTGCTGCTGCAGGATACGGCCCTGACGGCCGCCATCCGCGAGCGCCAGCAGGCCTATGCGCAGCAGTCCGACACCATCACCGCCGAACAGGTGCGCGCCTGGCGCTGGACCACGCGCATCTGGCACAACCTGCTGGCCACGCTCAGCCCCGTGCTGTGAAGCCGCCTGCTCCACTGCCCGCCGCGCTGCGGGCACATCCGTACCCCGACACTTTCCCATGCCCAGCTTCGAACAACTGAAAGAACTCCTGCACCCCTGGGGCCCGCTGCGCGCGCAGCCGGCCAGCGACTGGCGCGGCACGACCGCGCTGCCGCCCGCCGTGGCCGATTTCTATGCCCGGGTCGGCCCCTGGGGCGAGACCTACCACGCATCGGTGGGCCCGGTGGGCTGCACGCTGGCCGTCCATGGCAATCCGGTCTGCATTCCACCGCTGCACCGACTGATGGACTACCAGGCCGGATATGCCTGGGTGTCCCACCCGGGCCAGCCCATCGCCGGCTGGCCGGCCCACTGGCTGGTGATTGCCGAGCAAGGGGGCGATCCCTTCATCTTCGATACGCAGACGCAACAGGTCCTGTTTGCCTTCCACGGCGCCGGCAGCTGGAAACCCGTGGTGTTCGCGCCCGATCTCCCCACGGCGGTGGGCGCGCTTGCCACCGTGGCCAATGCCTTCAGCGCCCTGAGCGACGAGGAGGCCGACCCGGACGGGGGCCTGGCCGGGCAGGGCCGGCAGAAAATCACCGACGCCCTGGCCGGTTTTCTGGGCAGCCAAGAGCGCGCACTGCAGATGCTGGCTGCCTGGGAGTATTTCGAATGACCCGCGGTCCCGGCACCGTCCGTTCTGCCCTCTGCGCAATCTCCGAGGCTTCTTCGCATGTCTGATACCCCGTCGCCCCCCTCCACCTGGGAAATCCTGGAGCGGCGCTGGCGGGCGGGCTTTCACCAGCTCACCGAGGAAGAGCAGCAAACCATCGCCCTGTGGTGGCTGGAGGCCGAAACCATGAACGGCACGCTGGACCAGTTTTTCTGGAACAGCGCGGGCGACCTGGCCCTGGTGGCCCGCGCCGGCTTGGTGCGACTGCAGCAGCACACCACCCTGCAGGCGCTAGACAGCGCGCTGGCCCACTTCGGCCCCGGCTATCCCACGGACCGCAACCGGCGCATCGACATGCTCGAAGCCATAGAGGCCGAGCATGGCGAGGACGTGTTCGAGGCGCCGTCGCGCATCATCCAGGATCTGCCCGAGGACTTCGTGGCCGCGGCCCTGGAGCAGTTGGCTCCGCGCTATGCCAGGGAGCAGGAGACGGCACAGCCGCCCGCAGCGAAAGGCGACGCATGAGCCCGCTCGACGACATCCACGCCAACCGCACCGGAAAGCCGAAGATGTCGCGCCGGCAGAAATGGCTGGCCTGCGCCTTCCTGCTCGCGATGCTGGGCGCCGTGGTGCCCGTCATGGTCAACCGCAGCTTCGTGCCCTCGGCCAGCTGGCAGGCCCGGGCCCTGTACCTGAGCATCGCCCTGCTGGCGATTTCGGGCGTGCTGCTGCGCAACTGGCACCGGCGCGGCCTGTGGCAGCCCGGTCCTCCCTGGCCGGCCTACGGCCCCGTCAGGCGCGGCATGATGCTGCTGCTGTGCCTGGGCTTCATGCTGTTCATTTTCTGGCTCAACCTTGCCGCCACCCTGCCCATGGCCTACACGGCCGTGCTGGGGAAACGCGAGGTGCGCGAGGCCATGGTCGAGGCCAAGCGCGGCTCGGGCCGGCGCAGCTGCGCCCACCAGCTCAAGGTGCAGGGCGTGAACTACCTGTTCTTCGAGTTCTGCATCGACGCCGACGACTACGACGCCCTGCCTTCCGGCCCCCTGCCCGCCAGGCTGCTGGTCCGGCAAAGCTATTTCGGCGAACTCATCGGCTCGCTGCGCCTTTCCGTGCCCGCCCCGCCTGGAGCCGCTGGATAAAACCATAGCTGTTTTCACTTGCCACCAGCCAAATGCAGATATAAAACATATTGAGCCCTTTGCTGCTCAAGCGAAGGCAGCTATCTTTTCAAAGCCATATTTTTCCGGATGCGACCGATATTCACTCTTTTCATGCTGGTGGCCGGCCTGGGCCTGGCCGCCAGCATGGTGCTGCACCTGGCTGCGCTGTTCGGCTTGGCGCCGCTGCTGCTGTCTCCCCTGGGCAGCGATGCACAAGCCCTGCCCATGGCGCTGATCATGGGCATCTTCGTGGTCTGGCTGCCCGCGGTGCTGCTGGGCCATCGCCTGAACACCACCGGCAACACCCGCCCCTCCATCCAGCAGATGCTGGCGGGCTGCCCCACCTGGATGCAGTACGGCTTCTTTGCCATCTTCGGCTATGCCGTCCTCAACTTCTTCATCAGCCTGTCCGGCCGCAGCCCCGGCGATGACGGCCTGGCGCAGGAGCTGCGCCTCGTCACCGGGCATGCCATGCTGTTCTACGGCATCGCCTTCGGCTCCTTCTACTCGGTGCTGAACCGGCCCGGCCTGCTGGCGCCCCGCTACTGCCCCGCAGGCCACAAGGTGGGCCATGAGGATCATTTCTGCGCCGTCTGCGGCCTGCCCGCGCCGCGGGACGGGCAGCAGCCCTAGGCCGGCCGCCTGCAGCGGCCCGCGCGGGGGAATCTGCAGCGCCGGGCCCCGGCGGCGGCCAAAGCGGCGCATACTTGCGCCCACCGTCCCTAAAAACACATTGCTTTCCGGCGCCATGTCCTCACCCAGCTCCCCCATCGGCATCTTCGACAGCGGCATCGGCGGCCTCAGCGTGCTGCAGGCCCTGCTGCACGAGCTGCCCCACGAACAGTTCGTCTACCTGGCCGACAGCGGCAACGCCCCCTACGGCGACGCCCGCGGAGACGCCTTCGTGCAGGAGCGCACCATGGCCATCACCCGGTATCTGCGCGAGCGGCATGGCATCAAGATCCTGGTGATTGCCTGCAACACCGCCACCGCCGCCGCCGTGGAAATGCTGCGCGCCCGCATGCCGGACCTGCCCGTGATCGGCGTGGAGCCGGCCATCAAGCCGGCTTCATTCTCCAGCCAGACCCACCATGTGGGCGTGCTCGCCACGCGCGGCACCGTCACCAGCCCGCGCGTGGCCAAGCTCGTGGCCGAGCACGGCCAGCGCGCCCATTTCCATCTGCAGCCCTGCGACGGCCTGGCCCGCGCCATCGAGCGCAGCACCGAAGAACCCGTGCCCGAAAATCCGGAAGCTACCGAAATCAGAGCGCTTTGCGCAAAGTACACGAGCGCTTTGGGCGATTTCGGCCAGAAGACCGGACAAATGGACACGCTGGTGCTGGGCTGTACCCACTACATCTTCGTCAAGGACCATCTGCGCGCCCTGCTGGGCCCGGACATCCAGTTCCTGGACACCGGCGCCCCCGTGGCACGCCAGACGCGGCGCATTCTGGAGCAGCAGTCCATGCTGGCGGACATCCAGGCGCAGGCAGCACCGGTCCGTATGCTCACCACGGGCAGCCTCTCGGCCCTGCAGGCCGCGGCACAGCGCTGGCTGGGCATGCCGGCCGACTGCTGCGCCGGCGTCGACGTACCGCAGCAGGCGCTGGCCGCCGCCTGAAGCCATGGGCCGCGGGGCCGGCTTCAGGCTCGGCCTTCGGCCCCCGCGCCCCACAGGGGCGCGCCGCCCGTGTCCAGATAGCTCAGGTACAGGCGCACCTCGAACTCCAGCTGATGGTATTGCGGCTCCATGTAGGTGCACAGCTGGTAGAAAGCCTTGTCGTGATCGAGTTCACGGAGATGCGCGAGCTCGTGCACGCAGATCATGCGCAGGAATGCCTCCGGCACATGCTTGAACATGGAAGCCACATGGATCTCGTGGCGGGCATTCAGGCGCCCGCCATGGGCGATCGCACGCCGCGTGTGCAGGCCCAGCGCATTGCGCACCACGTGGATCTTGCTGTCGTAGGCCACCTTGTGCAGCAGGCCCGCATTGCGCAGATGCTCGTTCCTGAGCGCATCCACATAGTCGTACAGGCTTTTGTCGGTGCGCCGGTTGTGTGCTTCGGGATGCCTGTCCAGCAGCCACTGCCCGGCCTTGCCCGCCTCCAGCCAGTCGCGCACCTGCTGCAGCAGCGCCGGCGCATAGCCCGACAGATACGGCAGAGCCAGCGGCGCATTGCCGCCCGGCATTCCCCCATCGTCCCGCAAAGCCGCCTTGCGGCGCCCGGGCTGGCTGATCGCCCCCGAATATTTGGGTGTGGCAATAGGTTTCATGGCGCTATACCGGGCGCCGCATCTGCGCACAACTTGCGCGCGGCAACCCACAAAAGCCCGGACCTCCTGGCTCGGCACGGCATGGCGGCAATACAGGCGGCAAGAGGGCCTTGAACATCCCGGTCAGGCAGCCGATCCGGCGCCTGACGGGAAGGAAACGAGCGCTTCAGTGCAGATGGCGCGGACGGCGGTTGCCGCCGTGCCCCGAACCCGAACCGCCGGTGCCGCGCGGCGGCTTGCCCAGCTCCAGGGAACTCACCAGGGCCTCGAAGCGCTGGGAGAACAGCTTGTCGATCTCCTGCACCACCCCGCCCAGCTCGGCGCTGTCGAAGTGGCGTTCCATCATGTTGATCACGTCCTGCACCAGCAGGTCGCGCTGCACCTGCATGATGGCGGCCGGATTGGGGCCGACGAACAGCATGACGAAGTCGTCGCGGCTCTCGGCATCCGCCGGCGCATCCTCCTCGTCGAACTCGGTGTCGTAGAACGTCACCTCGATGGCAGCGCCCTGTTCGGCCAGATCGTTGAGGCCCATGCACATATCGTCCAGCGCCTGGCGGAAATCATCGTCGCCGCGCACGGTCCAGCACATCTGCAGCAGGTGCTCGGGCGCATCGAACTGGATGCCCGGCTCCTCCTCGTAGTAGCTCGGGGAACCATCGACCAGCGAGCGCGCGCCCGCATAAGCCCACAGGGGACGCAATGCGTCCTGCAGCTGCTCATACGTAGCATCGGCACGGAGCAGAACCTGGCCGTGGACATGAATTTCGAAAGCAGCGTTGTAACTCGACATCTTTTCTTCTCTAGAGCCCTGATCGGACCCGCAGGTTCCACTGGGACTCCATATTGCAGGCATCTCGGGGTTTTTCCAAGCACGCAAACAGCACTCGACGCTTGGCCCAGCCCCTGAGCATTGAGCGGCGATTCTCGCATGTTCGCCAGGGCGACATCCGGGCATTGTGATTTTCTTGCGTTGTCAAAGCCGCAAGCCGGCCATGACACATGGCACAAGACAGGTTCGCGCAGGAACGTGATTTCAGATGGCGGCATGGAGAGGCCGCAGCCATGCCTGCCCCGGTTCAAAAGCTGCATGCGCCTGCAGCGTCCGTCATTGGTGCCCCGAGCCGGGGTCGAACCGGCACGCCCCTTTTACGGAAGCGGCGGATTTTAAGTCCGCAGTGTCTACCAATTTCACCATCGGGGCCCATTCCTGGCAGTCAGGCAAAAACCCGACCCGGGAGTATTGCACCGGCCATGCGGACAATGCAACAAAAAAGGGAAGCAGAGCTTCCCTTTTTTAACTGGAGCGGGAAACGAGACGTTTACTAGGCTCGTAAGTCGTTGTTTCCCGAACACTTTCTTCGCCGAGGTGGCCAGCGAAGACCTCAATTGTAGCCTTATTTTTGGCCCTCGACAACAAGTTCGTCCAAAGAAGTCCACCGACATCCATAGACCCACACGCAGCACACCAGCGCTGCACTCGGTACATCCCCGTCCCCAACGGACTCGAACTGACCACGAACCTGCTCGCTCGCAGCTCGCGCATCCACGCTCGCGCGTCACCGCACGATTCTTAATTGCTATATCAGGATGCCGGGCAAGCATGACCGGCTCGGGTTCCGCTACGCCCCGTTGAGGGGCGCGCAACGATTGCCATCCCTTCGCGCGCTGTGAAACCGCTGGCATATCAGGCCATACCGAAACGGTTTTGCGGAGGTCGCTGCCACTTGTGACGCTGCCAATGTGACCGTCACAGTCGAACCTTACCTGCGGGCAGATCGACTATCTTGCGATCACGAATTCTTACACATTGAGCGCATGGCGGCTACCAGCGACACGAGCTGGCGAATAGTGCTCAGGACTGATGACGAAGCGGGTCCGGGACCTCGCTTCATGGGAAGACAACAAGCCGACCCAAGAGGTCGGCACCAAAGGAGTCGGCCATGTAGTTCTCCTGGAAGGAGATGGGAGCATGAACAACAATGCACCAACATCAAAGGTGTTCTATCACCCGATTGAAGCCTCCCTGCGATGGGCCGGGTTACTGCGGTTCGAGCCGGTCATCCTGGCCTCGATCTCATCGCCAAGGAACCTGCCACAGTCGTTGGACTTCCCACGCTGGGGCGAACTGAGGCTGTACACCGAACGCATCTACGACGGCATCCTCAATGGCGAACTTCCTTTCGGTCGGAACGGCATCACGACACGGGATACCGCCCTGATCGACTCCCCCGATCTGACGGTTCGCCACGTTGATCTGAAGTGCTGGATGCGACAGCACTACCCCGAGCAGCGACCCGGCTTCCTCTTCTCCCGCAGCGAGCGCATCGCCCATCCCTTCATCTCACTGGAAACGGGGCAAGCCATGCTGGTCGAGCGGCTGGCCCTGAAATCCGCCCTGGATCAGTGCAAGCGCCAACTCCACAAGCTGCAGGAGAAGCACGACGCGATGCTCAAGCAGTCCGCGATGATCCCGGCCAACGTGCAGTGCTCGATCAGCGACCGTGCCGAGACCACCTACCTGAACATCATCGGCGGCATGTTGGACCTGATGCTCGGCCAGTCCCCATCAGGCACGCCGTACTCCAGCTTCAAGACGCAGGAGGCCGTGGTGAGCGCTATGGTCGCTCATCACAGCGGCGCCATGGGCATTGCGGAGCGGACGTTGAACGGCAAGTTCGCCACAGCGCGGCGCCGGCTGCGTAGCGCAACCTTGTGAGGTACACCAGCTTGTATGTGCAGTCGCGGAGATTGCATTTGCAATGTCTTTTCGCGGTCAGGTCTATTGAATAGAGGTCACGCCAATAAACGCCACTGAGCGTTCAGGAGTGACCGCCATGTCGCAAACACCTGCACTGCCACCGATCGAGCGCCGCATTCTGCGGCTTGAAGAAGTCGAAACCAAATCCGGCTTCAAACGCGCCCACATCTACAACTTGATGCGCAAGGGCCAGTTCCCGAAGGCGCTGCGCCTGGGCGTGCGAGCGGTCGGCTGGGATTCGATCGAGATCGACCAGTGGATCGCCGAACGCCTCAACAACCGGACCTGAGCGGCTCTCCCCGCTGACTTCCCACCCTCGACCGGAGAGCGCCATGCAGGTTGTATCCATCATCTCGACCAAAGGCGGCGTTGGCAAGACAACCACGGCCGCGAACCTCGGCGGACTTGCCGCCGATGCGGGCCTGCGCGTGCTGCTGCTTGACCTCGACGTACAGCCCACGCTGTCGTCGTACTACGAGCTGGCCCACCGTGCGCCCGGCGGCATCTACGAGCTGCTGGCCTTCAACGAGCGCGACCTCGGCCAACTCGTGTCCCGCACGATCATCGCGGGGCTGGACCTGGTGCTCTCGAACGATCATCGCGGCGAGTTGAACACGCTGCTGCTACACGCCCCGGACGGGCGCCTGCGACTGCGCCACCTGCTGCCAATGCTTGAGCCCCTCTATGACCTGGTGCTGATCGACACCCAGGGCGCCCGTTCCGTGCTGCTGGAGATGGCCGTGCTGGCCTCAGGCCAAGCGCTGTCGCCCGTCACCCCGGAAATCCTCGCCGCGCGCGAACTGCGACGCGGCACCATCCAACTGCTGGAGGACATCGCCCCATACCGGCACCTGGGCATCGAGCCGCCGCCGCTGCACCTACTCATCAACCGCGTCCACCCTGTTTCCGCCAACGCACGCCTGATCCAGCAGGCCCTGCGCGACCTGTTCCAGGACCACACCGGCATCCGCGTGCTGACCACCGATGTGCCCGCCATCGAAGCCTACCCGCGCGCCGCGACGCGCGGCTTGCCGGTGCATCGGGTCGAACATCGCCAGCCGCCAGGGAGAGTCGCGCCGGCGGCGCTAGACACCATGCGCTGGCTGGCCGATGAATTGTTCCCGCAGTGGCAGGAAAGATTTGCTCAGGTGTCCGGTCGTCCACCGCGCCCTCTTGATACCGGGAGGCCTCATGGCGAACGCACATGAACTGGCACGGGGCCACAAGCGCCTGCGCACCTTGATCGAGTTCGCCGTGGGCGAAGGCTGGCACGTCAAGCGCACGCCGGGCGGACACCTCAAGTTCACCAAGCCGGGCTGCGCCGCGATCTACACCAGTTCGACGGCGAGCGACCACCGGGCGACCCTGAACGCCCGCGCGCAAATACGTCGTGCCGAGCGCGAAGCCGTGACGCGGGGAGATGTCCATGGCTGAGATGACCTCCCAGGAGATGGCCGGCAAGCTGCTCGCCGCCGGGTTCGATCGCAGTGGCCCGTCGGCCGCAGCCTTGAGCGACCCGATCGCCGACACGCCGATGATCGTCACCCTGGATCAGTTGCGCCCCTACGACCACGATCCACGCAAGAAGCGCAATCCGGCCTACGAGGACATCAAATCTTCGATCCGCGAGCGCGGCCTCGACGCGGCACCTGCGATTACCCGGCGCCCCGGCGAGGATCACTACATCATCAGGAACGGCGGCAACACACGCCTCGCGATCTTGCGTGAGCTTTGGTCGGAGACGAAGGACGAGCAGTTCTTCCGCATAGCGTGCCTGTTCCGGCCGTGGCCCAGCCGTGGCGAAGTGGTCATGCTGACCGGCCATCTGGCCGAGAACGAACTGCGCGGCGGACTCACCTTCATCGAGCGCGCCCTCGGTGTCGAAAAAGCCCGCGAGTTCTACGAGCAAGAAAGCGGCACCAACCTGAGCCAATCCGAACTGGCCCGCCGCCTCGCGGCCGATGGCTTCCCAGTCCAGCAGTCGCACATCAGCCGCATGAACGACGCGGTGCGCTACCTCCTGCCCGCGATCCCCACCGTGCTCTATGGCGGCCTCGGCCGCCACCAGGTCGAGCGCCTGTCGGTCATGCGCAAAGCCTGCATGCTCGCGTGGGAGCGCTACGCCAAGGGCCGCACTCTGGTACAGGACTTCGACGACTTCTTTCAGGAGGTGCTGTCGCAGTTCGACACGCAGGCCGACGAGTTTGCTCCCCAGCGGGTGCAGGATGAGCTGATCGGCCAGATGTCCGAACTGCTGGGCATCGACTACGACGTGCTGGCCCTCGATCTCACCGAATCCGAAAGCCGCCATCGCGCCCTGATCAGCGATCCGACCCCGACATCACCGCCGCCCACATTGCCCGAACCCGGAACCACTGCACGCCCGCCGGCCGCGCCGACACCATCGGCCTCGACGCCGGCACCCGCTCCCCCGACGCGCGAGAGCAATTCGACTGCAGACGGTGGGGCCGCGGCAGGCGACCTTCTGCAAGGGCACATCGTTTCGCCTGCACCTACGACCGAACGGCTTCAATCCATTCAACGGCTGGTCGCGGAAGAATTGGGGGATGCGCTGCCACCGGATTTTTCTGCCCGCGTATTGCAGTCGATCCCGGTCCAGGCCGGCGGGCTCTATCCGATTTCCGACATCTGGCACATCGACCCGGGCCTGGACACGCCCGACCGTCTGCGCATCCACATCGCGCAGTTCGCCCGCGAGATCGCGGGCGAGGCAGGTCTCGATACGTGCATCGAAGAGCGCCCCGATGGCGTTGGCTTCGTATGCCATACCCAGGCCCATCCACCGCAGGGCCGCACCGTGCTTGCGCTGCTGGCGTGTCTGGCCGGCCAGGCCTTCTCCGAGGCTGGCCTGGACGACAGCGAGTTCGCCACCGACCTGCCTGCGCTGCTCCATGCTGGCGGGGCGCGACGCTTGAGCGACACCGCCCTGGTCAAGCTGTTCCGCCTGTTGCGCCTGGCCCGGCGCTTGCTGGATCTGGAATCCGGCACCGCAGGCTCTGGGGCGTGAGCGAGGGAGACCAGCATGTCCGCTCAACACCCGCTCAATCAAGCCGTGATCGCCCAGGCGCTCTACGACCTGCGCAACGGACAACTGCGCCGCTGCAAGGCAATGGGCTTCGGTGAATCTGAGCTAGACGCGCTCAAGCATCCAGCCATGGTGAGCGTGCTGGCCAACGCCAATGTTTCGTGGTGCTCAGTGACGGTCAACCGCGAAGTGCTGCGGCGCCTGCTCAACCAGGCGCAGGACGTGGAGAAGGAAATCGCCACGGTCGATCGCATGCTGCGCCTGGGTGCCAGCACGGAAATGGTGAGCCGCTTCTACGGTTTGACCCACCAGGAAGTCGCCTTGCGCCGGGAAGTGCTTGGCCTGCCCAAGCGCAAGGGACGCCATCCTGTCCTGGACGAAACCCAGGACACGGAACTGTGGCGGCGCTGGAAAGCCATCACCAGTACCAGAAACGTCGATCTGGAGGACGAGACCTCGATTCTCGACGCGGCAATGGACCTCGCCGAAGGCATGGATTTGCCGCTGTCGGTGGTCTGGGCTGCGCTCAAGTCTTGGGTCGATCAGGGATTGGGTTGAGCCATGGCCGTGGACGACACTGCACCACGCCGTGGCCCAGTCGCACTCGCTGATCTGTTCGACAGCGCGCTCAAGAACCTTGCGCCCAAAGTCAGTCCCGGTGCCGTCACGCCCAGTCCCGCGCCGGCACCGCCGACACCCAGTTCCGGCGATGCTTTCCTGTTCAGTGGCAATCGGCATGAGACGGTGCCGCGGCGGCTGTTCCTCGACCGCCGCCTGACGCCGCTGGAGCGAAACGCATGGCAGGTGTTCCGCCTGCTGCTCAACGACGACGGCGTGACGGCATTCCCGACGTATGAGCAGCTTCGGCCCTGGCTCGCATCGATGCCCTGCGCGGGCCAAGCCTCCCACGAGACCGTGGCACGGGCGCTGACGCTGCTGCGGCTCACCCGATGGCTGAGCCTCGTGCGGCGACGGCGAGACCCCAAGACCGGCCGCATCCTCGGCAACCTGTATGTGCTGCACGACGAGCCGCTGACACCCTTTGAAGCGATGCAGCTCGACCCGGACTACCTGCAGCTTGTCAGCCAGGCGCTGGGCCATTCCGCCAAGGCCGTGCAGGTCGTGGGCCTGCACACGCTCACGGAGATCAGTGAAGACCCCTTGCTGGCCGGGCGCACCCTGCCGTCCAGGCTGCAAGTCCTGGCCGGACGCCTCGCCAGCCAGGGCATCGGGGCGCACGAAGGTTATCCACAGGAGGACGCCACGCACGAATCCGAAGAAGGCGTTCCAAGCCTTCTTCGGAATCCTGATGACCCCACTTCGGATTCCGAAGCAGGGTTGAAACCCGCGCCAGACGCCTCTCTTCCGAATCCGAAGCAGGCCCGTACAGTACGTAGTAGTCGTATTAATGAAGTACGTACTACCGCGCAGGTACAGGCGCAGGCGCGCGCGCTGGGCGACCTGCAATGGCCCAAGCGCTTCGCGGAACTGAAGGCAGAACAGCAGACAGGTGCGCGGGTGGCATTGCAGCAGGTCGATGCCTCGCTAAGGCAGGCGGTGCTGGACGAGTGGGCCGCACGCTGCGGCAACCAGGGCATCCGCAATCCTGCGGGATACCTGTTCGGCATCATCCAGCGCGCCATCCATGGCGAGTTCAATGCCTGGGCCAAGAAGGACGCGCCATCGGCACCCGCCCCGCCGAACGAACGGCCGCCACCACCAACACCACCACCCCCACCGCAGGGCAAGCCGGTGCCGCCGGAAGTCGCCAAGCAGCACATCGAGCGGCTGCGCAACCTGCTTGCCAGCAAGTGAGCCTGCCTGCAAGGCGGCGAAGTGGATGCCGGTGGCTTCCAGTAGAGCTATCCCCTGGGGATAGTTCCACTGACGGCTACGACGTCGAACCGATGCACGCCAGGCCTTGATCGCCTGTCGCGGGATCGGCCTTGCCCGCACTGATCCTGACCTGCAGAGTTCCTTGGCGCTCCATGGCGCTATCCCCTGGGGATAGCTTGCGCCGCATGCAACCGCCACGCCCTGAACCGGGGCCTGGCGGGTTTCGGTTTGTTGACTGACTGCCTTCCGCTTCCTGCCGAAGCTGACCGCTCTTTTCCCACAACGAGCGGACACCATGGCAACTACCAACGAACCCCTGCAACTCAATCTCGGCTCCTTGCGCAGCGCCATGTCGCTGACGCTCCACACCCACCACGCTTCGCGTATTTGGCACGGCCGCGCCGCAGCGGACGGGCGACCCGGCATCGTCGGGCTCAACGGCTACATCGCCCAGATGAACAAGATGAAGCGCGGTTCGGAGCAGGACGACCCGTACAGCGATTGGTGGATGTTGCGCATCGAGGAAAAGCTCGACCAGACCAAGGCCACGCTGCAATCGCTGCGCGAGCAGGTGGACCAGGCACTGGCCGGCGTGCCCGCCGCGCTGAGCCTGGGCGAAAACCTCAACGTGCAGCCGGTCAAGCTCCCGCTGTTCGTCAATGCGCAGTTGGGCTTTGCCGCCGTCTATCTCCTGGCCGACTACGACGACATCGCCCGCAAGCTGATCCTGGCGCACCACACCGCGCTCATCGACCGCAGCACGCTGGAACGCTGGCTCAACGAAGGCGCGCACGCGCTGCGCAGTCTTTTCAGTCTGGCACAGCAGTACCGCTATTCAGGATGCGTCCGCGACGACTTCGCGTCGAAGAATGCCGCAGCGCGGGCCGCGCTGGAGAAGTTCGGGGAACTGCCGCAGGACGTGCTGGAAGGCACGCGCCGCTCGAAATTCGCGCCGCCCATCGTGCGCCGTGGCCTGCAACAGCGCGGTGATAGCCCTGCAGCAGTGGCTTCCCCCAGCGACGAAGCCATCGCCGCCGAGGCACCCGAGGCCGGCGCTGGCGAGGACGAGGACGAGCAGGCATGAACGCCCCGATCCGCGAAACCCGCTACTTCCAGGGTCTGCAACAGGGAGCCTTCATGCGGCTGGAACACGCAGCCTCTCTAAAGGGCTTTTTAAAGCCTTTTAAGGGTAAAGGGGACTTCGAGGCCTGGGCCAGCCAGTGCTTCGCCATGCGCGACGAATTGATTGCCCTGGCGCAGCGACAGGTGCTGCAACAGGCAGTCGGGCATCCCTTCCACCTGCTCCCCATCGAACTGGCCCAGCAGACCACTGGCGCAGGTACGGCGTTTCTGCGCTGGCGCAGGCACGACAGGTCAGCCATGGGCGTGGCCTTGTGGCAGGAGCTGATGGCGAGCACCAGCACGCCGGTCAACCTGCTGGCCGACCTGCACGCGATCGAGCTTCAGCGCATCACGCTCAACATGCAGATCAGCCTGTTGCACACCTTGGGCAGGCAGGCCCAGGAATGCGCCAGCAAAGCCGCCGAGGCGGAAGACGCCTACCTGCGCCGGCTCAAGTCCACCCCACCCGCAATGCGCGATCGGTGATCGCGTCGGGCATCCCAGCATGCGCCCGCCACCGACCAGGTGTGGGTATTTCAACCACCAAGGAGATTGCAACATGAGCACGCATTTTTCTGGCGAGGGCAACATCGGTTCGCCCCCCGAGTATCGGGAGTTCCCCAACGGCAACGACGAACCCAGCCGCCTGCTGCGCCTGAACGTCTATTTCGACAACCCCATCCCCAAGAAGGATGGAACCTTCGAGGATCGCGGCGGCTTCTGGGCGCCGGTGGAAATCTGGCACCGCGACGCCGCGCACTGGAAGGACCTCTACCAGAAGGGCATGCGCGTTCTGGTCGTCGGCCGCATGGAGCGCGAACCCTGGACGGACAATGAGGATCAGCCGCGTGAGACCTGGCAGATCAACGCGCGCAGCGTCGGCATCCTGCCATTCCGCATCGAGTCCGTGGCCCTCAGTCCGAAGCCGCAGGAGGCAGAACCCAAGCCCCAGGCCGCGCAGGAGCCGGCTGCGCCGAAAGAAGCCAAGCGCAGGAAGTGAACCGACATGGAGGGCGGTCGCACGTCTTCGCCGCCCTCCATGCTCTCGCGAGCTATCCCCAGGGGATAGCTCCATCAACGTCCACCGGCTTCCACGCGCTCCTGAAAATCGCGGCTCCTGGCCCGCACACCCCCGGCCACACGCCATTCCCGCCCCAGCCATTCCATCCCGTGAAAGTGGTCGCCGCCGCATGCGGCTTGTTTGCTGCTGCCTCTGGTGGTGCTCGGCATCCTCGTTTCCAGCAACTCAGTGAACCACGGAAATCGGATGGACGGACATGCGGCTGTTCTTGTGCGAGAAGCCCTCCCAGGGCAAGGACATTGGCCGGATTCTCGGCGCGACACAGCGCGGTGAAGGCTGTCTCAGCGGCTCCGGCGTCACCGTCACCTGGTGCATCGGCCATCTCGTAGAAGCGGCAGCACCCGAGGTCTATGACGCAGCGCTCAAGCGCTGGTCGCTGGACCAGTTGCCCATCATTCCCCAGCAATGGCGGGTCGAGGTCAAACCGAAGACCGCCACGCAATTCAAGGTCGTCAAGGCGCTTCTGGCGAAAACGACCCACCTGGTCATCGCCACCGATGCCGACCGCGAGGGCGAGCTGATCGCCCGCGAGATCATCGACCTGTGTGGCTACCGAGGCCCCATCGAACGCCTGTGGCTGTCGGCGCTCAACGATGCCTCGATCCGCACCGCGCTCGGTAAGCTGCGGCCGTCGTCCGATACGCTGCCGATGTACTTCTCGGCACTGGCACGCTCGCGGGCCGACTGGCTCGTGGGCATGAACCTCAGCCGGCTGTTCACGGTGCTGGGGCGGCAGGCGGGCTACGACGGCGTGCTGTCGGTCGGGCGCGTCCAAACCCCGACGCTGAAGCTCGTGGTGGACCGCGACCGCGAGATCGCGGCTTTCAAGTCGGTGCCGTTTTGGGCCATCGACGTGTCCCTGTCCGCAGGCGGCCAGATTTTCAGCGCGCAGTGGGTCCCGCCCGAAGGCTGCACAGACGACGCCTGCCGATGCGTGCAACAGTCCGTCGCCCAGCAGGCCGCGCAGCAGATCCGCACAGCCGGCAGTGCCCAGGTGGTGTCGGTCGAGACCGAGCGCGTGCGCGAAGGTCCGCCGCTGCTGTTCGACCTGGGAACGCTCCAGGAGGTTTGTTCCAAGCAGCTTGGATTGGACGTTCAGGAGACCTTGGAAATCGCCCAGGCCTTGTACGAAACGCACAAAGCCACCACGTACCCGCGTTCCGATTCCGGCTACCTGCCCGAAAGCATGTTCGCCGAGGTGCCCACGGTTCTGGACAGCCTGCTCAAGACCGATCCATCGTTGCGCCCGATCATGGGCCAGCTCGACCGCTCTCAGCGCTCACGCGCCTGGAACGACGGCAAGGTCACAGCGCACCACGGCATCATCCCGACGCTCGAACCGTCGAACCTCTCGACCATGAGCGAGAAGGAACTGGCGGTGTACCGGCTGATCCGGGCGCACTACCTCGCCCAATTCTTGCCACATCACGAGTTCGATCGCACCGTGGCGAACTTCTCCTGCGGCCAGCAAACGCTGGCGGCCACGGGAAAGCAAGTCATCGTCAAGGGCTGGCACCTGGTGCTGGCCGAGCCGCAGCCCGACGAGGATGGCGAGGCCGCCGCGCGCAGCCAGGCTCTGCCCGCGCTGCGCGAAGGCATGGCATGCCAGGTGGCCGAGGCCGAGATCAAGGCGCTCAAGACGATGCCACCCAAGCCCTACACCCAGGGCGAATTGGTCAAGTCGATGAAAGGTGTTGCGCGCTTCGTGACCGACCCGCGCCTGAAGCAGAAGTTGAAGGACACGACGGGCATCGGCACCGAAGCCACGCGCGCCAACATCATCACCGGCCTGCTGACGCGGGGCTACCTCGTGAAGAAGGGGCGCTCCATCCGCGCCTCGGAAGCTGCCTTCACCCTGATCGACGCGGTGCCCGCAGCGATTGCCGACCCAGGGACCACCGCCGTCTGGGAGCAGGCGCTGGACATGATCGAGGCCGGCCAGCTCACGCTGGACATGTTCATCGGCAAGCAGGCCGCATGGATTTCCCAGTTGATCGCGCAGTACGGCAGCACATCCCTGTCCATCAAGGTTCCCCAAGGGCCGGCTTGCCCGCAGTGCGGCGCACCCACGCGCCAGCGCACCGGCAAGAGCGGCCCGTTCTGGTCGTGCAGTCGCTACCCCGACTGCAAAGGCACGCTGCCGGTCGAATCCGGCACGTCCAAGCGCGGGGCCTCGCGCCCGCGCCGTACCAGTGACAGCGCCCGCAAAGGCTCCTGACCGACCCCGTTCCCCGTGAGCCGTGTCCGCCATCGGCGGCGCGGCCTGTGTCCCGCACGCCCTGCGGGACGCCCAGCGCGCAACGCCTTCTTGTCCGTGTGCGCGTCCCACGCGACCGTCCCCGGTCGCGCGGGACCAGAAGGTGGCTTCTCGCCGATGCACGCCATGCGTGCTCTGTTGATCCGGTTCTCCCGCCTACTGCGAAGGGTTCCCCGATGGCTTGCCAAGCTGCGCGAGCCACCCGGAGACCCTTCGTGGTCAGCGGTATTCGGTGCCGGTGCCCGCCGGCGAAACACTGGGCTCCGTTTGTGTGTGGATACACGCCAGACGATGCCGGCCCCAGCCACGACATGGGCCGGGTGTGATTGCTGATGTGCAGACGGTTCTAGCGACGACCGGGCCTGCAACAGCCCACGGGTGGTTCTGTCCTCCCGAGCCGAAGGCCGCAGGGCCTTCGGCGCCTTTCTCCTGCCGATCAACGTCCCGGCCCGCCCAGGGCCACACGAACAGGAGACCCGACATGAACCCGCAACCTCGCACCCTTCGCGGTGCGCCCCAGGCCGCGCCACTGCTGTACGGCAGCGTGTGCAGCGGCATCGAGGCCGTGAGCCTCGCCTGGCATCCACTCGGCCTGCAAGCCGCGTGGTTCGCCGAGATCGACGCCTTCCCGAGCGCCGTGCTCGCCCACCGTTACCCCCACGTGTCCAACTTGGGCGACATGACCGCGATCGCCCGCCAGGTGCTCGCCGGCACCGTGCCGGCACCCGACATCCTGGTCGGCGGCACGCCGTGCCAGTCGTTCAGCGTGGCCGGCGCGCGCCAGGGGCTGAATGACCCGCGTGGAGCCTTGACCCTTGCCTATGTGGAGCTTGCAAATGCCATCGACCAAACCCGCCACCAAGACCGCCGCCCGCCGGCAACGCTCGTCTGGGAAAACGTCCCCGGCGTCCTCAACGACCGCAGCAATGCCTTCGGGCATTTCCTGGGCGCACTGGCCGGAGAAGGCCGTGCGCTCCAGCCGCCAGGGGAAAAATGGGCGCACGCTGGTTGTGTGTCTGGACCCCGCCGCCGCATCGCCTGGCGCGTGCTCGACGCTCAATATTTCGGTGTCGCCCAACGCCGCAAGCGTGTGTTTCTTGTGGCATGTGGTGGTGATGACCTCGATCCCGCCGAAGTACTTTTTGAGCGCGCAGGCCTGCTCGGGGATTCTTCTGCGGGCCGCGCGCCGTGGCAAGAAGCTGCCCGCGCTGCTGGACCGGGTGCTGAAGCAGCAGGCGGATACGCAGGACTGAAGCAGCCCTACGGCCAGGTCACGACGACGTTCGGATTCAGCAATGGGCGTGGTCCGACCGATCTTGCAGCCAGTTTGATGGCGGGTGGCCCGAAGCACGACATCTGCACCGAGACCTACTTGGTGCAGTCCGTCGCGGGCAACATCAGCCATACCCTCGACACCGCCAACAACGGCAAGGGCAGCAGCGAGGACGGTACGGGCAAGGGTGTGCCGATCATCGCCTTCACCGCCCAGGGCAGCGGCGCGGATGCCACGCTCGACCTGACGCCGACGCTGCGTGCCGGCGGGCATCGCCACAGTCATGCGAACGCTGGCGTGGTGCCCGCCATCGCCTTCGCGCAGAACAACCGCGGCGAAGTGCGCTACGAGTCGGGTCATGGACAGGTGGCTTGCACCGTCCTGTCCAACGGCAAGCCGGGCTATGGCGTGCCGATGGTGGCCTGCGTTGCCCTGCGGGGACGGCAGCAGGGTCTTGCCGCCGAGCTGGGCGGCAACGTAGCGGCCGCGCTGCGCGCCAGCGGCGGCGGCGCGGACAAGCCCCATGTGCTGGCTCCCGACTTCGAGGCGCATTTCCGCTACGACTGGAACGACCCCGGACCCGGCGACTGGTCGCACTGGCGGGTGCGGCGGCTGATGCCCATGGAGTGCGAGCGGCTGCAAGGCATGCCCGACGACTACACGCTGATCCCGTACCGCGGCAAGCTCGCCGCGGATGCTCCTCGCTACAAGGCGATCGGCAACTCCATGGCCGTCCCGTGCATGGCTTGGCTGGGCCACCGGCTGGTGCAGTGCCTGCACAAGACGGGCTCGACCGCTTCGGATTGATCGGCGACGCAGCCTGCGGGCTGCGCCATTCTCCTTCCTGCATTGCCGATGTATCGGCAGCAGCCCGCAGCCAGGGTGTCCAGGCTGCCGTGGGTTCCGCCCACGCCACCCGCCAGTTCGCTTCGGCATCTCACCGGCGAACGCTGCCCACCGGGGCATCGATGCCTCCTTTCTCCAACCCAAGGGATGGTCGCCACGTCCCGTCAGGGGCATGTCGCCGCCCGGTCGATTTCAGGACTTCCCATGGAAACCATCACCAAGCAAGACCGCATCACGCTGAAGAACCTCAAGGTGGCAGATTTCGCCAGCGAGGAAACGATGTGCTTCAGCGCCACCGTCGTGTTCGACGGCACTCCCATCGCCGAGGCCCGCAACGACGGCCACGGCGGCTCGACGTTCCTGCGTGCGCTCAGCGGCAAGGTGGCGCTGCTGGCGCAGGCCGAAGCCTTCGCCAAGGGCCTGCCGCCTGCGCCGCTCCACCTCGGCCAGGAGGGCGAAGACCCTCACTACATCGACATGACGCTCGACTTCCTGGTCGATGAACTGGCCGATGCCATGCACGCGGAACGCAAGGTGCGAGCCGCGTTCAACCGCGACATCGCCAACAAGGTGCTTTTCATCAAGGACGGCAAACTGCTGTTCATCAAGGGCATCAAGCTCAAGGCCATCGCCGACCGCAAAGCGTACTTCGCTTCGCTGCGCGCCCGGCAGGCCCAGCCCATCGTCATCCTCGCCGAGCTTGCGCCCGAGCAGGCATTCGACCTGTGGAAGCAGCATGTGCTGGGCGACAAGGCCGACTGACCCAGCACCATCGCACCCTCCTGACAGCCCTGCACTCGTGCGGGGCTTTTTCTTTTCCCCGTGCCTATCAATCGGGGCTGGACCGGATGCCGTTTTCCAACTAACGCGACGCGGCCCGCGCACGAAGCTGCCCGCATGTTCGCTGATTCCGGTCAGCACATGCCAGCAGCCAGGGTTCCAGGCTGCCGCGGGTCTCTCCCGCGTTGCCCGCCAGTCCGCATCGCATCAATTCCGCGGACGCGCGTCCTCGTGACGCTGATGCTTTTTATCAACCGCGTGCGGGAGCTGCCATCCCGTGAGGGACGAGGCCCCGCTTTTCCAAGGAGCCCGTCCATGTCCCAGCAAGCCTCTTTCGGCCAAACCTTCGGGCAATTGGCCTCGACCTACTGCGGCAAGTTCCTGCCGCTCGAAGTCCTGCAAAGCGCCGCCGGCCACTACATCGGCACGCGCGATACCGAAGGTCCCGTTTCGCGGGAATCCCGCGAGTACTTCCGCAGCTACGCCGCGGCCCGGCGTGCCCTCGAAAGAGGCGGCTGGTCCCAGCTCGCCATTCCCTGATCCAACTGGAGGAATCACGTCATGAACCAGCTACTGCCGCGGGAAGTCGTCGATCAGATCATGCGGGAAGAACAGCATTTCGCTGCCGCGCCCCAAGCCTTCTTCGAGGCATGGAAGCGCGGCGTCGAGATCGCTGGCCCCGAGTGGTTCGGCGACGGCACCCGCGAAGGTCTGAACCAGGCCAAGAGCAAGTGGGACCTGCGTCCCAACATGCTGCGGCTCAACGATGCCCTCGGCGTCCTGAGCAGCGGCGAACGCATGTTCCTGTCCGCTATGGTCAGCTTCTACAACGCGCGCGAGGGCGGTGCCATGCTCAAGCGCTGCCACTTCCACGGGCTGTCGGACTTCGACGGTCTCGACCTGCAACGCCGCAAGGTCCTCGCCGACCTGCTCGTGAACTACAACGGCTGGTGAGCCGGTCTCCGGCACACCACCACGTCTTCGTTCACTCCCCACGAGGGGCACGCGCCCACGAGGCCGTGCCCCTCATTTATTTCCCGTAGTCCAGCGCAGTGCTGACAACGCCATGGTCGGCACTTCCTGACGCTTTTTCCATTTTTCAACCCACCGGGTCCAATTCCCGGTGGCGGGGATTGGCTCCATTATTCAATCTGGAGAGATCCCATGTCCCAGAATCCTAATCCCTTCCTTCGCGGCTACTGGAATCTGAAAATCGTCCGCACGCTGTGCATCAGCTACGACGATGGAAGCCCGCATGTTTGGCGCAACATCCACGCGAGCCAGCAATTCCTTTCCGACGAAGAACTGGTTTCATCGTCCTGCATCGTCACCAACGATTTCGCCGTGATCAGCAATGGCCCTGAACCCTTGAGCGACGAAGTGCTGGCCGAATGCGATGCTGGTGAAGGCGTCAGCGGCGAAGGCGTGATTGGTGCCGTGGTCTATGCCATCCATGGCGAGGACTTCGACGGCCGCCCAGTCCACGTCGGCGATGCCTATTCGGCCGAGGCAGCGCGGGAAGTGGTGCAGCGCCTGAGTTTCGAGACCGGCTACTACAGCCGGTGCTGGGAGATCAGCCGTGAGCACATCACGGTCGATACCTGGCACTACCTCGCCGACCTGGCGGACATCGCTACGCCGGAGGCCATGCTGTTCATCGCCTTCCGTGTGCCGTACAGCCCGGCGATCGGCGTCAAGCTGATCTCCACGCCCTGGACGGATCAGAACCTGGAGCACGCCGAGGGCATCACCGCCGAGCAGCTTCGGCAGGAGCACCGGAACAAGGGCATGCCGGACGACCTGGCAAACATCCTTGAACTGGCCGGCCAAGCCGATGTGCGCATCCTCATCTTCGATGCCGACGCACCCGCGCTGCTGGGCCTGCCGCTGGCCGAGTCCTAGCAGCCGCGCGACACGCCGGCCTTCCTCATTGTTTCTCCATGCCAGCCCGTCTCCCCCAGGAGCCGGGCTGGTCCATTTCATAGGAGCAACCTCATGTTCCCCGACCTCATCTCGCGCGCACCCGACTTCGAGCACCAGCTCGGAGCCTGCGTCAACGCCATGAGCCAGGACGATGCCATCGGCCAGATCCTGGTATTCGAGCGCACGCACGGCACGCTGCACATGCGCCATATCGCCAGCGCCGACTTGGCAGACACCGACATCGACGACTACGAAATGGTCGTGTTCGACGGTGGTAACACCAGCGGCGACACGTGGAAGCATGTCTTCTTCCCGCGTCAGCGCGAGCACTACTTCGTGTACGAAGCCTGACCCAACCAGCCCCTTTCGAGGGGCTTTTTCTTGCCCGCAGCGAAGGAAAGCGGATGCGGCGCGGTGCGGTTTCCTACGGGCGGACCGCTCACTCCAGGGCCATTCTTGCCCCATG
>NZ_JBANEL010000010.1:0-183924 GCF_040187735.1 Comamonas sp. w2-DMI | reverse complement strand
GCCGGTGTCGAAGATTTCCGGGGTATAGGCGCCGTAAGAAAACCACCACTCAAACAGCTTCCACGGGTGATAGATCGGCGTGCCAAGAAGATCGAACCAGGGCGAGCCAAGGCGTACTTGATAGCCAAGGGCTGCTGCTGTCCATTGTGTGGCACCCCACACTCCGGCGATCACGATGCCGAATACCACGGCGATCTGACCGAACAGCACGTTCGTCCCTTGCATGACCTGGCCTCCGATTTCTCCTGCGCCGATTCCTCATGGAAAAAGCGGCACAAGGACGTGCCGGAGGCGTCAGGATCGGTGCCGCGTCAGTGCCGGTCAAAGACCGTTTTAAGCAGAAAGATCGAGCAAAAAGAAAGAATTAGCGCGGTGGCGAGCCAACGAAAAACGTCGCAAGCGCAGGCGCGTTGCGGCGTGTCGGTCAGGAAATCCAATATTCGTGGCGAAGCGGCCACGATCAAAACTTAGGCGGCTCCTTCGGCGGTGTGTAGGGCGTTTCCCCGTCGCCATAGAACCGCTTGCGCGTGGCCTCGGCCACCCCTGTGATCGCGCTGTTCGCCATGGCGGCCGCGATGGCGCTGGCGGCGAGCTGGGCGGCCTTCGGCCAGCTCTGGAGCATTCAGGCGGCAGAGTGGTTCGTGGCCTTTGCCATGTGTCTCCTGGCGCTGCAGAAGCTCAAGGACGTGGACGGCTTCGCGACGATGTTCCTCAACTACGACCTGCTGGCCAAGCGCTGGGTTCGGTATGCCTATTTCTACCCGTTCGCGGAGGCCATCGCAGGCGTCCTGATGGTCGCGGGCGTGGGGATGTGGGTGTCGATTCCGTTGGCGCTGTTCATCGGGACCGTCGGGGCCGTGTCGGTTTTCAAGGCGGTCTATGTCGATCGCCGGGAACTCAAGTGCGCCTGTGTGGGCGGGGACAGCAACGTGCCGCTGGGCTTCGTGTCCCTGACCGAGAACCTGATGATGGTGGCGATGGCCCTGTGGATGTGGGCCAAGGTCGCCTACCTTGGGATGCACTGAGCGCCGCGCCAGGTACGGCGCAGCGCACGTGCTCGCATCGGCCGTCCTGTGTGCAGGCCGGCCACGACGCGGTGTTACTGCGCGCGCGGCGGGAAGCCAGCTTCGCTCAGGGCCGCGGCGATCTGCTCTTGCGAGGCCGAGGTCTGGACCTCGACACGGCGGGTCGGCGGGTCCGTGACGATCTTGGCGTTGGGGTCGATCGTTTGGATCGTTTTCGTAACGGTGCGGGCGCAGCCGCCGCAGGTCATGTCTTCGAGATGGAATTGCATGGAAAACTCCTTTCGGGTTGGGGTGTTTGAAGTCTGGTCCTTGCCACGGTTGGAAGGTCAAGCGCTATTTGCATCCCCGCTACACCAATCGGCCGAATGCTCATAGGGCAAGGCCGTGGTGCTCTTTACCCGATCCAGCACGAAGCTTGTCTTGCAGTCCTGCACGCTGGGGTGCTTGAGCAGCGTGTCGAGCACGAAGCGAGAGTAGTGAGCCATGTTCCTGACGACCACCCGCAGCAGATAGTCCATGTCGCCGGTCAGCGCATGGCATTCCACGACCTCCGGCCATTTCTGGACCGACGCGCGGAACACGTCCATGGGATTGCGCTTGTGCGAGTCGGAGTGCTTTTCGAGACGCACGTTCAGGTAGGCCGTGAGCGTGAGGCCGATCTTCTCCGAGCCGCTGCTCGGCCCGGTGTTCTTCGAGTTCATCGAGCGCAAGGGCAACTACCGCGAGGGCTTCGGCGAAGGTAACTTCGGTGCCTTGTTCGAGTCGATGGAGCGCGACCAGATCAACCGCGGCGCGCTGGAAATCAACCCAGCCTGATTCGGGCTTTCCCCCTGAAGGCATAGCACCTTCCGCATCTCGCGAGCCCCGGTGGGGCTCGCACTATTTTGGCAAGCGGCCTCCACGATGCCCATTGGCCCTCGTGCAGCTTGCACCATTCATCTCCTCACAATCGAACATCACCACGGCACGGTGCAGGCTTCTTTGACTAATATATGAACACATGTATAATTGTTTATTCAATATTTGGCCTCAGCTCGACTGGTGCTACAGCAGGCGTGCATCTCGTCCCCCGAATCAACATGGATCATGGAAGGACAAGACTATGGAACTTCGTCACTTGCGCTGCTTCATTGCGGTTGCTGAGGAACTCCATTTCGCCCGCGCTGCCGAGCGGCTGCACATCGAGCAGTCTCCACTGTCACGGGCCATCAAGGAACTGGAAGAAGAACTGGGCGTGATGCTGTTTGCCCGCACCACGCGCAGCACTCGGCTGACCCGTGCGGGCGAGCTGTTTCTGGAGCACGTGCGCCGCGTGCTCTCCGCCTTGGAGCAGGCACGCGATAGCGTGAAAGCGGCAGCAAACGGTTTTCATGGCCAGTTGCGCGTGGCATTGTCCGACGGCATCACGCCGTCGCGCCTTTCTGCGTTGCTCGTACTTTGCCGCCAGGAAGAACCCGAGGTCGAAATCCGGTTCTTCGAGGTGCCCCTATCGCAACAGATCAAGGGGCTGCATAGCGATCTGTATGACGTAGGGTTTGCTCAATCCGACGAAGTGGGCGACGGTATCGTCGCCACGCCCGCATGGAGCGATGCGCTGATGGTGGCCGTGCCAGCTCGGCATCCGCTTCTGGCCCACAAGCGCATCCCCTTGGATGAGTTGCTTCGCTATCCACTGGTTCTGTGCGATCCACAGGCATGTGAGGGCCATGCCAAGCAAGTTGAACGGGTGTTGCGCCGTGCGGATGTGGAGCCACTGATTGCAGAGAGGGTTTCGTCCACCGACCTGATGATGGCCCTAGTCTCGGCCGGTTTTGCGCTCGGCCTAGCAGGCAGTGCACACATTGCCGCCAGCCGTGAGCCGGGTGTAGTGGCCCGGCCGCTAGCTTCGCGCGTGTCGCCCCTCACGACCTATCTGTTGCGGCTGGACGGAGATCCGTCCGACGAGTTGGCGCGGTTTATTGAGCGCGCACAGGCCATCGAACAGCCGGAAACCCCCAGGCCCATACGAGGCCGTAATCCCGATCACCCGGAGGAACTGACGCCATGAAGAAGATCATCCCATTCTTGCTGGTTGCCGTGTTGACTGCCTGCGGCCAGTCCGATGGGCCACAGAAGTCCGCCGGTTCCGCAGCCAACATCCCGACAGTGGAAGAGCTGGCGGCCAACCCCGAACGGCTCAAGGAACTGCGCCAGCAGTGCAAGACCGACCGCCCCAAGCTGGGCGACGTGTTGTGCAACCGGGTGTAGGTCACGGCGTTCTTGTCCTTCACGGACATGCCGAAGAATTTGCGCAGGTCGTCGTAGCCGCCCACGCGCCGCCCGTTTATGAAGACCTGGGGCGTGGTCTCGACGCCATGCTCCTTCTTGAACGCATCCGTCTGCTCGCGGCTCGCCAAGTGTTTGTCCTCGACCTCGTAGCCCTTGCGGTTGAGCAGATCGAGCGACTTCAGCCCGTAGGGGCAGGTATGGCCGGGCATGACCATCCGGTAGAGCGTGGCTTGTTTGGGCGCAGACATGCTGGACTTCTCCTGTGGGACTTTTCATGGGCCGGCCGCAGCGCCGACTATCACGGATTGAAGGACTTTGACGACATTTCCAGCCTAACCGGCGGTGGTGCAAGGGGGTGTAGGCATCTGGCTCCCGGGGCGGTCGTCAGGCTGCAACGCCGTCAGTCCTCCGTCTGCCAGAGCAACCCCGCCGCAGGCCGGCGCGCCCGCGGCGGCACGCTGGGTCCTAGTGGTTCTCCTTGGCATGGTTGATCGTGTACTTCGGGATCTCGACGGTCAGGTCCTCGTTCGCCACGATGGCCTGGCAGCTCAGGCGCGATTGCGCCTCTAGCCCCCAGGCCCGGTCAAGCAGGTCGTCCTCGCACTCCTCGACCTCGTTGAGGGAATCGAATCCCTTGCGCACGATGCAGTGGCAGGTCGTGCAGGCACAGCTCATGTCGCAGGCATGTTCGATCTCGATGCCGTTGTCTAGCAGCGCCTCGCAGATCGAGGTGCCGACCGGCACGTTCAGCTCGGCGCCCTCGGGCGCCAGTTCAGGATGGGGCAAGACGGTGATCTTGGGCATGGTCTCTCCCGGCTGCTCAGTGCGCACGCGGCTTCTTTGCCGCTGCGTTGCCACTTGCACGCCGTGGCACGGCGCCGGTGCGCGCTTCGGGCTCGTCGTCGCTGGTATCGAGTTGCTCCAGCGTGTGCAGGATCGGGCAGTCGGGCCATTCGTCGCCGGCGCAGCACCGGATCAGCGCCTTGAGCGTCTCGGCCATCTCCAACATGCTCGCGATGCGCCGGTCCAGCTCGGAGATGTGCTGCTGCGCCAGGCGCTTGACGTCGGCACTCCGGCGCGACTTGTCGTTCCACAGTCCCAGCAGGTCCGTGATCTCGGCCACCGAGAAGCCGAGGTCGCGCGCACGCCGGATGAAGTGCAGCCGGTGTACGTCGTCCTGGCTATAGGCGCGGTAGCCCGAATCGTTCCGGTCGGCCGGGGGAATCAAGCCGATCTGCTCGTAGTAGCGGATCATCTTGGCCGAGACCTTCGAGGCCTTGGATGCTTCACCGATGTTCATGGTGTTCCTCCTTTCTCAATGAGCGGTATCCGCCGCCAGCGGCGGCTGGAAGCGGCGCAGGCGCAGCGCGTTGCCGAGCACGAACACGCTGGACAGCGCCATCGCTCCGGCCGCGAAGATCGGCGACAGCAGCACACCGTATGCGGGGTATAGGACGCCAGCGGCCACCGGGATCAGGGCCGTGTTGTAGCCAAACGCCCAGAACAGGTTCTGGCGGATGTTGCCGATGGTGGCCTTGGACAGCGCGATGGCGTTGGGCACACCCTGCAGGTTGCCGGACATCAGCACCACGTCGGCCGACTCCACCGCCACGTCGGTGCCGGTGCCGATCGCCAGGCCCACGTCGGCCTCGGCCAGCGCCGGCGCATCGTTGATGCCGTCACCCACGTAGGCGATCTGGCCGTGGGTGGCCTTTAAGCGGCGCACGGCTTCGACCTTGCCCTCGGGCAGCACTTCGGCCACCACCTCGTCGATGCCCAGTTGCTTGGCGATGGCCTGCGCGGTACGCGCGTTGTCGCCAGTGATCATCGCCACCTTCAGGCCGAGCTGGTGCAGCGCGGCAATGGCCGCGGGCGTGCTGGACTTGATCGGATCGGCCACCGCGATGATGGCGGCCAGTCGGCCGTCGATCGCGGCGTACAGCGGCGACTTGCCCTCATTGCCCAGGCGCTCGGCCGTGCGAGCGAAGCCGCTCACGTCCAACCCCAGCTCACGCATGAAGCGATCGGCACCGACCTCGACACGCGCGCCGTCCACGGTGGCGCGCACGCCCATGCCCGTGACCGAATCGAAGTCTGTCATCGTCGGCAGCGCGATGCCACCTTCCACGGCCGACTCGACGATGGCGCGTGCGATCGGATGCTCCGAGCGCGATTCGACAGAGGCGACCTTCGCCAGCACCTGGTTGCGGTCAAAGCCGTCGGCAATCTCCAGGTCGGTCAGGACCGGGCGGCCCTCGGTCAGCGTGCCGGTCTTGTCCACGGCCACCACCTTGGCGTCCTTGAGCAGTTGCAGGGCTTCACCCTTGCGGAACAGTACGCCCATCTCGGCGCCCCGGCCCGTGCCGACCATGATGGAGGTCGGCGTCGCCAGACCCATGGCGCACGGGCAGGCAATGATCAGCACCGCCACGGCATTGACCAGCGCGAAGGACAGCGCGGGCGACGGGCCGAACACCAGCCAGACCAGGAAGGTCAGCACGGCGGCCAGCATGACGGCGGGCACGAACCACAGTGTCACCTTGTCCACCACGGCCTGGATCGGCAGCTTGGAACCTTGCGCCTGCTCGACCATGCGGATGATCTGCGCCAGCATGGTCTGACCGCCCACGGCGGTGGCACGCAGCGTCAGCGCACCCTTCTGGTTGACGGTGCCGCCGACCACGGTGCTGCCTTCCGCCTTTTCGACGGGAATCGGCTCGCCGGTGATCATCGACTCGTCCACGAAGCTGCGGCCCTCGGTCACTTCACCATCGACCGGCACGCGCTCGCCGGGGCGCACTTCCACGATGTCGCCCTGCGCCACGTCGTTGATCGGGATGTCCACGATGCGGCCGTCGCGCAGCACGTGCGCCTCCTTGGCCTGCAGGCCGACCAGGCGCTTGATGGCCTCGGAGGTGCGGCCCTTGGCCCGTGCCTCAAGAAAGCGGCCCAGCAGGATCAGCGCCACGATGACGGCGGCCGCCTCGTAGTACACGTTCACCGTGCCGGCCGGCAGCAGACTGGGCGCGAATGTGGCGACCATCGAATAGCCGAAGGCTGCGGCCGTGCCGACCGCGACCAGCGAGTTCATGTCGGGACCCAGGCGGAACAGCGCCGGGAAGCCCTTCTCGTAGAAGCGCCAGCCCGGAATGGCGAGCACCAGCAGGGTCAGCACGAACTGCAGATACCAACTCTGCTGGATGCCGATGGTGGAAGCCACCCACTCATGCATGCCGGGAATCATGTGCGAGCCCATTTCGAGCACGAACACAGGCAGCGCCAGCACGGCGGCCAGGGTCAGGTCGCGCTTGAGTTCGGCGCGCTCGGCGTCCTTCTTCTCGGCGGCTTCCTCGTCGGCCTGCGCGCCGGTATCCACCGGGTTGGCCTCGTAGCCGACCTTCTCGATGGCCGCGATCAGGTCCGCCACGGCGGCCACGCCGCGCACGGTGGCACGCTCGGTCGCGAGGTTGACCGTGGCCTCGGTGACGCCGGGCACGGCCTTGAGTGCCTTCTCGACGCGGCCCACGCAGGAGGCGCAGGTCATGCCCTCGACCGCCAGTTCGACGGTGCCAGCCGGCACGTCGTAGCCGACCTTCTCGACCGCCTGGATCAACGCGATGCGATCGACAGGACTGGCCAGGCGGATGTCCGCCCGCTCGGTGGCGAGATTGACGGACACGCTGTCCACGCCCGGCACCTTGGCCAGGGCGGCCTCGACTCGGCCGACGCAGCTCGCGCAGGTCATGCCCTCGATGGGTAGGCTGATCGCTGCTGCGGTGGCACGAGCATCACTCGTTATTGGCATGCTCATGGTTGTTTCCCATAGTTGATATTCGACATGGGGGAGCTTAGGGTTTACCATCGTGGGAAGGTCAAGCGCTTTTTTCGGGTACTGTCAGGTTTCAGAAATGGCCCGGCGCACGGGGGAAACGAGGGGCCTTGGTCGCCAGGCTCGCCCTGGTCCCGGGCTGTGCGCGCGCTCAAGCGGTCGCAGCCTCGTTGATCCTGAAGGGCACGAACAGCCGTTCGAGGGTAGGAATTTTTGAGAGATGACTCCACGCAAACCAGCCAGTGCCCCACCGAAGGGCCCAAGCACCGATCTGGCCTCCCTGTCACAGAATGACGTGACCATCCTGGCCGAGACTTTCCGGCTCCTGGGCGATCCGTCGCGGCTCAAGGTCATGCTGTGCTGCATGAAGGGGTCCACGTCGGTAAGCGACATCGCGGAAGCCGTCGAACTCTCGCAGTCGTTGGTCAGCCATCACCTTCGACTGTTGCGTGGAGCCCGTCTGGTCAAGGGCGCGCGCCAGTCCAAGCAGATCTTCTATGAGGTAGCGGACAAGCACGTGAGCCAGGTGCTGCTGGACATGGCCATCCACATCGTTGAGGACAACAGCGACGACTAGCCTTGGTGCGAAACAGCCCTTACCGCGTCCCGTGAGGCCTATCCTTTCGGCCAGATCCGGTGCAAGTCATCCACGACCAGCACGTGATGGTGCCCGCCTTGGTTCGCGTGCTGACGCAAGTGGGGGTGATCCGCCGACAGGTTCGGATGGTCATGGGCCAAGTCCGGCGGGTCGCTGGCCGGCCACAGCCGAAGCGCCAGCGCCACGCCAGCTAGGCCGATCAAGGACATGACGACGAACGTCGATTGCAGCCCCATGGCCGCGCCGAAGCGTCCGGCCAGCGGGTAGCAGATGAGCCAGCAGGCGTGCGACAGCGCGAAGTGGGCCGCGAAGATCGCTGGACGGTCCTCGGCGTGGGCCGAGCGGCGCAGAAGACGGCCGGATGGCGTCTGCGCCACGCTGTAGCCAAAGCCGATCACCAGCCACAGCGGCAGCAACAGCGCATAGCTCGGCAGCAGTGCGCCGATCGCCGTGCCCACGACGAGGACAGCGGCGCCGGTGAGCATCGCGGGTCGGTCGGCTACTTTCTCCAGTAGGGACGGCAAGACGAAGGCGGCCACCATCGAGCCGCCTCCGAACGCCGCCAGTGCCCACGCCACCTCGACTTCGCCCAGGCCGAAACGCGCCTTCACGAGCACCACCGTGTTCACGATCACCATCGCGCCGGCCGCCGAGACGGCCAGGCTGATCGCCAGCAGGCCCCGCAGGCGAGGCGTGGCGAGGTAGATGCGCGTGCCGCGCGTCGTTCGCTCCCAGATGCCGCGGCGCGGGCCGGGGACGGACGTGGGCAACCGCACGCTGACCACGAGAGCGGCTGAAACGAGGAAACCGAGCACCGTTCCCGCGAACAGGTTGTGAAAGCTGATGACGGTCAGCAGCGCGGCGGCCAGCATCGGGGAAATCAGGCTTTCCAGGTCGTAGGCCAGCCGGGACAGCGACAGCGCCTTCGTGTAGTCCTCTTCGTCGGGAAGGATGTCCGGGATGGTGGCCTGGAAGGTCGGCGTGAAGCCGGCGGATGCCGCCTGCAGAACGAAGATCAGCAGGTAGATCTGCCAGACCTCGGTGACGAAGGGCAGGCACAGCGCGACGGCCGCTCGCACGAGGTCCAGCGCCACGAGCAGCGAGCGCCGCGGGAGCCGGTCGGCGAAGGCCTGCGCGACCGGCGCGACCCCCGCGTAGGCCAGCATCTTGATGGCCAGCGCCGTCCCGAGCACCGCGCCTGCATCCGCGCCGGCCAGCTCGTAGGCCAGCAGGCCGAGCGCCACCGTCATCAGGCCGGTGCCGACGAGCGCGATCACCTGGGCGGTGAACAGGTGGCGGTAGGTGCGGTTATTCAGGACGGAGAGCATCGGACGGCCTCAGAGCAGTTTGGTCAGCGCCTTCATTTCGGTCAGAACGGAGTCCTCGTCATGGGACAGGCAGTGGTCGATGTGGTCGTGGATCAGGACGCGCTTGGCCGCCGTCACCGCGCTTTCCACCGCCGCGAGCTGGCGGGCGATGTCGAGGCAGGTTTCTCCCCCTTCGATCATCCCGATGACGTGCCGCAGATGCCCCTCGGCGCGCTTGAGCCGCTTCACCAGGTCGGGATGGGTGGTGTGCTTATGCATGTCTTCCATGCTGAAATCATATCCCCCCAGGGGGGATACTGCCACTGGATGTTAGATCAACGGCTGCTTGCCAGGCGGGGGGAATGGTCGCCGAGCCAGGCTAAGGCAATTGCCCGGAGCGGCATCCCGGCCGTGGTGAGACGCGAACACAAATGTGTACAACAATTCACATGAAAACATGTTCATGTGTTATATTTTGAGCCACAGTCAAAGACCCAGTTTCCCGAGGCCCCATGTCCCAATCCCACGCACATGACCATGGTCACGATCACGACCATGATCATGACCACACCCCGACCGTGACCAGCGCCAACGAGCGCAAGGTCCTGCTGTCCTTTTTCCTGATCTTCGGCTTCATGGTCGTGGAGGCCGTCGGAGGCGTGCTGTCGGGCTCGCTGGCCTTGCTGGCCGACGCGGGCCACATGCTGACCGACGCCGCGGCGCTCGCACTGGCCTACGCAGCATTCCGGTTCGGCCGCCGCGCGGCCGACAGCAAGCGCACCTTCGGCTACCTGCGCTTCGAGGTCATCGCCGGTTTCCTGAACGCCGTGACCCTGTTCGCGATCGTCGCTTGGATCGCCTACGAGGCGTGGGAGCGGCTGCAGGCGCCGCCCGTGATCCTGGCCGGCCCGATGATGATCGTCGCCGTGCTCGGCCTGCTGGTGAACGTGCTCGTGCTGTGGATCATGACCCGCGGAGAGACCGATCACGTCAACGTGAAGGGGGCCATCCTGCACGTGATGGGCGACCTGCTCGGCTCGGTCGGCGCCATCGTCGCTGCGATCGTCATCTACCTCACGGGCTGGACGCCGATCGATCCCATCCTGTCGGTCCTGGTCGCGGCGCTGATCCTGCGCAGCGCATGGAAGCTGCTCGCCAAGTCGATCCACATCCTGCTGGAAGGCGCGCCGGAGGATGCTTCGCCGGAGAAGGTGGAGCAAGGCCTGATGGGCGCCGTGCCGGGCCTGGCGGCCGTCAGCCACGTTCACGTGTGGCAGCTCACCTCCGGGCGCACGATGGCCACGCTGCACGTTCGCCCCAACGTGGACGAGGAAGCACGCGCCGTGGTCAAGCGCGTCGAAGCGGTGCTTCGAGAGCAATTCAGCATCGAACACGCCACGGTCGGGATCGACTGGAACTCGGGCACCGACGAGAACGTCTGCAGCTTGCAGCCCACGTCGGAGCGTCAGGACCACAGCGGCCACGATCACAGCGGTCATGACCACAGCGGGCACGACCACAGCGGCCATGATCATGGCAATCACAAGCATGGCGGCGGGCACAGCCACGGCCATGACCACGACCATTCCGCTCCTGGTCACAGGCATTGAGGCCGCGCGAGCCGGCTCGCACTCCACTTGAGGATTTGCATCCATGACGTCCCGCAAAACCACCAGCGCCGACACCGCGCAATGCTCGACCACCAGCCACGACGCGGCGACCGATGCCCTCGCAATGTCGCAAAGTGACGTCGCTGTTCTGGCCGAGACCTTCCGCCTGCTGGGCGACCAATCGCGATTGAAGATCCTGCTGCAGTGCATGCATGGCTCGGTCGCCGTGGGGGACATCGCCGAAGCGCTCGACCTGTCGCAGTCTCTGGTCAGCCATCACCTGCGGCTGCTGCGCGGTGCGCGCCTCGTGCGCGGCGAACGCCAAGCCAAGCACATCTTCTACAGCATCGCGGACCAGCACGTCAGCCAGGTGCTGCAGGACATGGCGGTCCACATTTCCGAGGACAAAGCCGACGACTGACCAGGCCCAAGCACCCAGGCGAATGGCAGGTTGCGAGGCGCCGGTACCCACGCCGCCGGTTAGCCTCAAGGACGTCCTCGATGCGGCCTGGGCGCAACACCCTGAATCGCGGGCCCTGCCTGGGCGCCGGGATGCCGCGCAGGCACAGCAATGGGCGGCGGCAGCTTGGACGCCTGAGCCTCCCGCGCTCGCAATCACCCACAAGACCGACCGGTTCAACCGCACAACGGCACTCGTGAGCTGGATGTCGGAGTGGCCACAGCGACGACGCGGGGTTTTCCCACCACCTTGTCCATGCAGCCTGCCCGCTAGGGCAACCCAAAGGGCTTGACCTTGCCTTCGTTGTAACGCCTAGCCTCCACACAAATTTCTGCAGAGCGCTTCGGAAGGGCCGGAGTCCTGCATCCAAGAAAGGGGCACTTCCATGCGTAAAAAAATCAGAATCGTTGTGGTGGCAGGCGTCATCGCAGCCGTCGGGGGCATAGCGATTGCCGCCCGCGACGCCAAGGACGAGGGCAAGGCCGCGGCGCCCCCGGCGGGCGCGCCGATGGCGCCGCAGGTGCCCGTGGCCGAGGTCATCACCCGCACGGTCGCGCCATCGGCCGAGTACACCGGCTTCCTGGCCGCGCCCAAGACCGTCGAGCTGCGCTCGCGGGTCGGCGGCGCCGTCGATGCTGTGAGCGTCCCCGAGGGCAGCCTGGTGCGCAAGGGACAACTGCTGTTCCAGATCGACCCCCGACCGTTCCAGGTCACGCTCGACACGGCTGCGGCGCAACTGCAACAGGCCGAGGTGCTGGCCAGTCAGGCCCAGGCCGACTTCGACCGCGCCGAGCGCCTGGTGGCGACCGGCGCTGTCGCGCGCAAGACCTACGACGATGCCGTCTCCGCGCGCAGTGCGCGCCAGGCCCAGGTGCAAGCGGCCAAGGCCGCCGTCGCTGCGGCGCGGCTGGATCTGTCCTACGCCCGCGTCACGGCGCCCATCGCCGGGCGCGTTGACCGCGTGCTCGTGACCGAGGGCAACCTGGTCAGCGGCGGTGTCGCCGGCGCGGCCACGCTGCTGACCACGATCGTGTCCATCGACCCGCTGCACGTGTACTTCGACATCGACGAAGCCACGTACCTCAACGTCGTGAGCCGCTCGCGGCCCGCTGCGGGCGCCGGCGGCAAGGCCTCGCTGCCCGTGCAGGTCGGGCTGACCACGGACAAGGGTTTCCCGCACAGGGGCGCGCTCGACTTCGTGGGCAACACCATTGACCGAAGCACCGGCACGATCCGCGCGCGCGCCGTTGTGCCCAACCCGGATGGGCGCATGGCACCCGGCATGTTCGCCCGGGTCAAGCTGTCCACCGGCGCGGCGCGCGAGGCCGTCCTGATCGACGATCAGGCCGTGGGCACCGACCAAGGGCGCAACTACGTGCTGGTCGTGGGCGAGAACAACCAGGCCCAGTACCGGCCCATCGAACTGGGGCCGGTGGTGGACGGGCTGCGCGTCATCAACGGCAGCCTGCAGGCCGGTGAGAAGATCATCATCAAGGGCCTCGTGCGCCCCGGCATGGCGGTCACGCCGCGCATGGTGCCCATGCAGCCGCCCGCGGCACCGGCCGCCGGCGCGGACCCCGCCAAGGCTGACGGCGCGGCCGGCTCGGCGGAGGCCCGCAAATGAATTTCCCCCGCTTCTTCATCAACCGGCCCATCTTCGCCATCGTCCTGTCGGTGCTGATGCTGATCGCGGGCGCGATCAGCTACTTCCAGCTGCCGCTGAGCGAATACCCGCAGGTCACGCCTCCCACGGTGCAGGTCACCGCTAGCTATCCCGGTGCCAACCCGCAAGTGATCGCCGATACCGTGGCATCACCGCTGGAGCAGGCGATCAACGGCGTAGAAGGCATGATGTACATGCAGTCTCAGATGTCCACCGACGGGAAAATGGTGCTCACCGTCTCCTTCGAGCAGCATATCAACGCCGACATTGCGCAGATCCAGGTGCAAAACCGGGTCTCGCGGGCGTTGCCGCGCCTACCGCCTGAAGTTCAGCGCATCGGTGTTGTCACCGAGAAAACGTCGCCGGACGTTCTCATGGTGGTGCATTTGCTTTCGCCTGGAGGTCGATATGATCCGCTGTACGTCTCCAACTACGCCACACTTCATGTGAAGGATGAGCTGGCTCGTACGCCAGGCGTCGGCGATGTCCTAGTCTGGGGCGCCGGGGAGTATTCGATGCGGGTCTGGCTCGAACCCGCCAAGGTCGCTGCTCGTGGGCTGATCGCGAGCGACGTGGTTGCCGCCATCCGCGAGCAGAACATACAGGTTGCCGCTGGTTCGGTTGGTCAGCAGCCGGATGCCTCGGCGGCGTTCCAGGTCACGGTCAACACTCTGGGCCGACTGTCGAGCGAGGAGCAATTCGGCGAGATCGTCGTGAAGACGGGCGCCGACGGCCAGGTAACTCGCCTGCGGGATGTCGCCCGCATCTCGATGGGGGCCGATTCCTACTCTTTGCGCAGCCTGCTCAATGGCGAGCCGGCGGTGGGGATACAGATCATCCAGAGCCCGGGCGCGAACGCGCTGGATGTGTCTAGCGCGGTGCGCGCGGCAATGGACCGACTTCAAGCTAAGTTCCCCGACGGCATTGAGTATAGGATCGCCTACGACCCCACGGTCTTCGTGCGCGCCTCGCTCCAGTCCGTCGCCGTCACGCTGCTGGAGGCCATCTTCCTGGTGGTGATCGTGGTGGTGCTGTTCCTGCAATCCTGGCGCGCGTCGATCATCCCGCTGATCGCCGTGCCGGTCTCGCTGGTCGGCACGTTCGCGGTGATGCACATGTTCGGTTTCTCGCTGAACACACTGTCGCTGTTCGGACTGGTGCTGTCCATCGGCATCGTGGTGGATGACGCCATCGTGGTGGTGGAGAACGTGGAGCGCCACATAGCGCTGGGCGAATCACCCAAGGACGCGGCGCGCAAGGCGATGGATGAAGTGACTGGCCCGATCCTGGCCATCACCTCGGTGCTGGCAGCGGTCTTCATCCCCTCGGCGTTCCTGTCGGGGCTGCAGGGCGAGTTCTATCGCCAGTTCGCGCTAACCATCGCGTTCTCGACCATCCTGTCGGCGATCAACTCGCTTACGCTGTCGCCAGCGCTGGCCGCCATCCTGCTCAAGCCGCACCACGGCGCGGCCAAGCCCGATCGCGTCACGCGCATCATCGACGGCGTGTTCGGCGGCTTCTTCCGCCGCTTCAACCGCTTCTTCGACCGCGCCTCGAATTCCTACGTCGGGGGCGTGCGCCGCGCGGTGCGCGGCAGCGCCATCGTGCTGCTGCTCTACGTCGGCTTCCTGGGCCTGACCTGGCTGGGCTTCCACAAGGTGCCTGCGGGCTTCGTGCCCGCCCAGGACAAGTACTACCTCGTGGGCATCGCCCAGCTTCCGACCGGCGCCTCGCTGGATCGCACCGAGGCGGTCGTCAAGGAGATGACCAAGATCGCACTGGCTGAGCCGGGCGTCGAGAGCGTGGTGGCCTTCCCGGGCCTGTCGGTCAATGGACCGGTGAACCAGCCGAACACCGCGCTGATGTTCGCCATGCTCAAGCCCTTCGATGAGCGCAAGGACCCGTCGCTGTCGGCCTTCGCCATCCAGGGCAAGCTCATGGGCAAGTTCAGCCAGATCCCGGACGGCTTCGTCGGCATCTTCCCGCCGCCGCCGGTGCCGGGCCTGGGTTCTATGGGCGGCTTTAAGCTGCAGATCGAGGACCGGGCGGGCCTGGGTCCCGAGGCGCTTGCACAAGCACAGGGCCAGATCATGGGCAAGGCCATGCAGGCGCCCGAGCTGGCGAACATGCTCGCCAGCTTCCAGACCAATGCGCCGCAGTTGCAGGTGGACATCGACCGGGTGAAGGCCAAGTCGCAGGGCGTGTCGCTGACCGAGGTGTTCGACACCCTGCAGGTCAACCTTGGCTCGCTCTACGTCAACGACTTCAACCGCTTCGGTCGCACCTACCGGGTAATGGCCCAAGCCGATGCGCAGTTCCGCATGCAGGCTGAGGACATAGGCATGCTCAAGGTGCGCAATGCAGCGGGCGACATGATCCCGCTGAGCGCGTTCGCGACCATCGAGCGCAGTTCCGGCCCCGACCGGGTGATGCATTACAACGGCTTCCCCTCGGCGGACATCAGCGGCGGGCCAGCGCCGGGCTACTCATCCGGCCAGGCCACCGCCGCGATTGAGAAGATCGTGAGCGAATCGCTGCCTGACGGTATGACCTACGAATGGACGGACCTGACTTTCCAGGAAAAGCGAGTTGGCAATACTGCTATCTATATCTTCGCGCTGGCGGTGCTGCTCGCCTTCCTGTTCCTGGCGGCCCAGTACAACAGTTGGTCGCTGCCGTTCGCTGTGCTGCTGATTGCACCCATGGCGCTGCTCTCGGCGATCGCCGGCGTCTGGCTCTCTGGGGGGGGACAACAACATCTTCACGCAGATCGGTTTCGTGGTGCTGATCGGCCTGGCCGCCAAGAACGCGATCCTGATCGTGGAGTTCGCCCGCGCGAAGGAAAGCGAAGGGGCCGATCCGCTGGCAGCCGTGCTCGAAGCCGCGCGCTTGCGGCTGCGCCCGATCCTGATGACGTCGTTCGCCTTCATCGCTGGCGTGGTGCCGCTGGTGCTGGCCAGCGGTGCGGGCGCCGAGATGCGCCACGCCATGGGCATCGCGGTGTTCGCCGGCATGCTGGGCGTGACGGTATTCGGCCTGGTGCTGACGCCGGTGTTCTACGTCGTGGTGCGCAAGCTGGCGCTGCGCCGCGAAGCGCGCCATGCCCGTGTCGGCATGACCGACCAGCACGCATGACGGCCAGGAGGACATACGACATGAAAACATCTTTCGCATTCACACGACCCGCCAGGACGCTGGCGCCGCTCGCCCTCGCGGCGGCGTTGACTGGCTGCTCCATGGCACCGAAGTATGACCGGCCCGCAGCGCCGATCGACACGGCTTATCCCTTGGGCGCGGCCTATGTGGAACCGGCGGCCGCGACGCCCGACGACGCGATCACGGCCGAGATCGGCTGGCGGGACTTCTTCCGCGACCCGCTGCTGCAGCAGTTGATCGGCATTTCACTGGAGAACAACCGCGACATGCGCAAGGCCGCGCTCAACGTGGAGGCGGCTCAGGCGCTGTACCGTATCCAGCGTGCCGAGATGCTGCCGAACCTGGGCGTTTCCGCCCGCGGCGCGTCAGAGCGCGTACCGGCCGACCTCAGCACCACGGGGCAAAGCGACGTGCTCCGGCGCTACGACGTGGCCGGGGTGACGGCCGCCTGGGAACTGGACCTGTGGGGCCGCATCCGCAGCCTCAGCGACCGGGCGCTGGCGTCCTACCTGGCCCTCGACGAGACCCGCATCGCCACGCAGATGAGCCTGGTGTCCGAGGTGGCCAGCGCCTACCTCACGCTGCGTGCCGACCAGGAACTGCTGCGCCTGACGAGCGACACCCTCGCCACGCAGAAGCGCTCCTACGGGCTGACCACCCAACTGGTGGAAGCGGGCAACTCCACGCAGCTCGACCTGCGCCGCGCAGAGATCGCGTTGCGCACCGCCGAGGCCAACCATGCCGCCTACACACGGCAGGCGGCCAAGGACCGCAACGCGCTGGTGCTGCTGTTGGGCCAGCCGCTGACGCCGGAGCTGTCCCGGCAGCTTGACGAGGCCATGGCGCTGCCGGACGACATCGTGCCGACCGGCCTGCCGAGCGGCCTGCCGTCCGAACTGCTCGCGCGCCGGCCGGACATCCGCGCCGCCGAGCAGATGCTGATCGGCGCCAACGCCAACATCGGCGCGGCGCGGGCCGCGTTCTTCCCGACGATCAGCCTTACGGGCTCGGCGGGCACGGCCAGCGCTTCGCTGGACGGCCTGTTCGATTCGGGCTCGCGGGCCTGGAGCTTCCTGCCGCAGATCACGCTGCCCATCTTCCGCGGCGGCGCGCTGCGCGCCAACCTGGACGTGGCGCACGTACAGAAGCGCATCGAGATCGCCAACTACGAGAAGTCCATCCAGGCGGCCTTCGCCGAGGTGGCCGACGGCCTGGCGGGCAAGCGCACGCTCGATGAGCAGATCCGCGCGGAGCAGCTCCTGGTGGCGGCCAGCCAGAAGGCCTACGAGCTGGCCGAGCAGCGCTTCCAGGAGGGCGTGGACGACAACCTCACTGTACTCGACGCGCAGCGCACGCATTACGGCACGCAGCAGACCCTGGTGCGCACGCGCCTGACGCGGCTGAACAACCTCATCCATCTGTACAAGGCGCTGGGCGGCGGCTGGACTGAGCACACGGTGCAATCGGGCGCCACGGCGCAGCAGTCCGCCCGGTCGCCGGGATGAGGGCCGGCGCGCAGCGGTGGCGTCCCCCATCGCTGCGCGCGGAGAGCTGGATGAGGATTGGTGAACTCGCGCGCTTGACCGGCACGCCCCCTGAGAACATCAGGTTCTACGAACGGGAGGGCCTGCTGCCCGCTCCCGAGCGGTCCCGCAACAACTACCGGCGCTATGGCCCGGCCCATGTCGAGCGGCTTTACCTGATTCGCAACTACCGCGCGTCGGGCATCGGCCTGGATGACATGCGCAACTTGCTGGGCTGGACGCATCGCGAGTCCCCGGAACCCGAGCTGCTGACGCAGGCTGTCCGGGACCATCTCGCCTATGTCGAGGAACGCATGGCGCAACTGACCCGGGTGAAAGAGCACCTGCTCGCATTGGAACGGCAGGCTGTTCCTTCTGCCGCTCGGGAGATTTGCGAGGAGCGACCAGGTTGCGGCGGTTCATGAGCATCGCATGGCCGAATCATGGTCGGATAACTGAACATATATTCATGCGTGTAATATTTCCGGCCAGACAAACGAACAAGAAAGACCGCCCATGACCGACCAGAGCATCACGCGCCGAAACATCGGCGTTCTCACCGCCGCGCAGGCGCTCGGTGGCGCCAGCGCGCCCATCGTGATGTCGCTGGGCGGGCTGGTCGGCCAGCAGCTTGCCAAGGACTCGGCCTGGATCACCTTGCCCGTGAGCCTGTTCGGCCTGGGTCTTGCCATCGGCACCTTGCCTGCGGCGTTCATCATGCGGCGCCATGGCCGCCGCAACGGATACGTGGTCGGGGTCGGCTTCGGCGTGGCCTCGGGCCTGATCGCCGCGCTGGGCATCATGCTGGCCTCGTTCTGGATCTTCTGCGCCGGCACCTTCCTGGCGGGCTTCTACGGCGCGTATGTGCAGAGCTACCGCTTCGCAGCCGCCGACACCGCCGAGGACGCGCTCAAGGCCAAGGCGATTTCCTGGGTGATGGTGGGGGGTCTCGCGGGTGCCATCATCGGGCCGCAGTTGGTGATCTTCACGCGCGACGCGGTAGCGGGCACGCCCTACGTCGGCAGCTTCCTCAGCCAGGCGCTGCTGCCGCTGATCGCCCTGCCGATCTTGCTGATGCTGCGCACGCCGCGCCAGACCCCGGCCGAAGCCGCCGCCGACAGCGGCCGCACGGTGCTGCAGCTCCTGGCGATGCCGCGCTACGCGCTGGCCGTGGCCGCGGGCGTGGTGTCCTATGGGGTGATGGCGTTCGTGATGACCGCCGCGCCGGTGGCGATGGTCAACCACGGGCATTCGGTGGACAACGCCGCCCTGGGCATCCAGTGGCACCTGCTGGCGATGTTCGGGCCGAGCTTCTTCACTGGGCGGCTGATGGTGCGCTACGGCAAGGAGCGCGTGACCGCCGTGGGCATGGTGCTGCTCGCCGCCTCCGGGGTGGTGGCCCTGGGCGGGCTCGGCCTGTCCCACTTCTGGGGCTCGCTGGCGCTGCTGGGCATCGGCTGGAACTTCAGCTTCATCGGCGCGACGGCGGTGGTCACCGATTGCCACACCCCGGCCGAGCGCAGCAAGGCGCAGGGCATGAACGATTTCTTCGTCTTCGCCGCCACGGCGGCCGTGTCGTTCCTCGCGGGATCGATCCTGCACAGCTCGGGCTGGCAGGCGGTCAACTGGATGATCTTCCCGGCCCTGGCGCTGATCTTGGTGCCGCTGCTGTGGCAGACCGCGCGAAAGCCGGTGCGGCTAGGTCCGGGCTGATCGGGCCGATGCGGGAGGTGTTCCATCTAGCGGTCGCCTCAGGCGCTACATCACCTGCTTCCACCGCTGCAGCTTCGACAGCGCGTTGTCGTAGGCGGCGGAAGTGAAGGACTGGATCTTGCGCCGAGGGTCTTCATCGGCATCAACGGCGAAATGAGGGGCTTGACCTTCCAACAATGGGAAGCCCTACAGTGACTCCATCAATCTCATTCAAGGAGTTTTTCATGAGAGTCAACAAGTTCAGCCTGTTGTTCATTGCGGGCGCCGTCGTGGTCGCCATCGGCCTGATGGCCGTTCAGAAGAAGGTGGTCCCGTCGGGTGAAGTGATGCAGGCCAATGCGAGCGGAGATCACCAAGGGCACGCGATGCCCTCCAGCGCCTCGGCCAATGACAGCCCTTCCACGACCGCGTATCGCGCCGTGAACGACCAGATGCACGCGGGGATGGGAGCGCAGTTCACTGGCAACGCCGACGTCGATTTCATGCGCGGCATGATCCCGCACCACCAGGGCGCGATCGACATGGCCAAGGTGGCGTTGCAGTACGGCAAGGACCCGGAGGTCCGCAAGTTGGCTGAGGAGGTTATCTCTGCGCAGGAAGGCGAGATCGCCATGATGAATAAGTGGCTTGGAGAACGCGGCCAACAGGCGGCGACCGGCAGCTCGGGCGACGCCTCGACGACCGCCTACCCTGCCGGCAATGACCGCATGCACGCCGACATGATGATTGACTTCAGCGGCGATGCCGATGTGGACTTTATGCGCGGCATGATCCCGCATCACCAGGGCGCGATCGACATGGCCAAGGTGGCGTTGCAGTACGGCAAGGACCCGGAGGTCCGCGAGTTGGCTCAGGAGGTTATCTCTGCGCAGGAAGGAGAGATCGCCATGATGAAGAGCTGGCTTGCCGCTCGGGGAAAGTGAAGGCACGACCATGAACCAAGCCAGCACCCCGCGCATCATCATCTATAGCACTCCAGCCTGCCCGGACTGTCGGGTGCTGAAGGAGTGGCTGTCCCAGCAGAGCATCGTGTTTGAAGAACGCGACCTGACCGACCCGAAGATTTCTGCGGAAGCCAAGTCACGAACCGGCGTGCGCGTGGCTCCGATCACGCTCATCGGTAATGAGGTCTTCTATGGCACCTTTGCGAGCCAGAAGCCGGGGCTGATGAAGGCGCTCGGCCGTTCGACAAGTAGATGAAGGGTCTCAAGAAATACTTGGCCCGCGCTGCCGTCCAAGCTCCCAAGATACGCCGCCACCGCGCACCACGGCGGCGATATGCTGCCCCAGCCGCTGCTCGATCACCGGCCGCCACGGCACCAAGCTGAATCCCATGCCGTCGTCCAGCATCGCGTAGCGCCCGCTGGCGAGCATGACGCTGCGCCGGTAGATGCCAGCCACGCGCTGCCCGTCGGCCACCGGGCGATGCTCCAGGCCGGTTTCAGCGGCAATGCCCTTCGCGGCCTGTGCCAGTTCCCGGTTGCGCAGTGTGCCCAGCAGGTTGCGCGCCAGGATCACGCGCTGCCCGCGCCGCTCGGCCAGCCCCTGTTCGGCCAGGAAGTCGGCGCGCTGTTGCATGGCCTGTTTGGCCTCGCCACCAAAGCCCAGGTCGCCCAGGCCCGAGCCGCCGCCGATCAACTGCTGGTCGAGCCACGTGGCCCCGATCACGCGGGCCTGCCGCTCGATGGGCAAGTGCGATTTCAGCTCCACGGCCACGCCGCCCAGGCGCTGCGCGTCGTACTGGCGGCCACGCTCGGCCAGGTCGTCCGGCACCTTCCATAGCCCTTCGGCAACGCGCTCCACAATGCCGGCCCGACGCAGGGCCTCCAGCCGGCGGATGTGGGCGGCGACGACTTCTTGCGGGTCGCGTCCGGCCTTGGCCCGGCCCTGCCCGATCGCCAGGTGATGGTCAGTGCGGTACAGGCCATCGCTCGCCAGCGCGGCGATGTTCTTGTCGGCTGCGCGCACGTCGGCCGAGCCTTTCACCTCCACCACGGCGCCGCTCGGGTAGTTCGCCAGCTCGTCGCGGGCGTTGAGCGCGACGTAATGGGCCTTGCCGTCCACCCCGTCGATGACCAGATAGCCCCGGTCGCGCAGCTCGTCGGCCAGCCCCTTCGCGGCCACACGGCCGAGGATGGTTCGGCCATCGTCCCCCGGCTCGAACACGGCCAGCTCGCGCGGCTCGCCGCGCATGGCCCGCTGCACGGTGCGGATGATGTCGCCGCGCTCGCCCAGCGCGCGCAATGTCTTTTCCGCATCGGCATGGATGGCCCAGGTGCCGGGCTGCGTCTCGTCGGCCAGGCCCAGGCGCTGCAAGTGTTGCAGGCGGCCGATTAGCATCAGGCGTTGGCGCTGCAAGCGGGGGGGCGTTGAACCTTTCGACGCGCACCAGGCCATCGCCGCCGGCCTCGCCTATCTCACGCTTGAGGGTGCGATCCAGGCTCGTCCACCGCTCTTGCTCCACCTCACGCTGCAAGGTCTGCTGGATCTCCAGTTCGGTGCGCGGCCCCAGCCATTCGGTCGCCAGCTCGGCGGCGCGATAGCGGAAGCCATCGGCGATGTAGTCGCCCGCGATGATGAGGTCTTTGCCGGTGTCGTCGCGCCCGCGCACGACGATGTGCGTGTGCGGGTTGTCGGTGTTCCAGTGGTTCACGGCCACCCAATCGAGGCCCGTACCCAGGTCGGCCTCCATGCGGCCCATGAGGTGCCGCGTGTAGGTGCGCAGGTCTTCCAGCTCCGCGCCATCCTCGGGCGAGAGGATGAAGCGGAAATGGTGCCGGTCGTCGGCGCAGCGTTCCTTGAAGGCGTCGAGATCGGCCACGTCTGTCTGCGGCCCGTAGGCTTGGCCCGGCTCGCCGTCGCGGCCCACGCCGTCGCGCTCGATGTAGCGCAGGTGCTTGGCGAGCGACTGCGGGCTGGCCCGCTGGTGGTTCACCAGCAGCGTCTTGATGGTCGCGCGCCGCGACATAGGCGTCAGCTTCGCCCCGGCGAAGCGTGCTGCCGTGTGGCCGCGCCCCAGGCGCGAGCCGGGCCGCTGGCCGGTGCCACTCGCCGATGCCGGACGGCGCACCGTGGACTTGCCGCTGCTGGCTTTGCCCGCCTGTTTGAGCACCTTGGAAACGAAGCTCTGCCCCTGGCCCTTGCCCCGGTTCTTCGGGGCGCTGGGGCGCACGCGGAAATCGTCGTCGCGGCGGTCGGTCATGGCTGCGCTCCCTGCAAGCTCTGGCGTGTCCTGTCGTGCGAAGCACGCGGACATGCCTGCATTGGCGCGACCTTCGCGCCGAACGCGGCACGGCGGCAAAGCCGCTCCGTGCCGCGCCACCCCCATGTGCAGACTGGCTTTCGACGCGGCCCGGTGCCGCGTCCTTTTGTCTTGCCTTCCGCCTTTGCCTGTCGCTGGTGCTCCAGGCGTCGGCGGCCCGGCGGTGCTGTGCTGCTTGCAGCCAGCCCGCCGGCGAACGCGCAGAGGGACACGCCGATGGCCGCTAGCCGGGCGCGTTCGAGGCAAGACGCCTGCACACTGGATGGCAGCGCGAAGTGCGGTGCGAATGCACCCGCACTGCACGCGCGACGACATGGCGGCAGCAGCCAGAACGACATGCCCGATGGCACGATGAGATGCACGGCAGCGTGCAGCGAATCGGCCGCCATCATGGGCGTGCCTCCAGCCAGACCCGATGCGCAACGCCGATCACGGTGGATGCGCTGACCGGCCCGAAATAGCGGCTGTCGAACGATGCCGGCTTTGTCACGCTCAACAGGAACAGCTCGCCCGGTTCGAGGTGGCGGCAAAGCTGCAAGGATGGCAGCGACCGGCCCAGCCGGTCGGCAGGCAGCACGGCGGCCGAAGGCACGCCGTCGATGCGTACCTGTCCAGCGACGATGCAAACGTGTTGCGGTGCGACTGCGCCCACACGTTTGAGCAGCGGAACGCGCGTCGGCAGGTAGCCGCGCTGCGCAGCCAGTGCGGCTACCTCGACTGGCAACGGCACGAGCACGATGCTGTCCACGGACAACGGACGTAGCAGCGAAGCAGTGCGCGGGTCGAACGGTTCGATGCGATACCATCCGACCGCCACGCTGTCGGATGGGTTGTACGTCAGGCGCGGCAGCGGTTGCACGAACGCCGCCCAGGCCAGCGCAGCGAGGCCGACTGCGGCGAAGCCCGCCAGCACGATGCGAGCGCGCAGGCGCGAGCGAGGATGCGGCGAGGCGGACGAAGTGGAAACGGTCGTCATGGCAGCGCCTTCCCAGCGAGCCACGCGGAATGCCGCTCGGCGGTGTATTCGGGCAGCGGCAGGCGGGCCTCCAGACGGTTGCCCAGCGTGCGCCAGTACGCGGGCGAGACGGCAGACGCGGCGATGCCCAGCGCCTCGATGCCGTCGATGCGTTCCAACACGGCGCGCACGTTGGCGTCATCCTCGGCGTGCAGCAGCAGACGTGCGCCTGGCCGCACGCCGGGGATGCGCTGCAAGGCATCCAATGGCGTGCCAGCCTGCATCACCATGAGCTGCCAGCGGATCGTGCCGTAGTCGTTGGTCTGCCAGCGGATGCGGCAGAGAACAGCGTTCGGCAGGAACACCGCGCAGCGCCGCCAGCGGTCGAGCTGGAGCGTGCGCGCAGGTTCGCCGAAGCGCAGGTAGAGCTTGAAGCGCGGTTCGATGTAGGCCAGCGATACGCGCGTCAGCGGCACGTTGCCGGCCTGGCGGGCGAGTGTCGAAAGCGAAGTCGCTGGCGTGGTCGATGCAGAAGCCGTGACCGCGTTCGCGGCAGGTGCGATGGATGCGTTCATGGCAGGTTCTCCGTGCGGGTCTCGGGAAACTCCCGTTCCAGCAGGCCGCGGAGCAGTTCGGCCACGGTCACGCCCTGACCGAAGGCGGCGATCTTGATGCGCGCGCGCAGCGCTGGCGTCACGTCGAGGGTCAGGCGTGCGGTGTAGAGGTCGCCCTTATTGAGCGCATCAGCGTCGCCCTGGCGAATCCACGCCTCAGCGTGCGGATTCGCCGGTGGGCGCGCACCGATGCCAATGCGCTTGGCCGTGCGCTTGCTGTTCGGTGGCGACTGTGCGGTCATGTCGGCCACCGCAGCAGTTCATCGACCAGCGCGGCGATCTCGCGGGTGGCGGCGCTGTCGGGCGCCGTCTCGCGGGCGAGTCGACCAGCGGCCACGCTGTCGGCGAAGACGATCCTTTGCCGAACCTCAGCGCGCAGCGCCGGCAACGGCTGTTCGGCCAGCGATTGCCGCGCCTCCCGACCGATCACCGTGGTGCTAACGCGGCGGTTGATGACGAAGGCCGCGCGCAGCGCAGGCCGGAACACCTGCGCCTCACGGATCAGTGCCACCATCTCGGCGCTGGCCCACAAGTCGTAGGGGCTGGGCTGCACCGGAATCAGCACGCGCTCGGCTGCCAGCAGCGCGGAGCGCGCCAAGGCGGCGATGCGCGGCGGCCCGTCGATGATGACGTGATCTGCGCGGCGGGCGAGTTCTGGCGCCTCTTGGTGCAGCGTTTCGCGTGCAAGGCCCACGGCGCTGAACAGCCGTGGCAAGCCTTGCTGGCTTCTGCGCTGCGTCCAGTCCAGCGATGAACCCTGCGGGTCGGCATCCAGCAGGACGACGTGCTGGCCGCGCATCGCCAGTTCGCCGGCGATGTGGGTGGCGAGCGTGGTCTTGCCGACGCCGCCTTTTTGGTTGAGTAACGCGACGATCATGGCGCGGCCCTCCGTGCTGGAAAGCCTTGCTTCGAGTCGCCTGCAAAACCTGATTTCTGGCGGCTTGGATTGCCTGCCGTTTGTGGCCGCGTGGCGGTTGTCCACCGCAGCGGCGCTTCTCTACTAAAAGTTAGAGAATTTAAGTTATGTATGTTAGAGAGCGCGCAAACCCAATGCTGGCGCGGGTTTTCGGCCGATTGGCACGCCTGATAGCACGATAGGGCCACGCCTGATAGCACGATACCCCGCACGCCTGATAGCACGACACTATTCACAGGTTGTCCCGGAGTTATCCCCGTGCCGTGGACGGCACGGGTCGGAAGGTCAATAACTCCGTTCCGTCGTCCGGCATCCGCTCGATGCCCAGGACGTAGCCGGGCAGCGACTGCCGCGCCACCAGCGCGCGCAGGTCGCAGGCGAAGTCGTAAGGTTTGGCGGTACTGCCGGACTTCTGGTGCAGGTAGCGGAAATCGAACTGCCAGCCGTATTCCTGCCTGCCACCGTGCTTGCGTACCAGCCGGTACAGCCATCGCTCGATACCGCCGGTCAGCCGGAAATACGCCGGGTCGATGGTCAGCACCAGGGCGGCATCGAGCACGCCGGCGTAGAACCAGTCCGGCAGGATCAGTTCGATGCCCAATGGCGTGCCGCTGGCGTCGGCCAGTTCCTTCCACTCGTTGATCCACGAGAAGCGGTGCAGCCGCCTTCCCGTGGTCTCGCGGATGGACGTGGCCACCGTGGTCGATTGCAGCCGGTCGAGCGCGGCCTTGAGACGCTGGTAGTCGCGTGAGCCGGTGCCGCGCCCGATGAAGCGCAGGATCTCGTAGGGCGTGGCGTGCATCAGCCGCGATGGCCGCAGGCCCGCGTCCTGCGCCTCCACGATCTGGCTGGCGGCCCAGATCAGGATGTCGGCATCCCAGATCGTGGCGATGCCATGCTCGGTCGTGCCTTCCACGCGGATCGTCACGTTGCCCGCCCGGAAGTCGATGGGCTTGACCCGCTTGGACTTCGCCAGCGAGAAGAACGGATAGGCCATCAAGTCTTGGCTGTCGCGCGGCGCCATGTCGCCCGGCAAGGCGCGAAACAGGTCGAGCTGTTCGCGCTCCTGCACCGACCGCTGCCGGGGCGGCAGCGCGAGACTGGACATGACGGCGGCCACCCGTGAACCTGCGATCAGCGGCGATCACGGTAGTCACCCGCATGGCGCTCGGCGTACTCCGGGTCGGAGGTGGCATCGAAGCTGCGCGCATCGGCCCAGGCATCCAGGTCGGCCACCGCGTACATGACGCGCCGGCCGAACTTGCGGAACTTCGGCCCGCCGCCGATCACGCGCTGTTTCTCCAGCGTGCGGGGCGACAGCCGCAGGTAGTCGGCGGCTTCGTCGTTGGTCAGATAGCGTTGGGGCTGCGCGGGCGCAGCAACAGCAGCGGAAGGAGCGGTTACAGAGGGCCGCAAGGGAGCGGGTCGCATGGGATTTACCTCCATCAAGCCCGGCCACACCACGCGGCCGGATGGAGGCACTTTCGAGAAATTCAGGCTTCCTGCTAAGGGACGAATTGCAGGGAGTGCAAAACGTCCCCCCTTGCTACGATGCAACTGGCCCAAGCTGCGCCAGGCTGCGATAGCCGCCGCGCATCAGCGCCTCGCCGCGACGCGCCAGCCGCCGCACGCGGGCACGCAAGGCGCTGTCGGCGTGCCAGTCGGCGGCCACGGCATCCACGCCGAACAACCCTTCGGCCACCTCGCGCAAGGACGCGCCGGCCAGGGTCGCGTCAAGCGCCTGGAGCGTGTGCAGTTCCTGCACCGCCGCGAGCGTGGGCCGGGAACGGGCCATTGCCGCAGGCACGGCATCCGGCAGCGCCGCCAGCTTGTCCAGTTCGGCCACCAGTGCCTGATAACGCGCGCAGGGTGTGGCGCAGGCGCGGGTAGCGTAGAGGTAGGCCATGCCGTCTTCCAGGCCCGGCGCCAGCGCGAGCCGCAGGCAGCAACCGGGCCAGCGCGACACCAGCACCAGGCGTTTGCCGTCGTGGATCAGATGCTTGCGGCCGGGAACACACCAGAACTCGAAGGCATAGGCTTCGGGCGGTGGGTCGGCATCGGGATAAAGCTGCACCACGGCATCGTGGTCGGGAAACCAGGCCGGATGCGCGTCACGTGCGTCTAGGGCGGGATCTTCCAGCAGGCGCAGGCCCCAGCGGTGCGCCGCATCCGGGCGGCGGCGACGGCGCAGCCAGTCTAGCCGGTAGTCGGGATTGCGGCGCAGGTACTCCCAGGCCAAGGCCGGGCCATCAAGATGCAGCGTGTAGAGATACGCAGCGGTCGGATACCAGTGTTCTCGATGTTCGGCACTCGGGCCAGCCATGACGCAACCTCCTGTCAGTCAGCAGGAACGTCGCTGCGGCTCGGCATGCGGGAGCTATCGTTTCAACATCAAAACGTCATCGTTATCGGGTTAAGCTGAAACTACGGGTGTCAAGTCCGATTGGCTCCGGTGCATTGCGAAAATCGTCTGAATGCGACGGCTGTGCCGCCTGGAATCGACGGTCAGCAGCCGATACCGTGCCGCAGCCCGGGCCAAAGACCATGACTGTTTACATCAGAGTTGCACCGCTTCGGTGCAAGAATGCGGATTCAGACCGGGCGGGTCTTGAGTGAGACGGAAATAGTCACAATGCGCTGCGCTTGGCCTCGCTGCGCGGGCCTGCATCAGTCCGGTATCGAACCGTCTTCTTCGGCCAGCCGCACATACTCCGACAGCCGCCGTGTCGGTTGAAAGTAACGATCGCGCATCACGGGCTGCTTGCGCGGCCCGACGATGGACGCCAGATCGGAGAGCTTCACCGTGCCCAGGGCAGGCATCCCGATGCCCAGGTCGATCAGGCCATAGGCCGTATCGCCGTCGGTGGGATCGAGCGAGGCCAGCAGCCAGGTTGCGTGCGCGTCGGGGGTGAACAGCCGCACCACGGGCAGCGGGTCGGTATCCTGCCCGGCGGCGCGGGCCTGGCCGTGGGCCAGCAGCCGCGCCCGGTCGTCCTCGGTGACAAGCGGGGTCACGACCGCGCGCCTTGCACGAATGCACGCAAGCGCTGAAGCGCATTCGTGCTTGCGCCCTGATGCACAAATGCGCAAGCGTACGAATCCGCAGAAGCGTAGAGCCACGCAGGCGCATGTACGGAAGTCAGGAAAGACACGGATCAGGCTCTCCGCTTTTGAAGAAAGCCGCTGATGTGGATTTCTTCAAAGGCACAAAAACAAGTGGGATCGGATGAATGAGTTAAATATAACGTGGTTTTAAATTTTGTACAAACTGAAACTTCTGCATATGCAGAAGCGATCCATCCAGCGTGGCCGACCGACGGGCGCGACAACCTTTGAAGCGGAGCCGGCACAAGCGTTTGGCGCCGCAGTACGCTCTATCAGGACTGCACAGGGTGTTGCGCAAGAAACTTTGGCAAATCGTGCAGGAATCGAGCGCTCACATATGGGGAAGATTGAACGAGGAGAGCATATGCCCACTCTGGCGATTATCTTGAAAATTGCTAGAGCACTGGGATGCAGCGCTTCTGAATTGATGAAGGAAACAGAAAATGGGCTTGAGGCAATCAAGGGAAAATAACCCATTCCAATGCGCTGCTGTTGCAACGATCGAAGGGGTCTCTTTGGAGTTGGAGGAAGGTTTTTGCGAAACAAAAATCATTCCCGCCCCACCGCACGCGAATAGCCACTATCAAGAAACCTCGCCTTTTCTGAAATGGGCAGGAGGGAAAAGGTGGTTGGTCGAAAAGCACTCACACCTTCTAAATATAGAGCACGAAAGATATATCGAGCCTTTTGTGGGTAGTGGCGCAGTTTTTTTTTAGCCTGCTTCCGCATTCCGCTATTCTTTGCGATAAAAACGAAAAGCTCATAGAAGTTTATGAGGCAATAAAAAGCGACTGGAAGAAAGTTGCAGATTTGCTTCGAGTTCATCACAAAAATCACTCTTCAGAATATTATTATCAAACTCGCCGAAAGCGGTTACGCACGCCAGAAACACGAGCAGCGCAATTTATTTACCTAAACAGAACCTGTTGGAATGGCTTATACCGGGTAAATAAGAAAGGTGAATTCAACGTCCCAATAGGAACGAAGCAGAATGTAGTTCTGTCGACTGATGATTTTGAAAAAATCGCCTTGTGCTTAAAAAATGTAGAGCTTCTCTCTGGCGACTTTGAAATTGCTCTTGAAAAGGCTGGGCAGGGGGATTTTGTTTTTATAGATCCTCCTTATACAGTCAAACATAACTACAACGGCTTTCTAAAGTACAACGAAAGTATATTTTCCTGGGAAGACCAGGTTCGACTTCGTGATGCCGTCGAGCTTGCTGTATCACGAGGGGCAAAAGTGCTTGTGACTAACGCCTGCCATGACAGCATAAAACGCCTATATGAAAACCTAGGCGAGATCTCAACGTTAAATAGAGCCAGCATCATAGCCGGGAAATCTTCCGCTCGGGGCAGGTACGAGGAGGTCGTCATCAAATGCTACTAAAGACCATCGGCCGCCTGCCTCTAATTCAATGCCTGGTGCATTTTCCTCTGAATGCTCATAAAACAGCATTAAAGAAATTCTCTACGCTTTGGATTTTGACCAGCCTTCCTGTCATCGTCGCTGTATTTCTGTCGCCAATACCAGATGGAACCTCGGGTGTGGGAGTAAAGCTTCTGCTGAAGCTAAGAGAGTCCATTACAGTTTCAGAATTATTTGTGTACACCGCCACATTTCTTACGCCTATTTTCTATATGATTTTTGAGAAGTACCAAGAATCATCAGAAACTCAATTTGGCGAAAAAATAGTACAAAGCGTTAGAAGGTTATTCAAGGGCTACGGGTTGCTGGCGTTGATTTCAATCGTCATCATGATCTTGACCGCTATTGCTTTCGGGCAGATTAAGGCAGGGTCGAGTGACTTCCAAAACTCGTTTCTCGGCTACTACCTAAGTAGTTTATCACTGCCAATCTACATCTTTTCTTTATACTGCTGGTATCTCACGCTCCTTGATGGAGCATGGAGAGGTGATTTTGTATCGGAGAATAGAAGCTCTGAAAAAAATATAGTGAACGATTTTTCTGCAAGGCTGCGTGCTCGGGAGTCTGGTGATGAGTAAAGAATTAAAGCTTACAGTCCTGAAAGTCCGCCAGCCAATTGGCGATTTTTATATCGCATCAATAAGGGCACAAGACCTAGTAGATATATCCTTCTCGGATGTAAGGCGGTTAGCCAAAGACCAGCGTGACCTTGAGAAATATCTTGGTATCCAGCGCCCTGTCAGCCCCAAGAGAATTAAAGAAATAAAGCAATATATCGAAGGAGAGGATTCGACATTTCCAACATCAGTTATCCTTGCTGTGGATGAAAAGTGCGCTGAATATGACTCAGATGGGAACGGCATCGGCACACTGGTTCTTAAGGAGTATCAAGCCGATGCCTCTGATGAGGCAGACTCAATACCTTACGCTAGAATTGCAAAAGTTATAGATGGTCAACACCGCATTGCTGCCTTCATGGATGAAAACAATAATTGGTGTTTTGATTACGATGAGCGAGATTTTGATATTAATGTTGCGATATTTATCGGGGCGGATGTCTCCGAGCAGGCAAATATATTTGCAACCGTAAATCTTGCGCAAACAAAAGTTAATAAAAGCCTTGTGTATGACCTGACGGAGCTGGCAAAAACATCAAGTCCTCATAAGACATGCCACAATGTAGCGGTGGCATTGGATAAAGAGCCAAGCAGCCCGCTATATCAAAGGATTAAGCGGCTAGGAACAGCTACGCCAGGTCGAAAAAAAAGAGCCCTTGACACAAGCATCCTTTGTTGAATCTTTAGTTAAATTCATTTCACCCAACCCCGTTCAAGATAGAAATGATCTCTTGGCAGGGAAGAAAATAAAGCACGTCGCTGGATCTGATTTGAAAAAATTTCCATTTAGAAATTTATTTATTGATGGAAAAGAGATTGATATTACCGAAATAATTTACAACTACTTTAAGGCAGTTGAGAAAAAATGGCCAGACTCATGGAATGCAACTGATCGCGTGGGCAATCTCCTTCCTCGATCAAACGCCTTTAAAGCCTTCATGATTTATTTGCGAGAAGATGCGTATCCAGAACTTGCGCAAGGAAACTATGGACTGATTCCGTCCGTGAATGAATTTTATAAAAAACTGGATCACATCGAGTTAAAAGACGAAGACTTTACAACCCGAAATTTCGCACCAGGCAGTGGTGGACAAGCCACGTTCTTAAAGATGTTGCGTGGGGAGATATCGCTCGAAGATATGCTAGACGGGTAAGTCCCGAATGTCCTTCCTCGTATCAGAAAACGGGGGCAATAGCCCCCGTGTGTCATAACAAGCCATGCTCTGCAAACGACACCGTGTTTGCACCGGCCACGATGACATGATCCAGCGTGCGAACTTCCACCAGCGTCAGAGCCTCTTTCAGCCGCTGCGTCAACACCCTGTCGGCCTGTGACGGCTCAGGATTCCCGCTCGGATGGTTGTGCGAGAGGATGACCGCCGCCGCATTGAGCCGCAGGGCTTCCTTGACCACTTCACGCGGATACACCGATGCACTGTCGATGGTGCCGTGGAACATCTCCCGGTACTCGATCAGCCGGTGGCGCGTGTCCAGAAACAGCACTGTAAAGACTTCATGCTCGAAGCCTGCCAGCTTGTTGCGCAGGTACTCCTTGACCAGCGCCGGGGAAGTGAACTCAGCACCACGCTGCATTTTCAACTCGATGGCCTGGCGCGCCGCTTCGAGAATTTGATCCACCGATGCCGGCATGTAGCGCCCTTGGGCGTCACGCACCAGCAAAGCGTCATCGAACGAGGAAAAGGACAGTTGCGACATAATCGTGCTCCGGTTGCTCGGGCGGAATTGCCCGGAACCGTTGCCAGCACGGCGCAGCGCAAGCAGTCAGAGATCGAAGACGGCCACTAGGCCGCAAGCGTGCGAGCACGCGCAGTCATTGACGGCGAGAACGCCGTGATACGGTGAAGGGAACAGCAAGACCGCCTACACCCCACTCAGCCACACACCCGCCGTTGGCAAGTGCGCAGCACGCGCAGGCCCGGATCAACGATCCAGGCCGGAGGCGTCAGGGATCAGCGCCGAATGGCTGTGATTCGGCACGAAGCACGGGGCGCAGCCCGCGAGCCCGACGGCGGTACGCCGGGACGCACAACTATGGCTTGCCGTCCTTGAAGGACAGCGCTCCGCGAGATTCGAGCAGCCGCCGCGTGTTCTCCAGTTCTTTTTGCAACAACTCGGCATCTGGCAGCACAGTGCGGTAGTTCGCCGCCATCACCTTGGTTGGCAAGCCATCCAGCGCATACCGCGCCAAAGCATGGCCCTTGTCGGCACACAGAATCAGGCCCACCGGCGGGTTCTCGTCCGGGTAGGCCCAATGCTCCTTGGCATAGTTGCAGTACATATGCATCTGCCCCACATCGGCATGGGTCAGGCTGCCCAACTTCAGGTCGATGATGACCAGGCAGCGCAGCTTGCGATGGAAGAACAGCAGATCCACCCGGTACCAGGTCTGGTCGATGCGCAACCGGCGCTGCCGCCCAACGAAGGTGAAGCCTTCGCCCAGCTCCAGCAGAAAGTCTTCCAACCGCTGGATCAAGGCCGCTTCCAGGTCGGATTCCGAGTACTCGTCCTTGAGGTCAAGGAACTCCAGCACATACGGGTCTTTGATGGCGTCATTGGGCGTGACGATATCCTCGGGCTTGGCCGCCGCACCCTTGACCAACATCACGGCCTTGTCTTTGGACAAGGCCGTGCGTTCATAGAACTGGCTGCCTATCTGCCGGTCGAGCTGGCGCACGCTCCAGCCACCGCGCAGTGCTTCGGTCTCGTAGAACCGGCGGGCATGGTCATCCTTGACCGACAGCAGCCGGACATAGGCCGACCACGGCAGGGTAAAGACCTGAGCCAGTTCGGACAGACTCAATTTCCCAGACACTGTCTGGGATTTCTCAGGGGGCGACTCGTTTCCCAATTTCCCAGACAGTGTCTGGGAAATCTCTGGTTGGGGGTACGCGAGGTAGAAACGCCGCATGCTCTCCAGGTTGTTGACGCCGAACCCGCGCCCGAATCGGGCCGTCAGGTCGGCGGACAAGCGTTCCATCAATTGCTCGCCGTAACCAGCCCGCCGCCTGCCTTTCTGCTCGGCCTCGACGATCCGGCGGCCGATTTCCCAATAGCTGGCGGTCATCATTGCATTGACACTGCGCGCCGCCGCCTGGCGCGCCGCATCCAGCAGCTCGACGATGCCGCCGTGGATGCCGGCGTAGCCGGCAGGTAAGGCGGCGGGCTTCCGCGTTGCCACAGGCGTCTTCCTTGTCATGCTGTCGCCTCCATAGAACGGGATGCCCCGGTAATCGCCAGCCGCCGATTCGCCACCAGTTCGGCCGCGTCCCGCACCGGCTTGTCCTCGGTATGAACATAGTGCATGAACATCGCCACGGTCTTGTGACCTGTGAGCTTCATGCCCACCTTGGTCGGAACACCCGAGTTGGCAATGTCGGTCGTCGCCCGGTGGCGGATGCCGTGTGTACCGACATGCGGCACGCCTGCCGCCTTGAGCACGCGCGTCCAGCCGCCGTAGTGCTCGCCGTGGGTCAGGTGCCGGGTCGGGTCGTTCGGCGACGGTAGGACATAGGGGCAGCCTTCCCGGCGCGGTGCCGTCGAAAGCAGCCGATAGGCTTCCTCGCTCATGGGCTTGGAGATGCCACCCGTCTTGCTGTCGGGCCAGACGACGCGGCGCTTTTCCAGATCAACCCATGCCCATTCGAGCGGGCAGATTTCCGAGCGCCGTGCGGCGAACTCGAATTGCAGGCGAATCGCCAGCGGAATGACGTAGTTCTCCAGCCCCTCGGCCTCCAGCTTCTCCAACTGGCGGAAGATCCGCACCAACTCATCGTCCACGATGAGCCGGGTTTCCTTGCCGGGCGGGTACATCGGGACGTGTCGGCACGGATTCGTGCCGTCTGGGCGCAGCCCCCACACTTCGGCCAGGTTGAACATCTTGCGCAAGACGCCGAAGGTGCGGTTGGCTTCGGCCTGCTTGTAGGCCAGCTTCTTCATCAGCGCGGCCACGTCCGGGCGCTTCACGTCCTGCACCTTCATCCGCCCCATGATCGGGATGATGCAACGGTCAATCACGCCCTGATAGCCGCGCTGCGTGCTGGGCTTGTTGCGCTGCTTGGAGTAGTCCTCCATGAAGGTGTGGCAATACTCCTTCATGGTCGGCGCCTTGCGCGCGGCATTCTTGGCCGCGCTGGGGTCGCCGCCCCGGCGAACCTCGGCCAGCCACTCCTGCGCCATCGTGCGCGCCTGATCGACCGTCAGTTCCCCGTACTGGCCCAAGGCGGGCTTGCGGCGCTCGCCGGCGTTCGTGCGGTACTGAAGCATGAAGACCTTGCGCCCTGCCGGGGTGATCTTGCACAGGAAGCCGGGCACCACGGTGTCCCGCAGTTCGATGGCCTTGTCTTGAGGTTGCGTCGCATCGACTGCGGACTTGGTGAGTTTTATTCTTGCCACGATGACTCCTCGGAAAGCCCGGTTTCCAAGAGCCGCATGGGAGCCACGCGAGGGGAAGCCGGGTCAAGTTTCGGAAAGCACCGGCATATGTTGAACTCGCCTAAGTAATTGATAAACCTGCTGTATCGAGCCTTGGCGTAGTCCAGCGAATTACGGTACTGGAGTCATCGTGAAACAAAAAAAGCCCTGCCGGCATCGGCCGGGCAGGGCTTTTTTGCAATCAGCCGCGGTAGCGGCGGTGGCCTCAGCGGGTACGGGAAATGTTGGTATCGATGGTGCCGAACACGGTGATGCCGCTTTCGCCCGAGCCTGACTGCACAGGCGCCGTGCCCGAACAGGCCGACAGGGCAGCCAGCATCACGGCAGCGGCGGCGGTGGAAATCCAATGGCGCATAAGCGTTCTCCTGGGCATAGAGGGGCTCCGGCAGAGCCATGGCCCATGGTAGCGCCCAGGGCAGAAGCCGAGGACAGAACAAGGGGATTTCAGGCTCGAACGCTTGCCGGACAAGCGCTTCCAGCTATCAATTTCACTGCTCCAGATACAGCTCTGCCAGGCGTTTGCGCACCTGGGCATCCACGCCCAGCGCTTCGCTCAGATAGCGGTCCACGCTGCCGTGCTGCGCGCGCGCCAGCTCCACCGAGGCCATGAGGAAGGAAGGCTGCACGCGCCACAGCACGTCCAGCACCTCGGCGGACATGTGGCCGTACATCTGCGCGGGGCGCCTGAACAGGCTGTTGGTCAGCAGGTAGTCCTGCATGATCTGCTCCTCGTCCACGCCCAGGGCCGTGAGCAGCAGGGCCGCGGCCCAGCCCGTGCGATCCTTGCCGGCCGTGCAGTGGAAGACCAGCGGCGCGTCGCCCTGCTGCAGCAGCGTGAAGAACTGGGCAAAGCGCGGGCTGTAGGTCTGCACGAAGCTGCGGTAGGTGTCGTGCATCAGTTCCTCGGTGGCGGCCACGGTCAGGCCTTCGCCGGACTCCAGCATGGCCTGGGCCCGCTGCACCACCGTGGGCTCGACCACCAGCGCGTGGCGCGTGAGCTGTGGCCAGCTGTAGGAAAGGTGCTGGCTTTCGGTCAGGCCGCGGAAATCCGCGCTGCGCGTCACGCCCAGCGCCTGCAGCGCCGCAAGGTCCTGCGGCGTCAGATGGGCCAGATGGGCCGAACGGTACAGCCGGCCCCAGCGCAGGCGCCGGCCGTCCCGGGTCAGGTAGCCGCCCAGGTCGCGGAAGTTGGAAGCGCCAACGAGGCTGACGGAGCGCGATGGCGTGGCGGGAAGAGAGGGGGAAAGCAGTTCGGCATCCATGTCCCAAGAGTAGCCGATATGCATTTCCCCATCATGTCAGGCCTGCGACGCACCGCGCAGCAGGTGTTTCAACAGTTTTCCCGTGGCCGTGCGCGGCAGGGCCTCGCGAACCTCGTAGACACGCGGGATCTTGTACCGGGCCAGCCGGGGTTCGAGAAAGCCACGCAGCGCAGCTTCGTCCAGCCGCCGGCCCGGGCGCGGCGCGAGCACGGCCACCACGGTTTCGCCCCATTCGGGATGGGGGCGGCCGATGACGGCCACGTCCTGCACATCGGGATGGGTGGCCAGCACGTCTTCCACCTCCTTGGAATACACGTTCTCGCCGCCCGTGACGATCATGTCCCTGAGCCGGTCCACGATGTAGAGGTAGCCGTCCTCGTCCACGCGCGCCAGGTCGCCGCTGCGGTACCAGCCCTGGGCATCGAAGGCTGCGGCGCTGGCCTCGGGGTTGTCGAGATAGCCCTGCATCATGGCGGCCGAGCGCAGGTGGATCTCGCCCACCTCGCCGGGGCCGCAGGGACTGCCGTCGGCGCGCCGCACTTCCAGGGCCACGCCGGGGACGCCGCAGCGGCCTATGGAGCCGGCCTTGGCAATGGCCTCCTCGGGGTAGAGCACCGTGCCCAGCGGGCCCGATTCGGTCATGCCGTAGACCTGCATGAAGCGGTCGCTGCCGTAGCTGGCCGCCAGCCTGCGCGCCATGTCTGCGCCCAGGGGACCGCCGCCGTAGGCCCACAGCCGCATGGCGCTGAAGTCGTAGGCCGCCACATCGGGCACCACGGACAGCGGCGCCAGGAACGCGATGGGCGCGCCGAAGGTGAAGGTGATGCGCTCTCCCGCCAGCGCGTCGAGAAAGGCCTTGGGCGCATATTCACGCAGCAGCACGGCCGTGCCGCCCATGAGCAGCGTGCCCAGCAGCCAGTTGTTCAGCGGCGAGGAATGCCAGACGGGCATGGCGATCAGCGTGCGTTCCTGGTGCGTGAGCGAGGTGCTGGCCGCCGCGCACAGCGCCGCATGAAAGACATTGGCATGGCTGTGCAGGCAGCCTTTGGGCTGGCCCGTGGTGCCCGAGGTGTAGAGGATCTCGGCCGGGGCTGGGTCATCGGGCGTGCCTCCATCCGCAAGCGGTGCGGCTTGCTCCAGCAGCTCGTCGAGGAACGGCAGGCCATTGGCGCGGCTGTCGGTGCTCATCCAGCGGGTGCCGCCGGCCATGCGGCCGGCCAGCGGCGCCAGCGTGCCGTCGGCGATGCACAGCTTCACGCGCGCATGGTCGAGGATGTACTGCACCTCGGGTGCCTGCAGCTTGTGGTTGACGGGCACCACGGTGGCGCCCAGCCGCCAGGCGCCGAACAGCGCGAAGACAAAGCCCGGCGTGTTCAGGCACAGCAGGGCCACGCGGTCGCCGCGGCGCACGCCCTGGCCATGCAGCACGGCGGCGGCTTGGCGGCTGGCTTCGGCCAGGGCCGCATAGCTCCAGTCGCGCGCCGGTTGGCCGATGGCGCGCAGCGCCAGCTTTTCGGGCCGCGTGCGGGACTGCTGGTCGAGCAGCGAAACAAAATCCATCATCGCTTGCCTCTCCTCAGTCCGTCCAGGCGGCGCGCAGCAGCGCTGCGGGATCGCCCGTGCCGCAGGACGCGCCGGCCACAGGCCCCCAGTCGGCGTCGAAGCGGCTGGCGATGAAGGCCGAGGCGGCGGCGCTGTCCGCATGGCGCAGCATCAGGCTGGCCTGCACCGTGAGCGCCAGGCGCTGAGTAAAGCGCCGCGCCTCGCGCTCCAAGGCCTGGGGCGGCTGAGCGACAGCGGCGCGCAGCTTGCCGACCTGCGCGGCCAGCAGCGGCTCCTGCGAAGCCGTGTCCTGCAGGTGGTCCAGCAGCAGGTGCGCGTCGTCCGGGTTGCGGGAAATGGCGCGCAGCACGTCCAGGCACATCACGTTGCCCGAGCCTTCCCAGATGGAGTTGACCGGCGCCTCGCGGAACAGCCGGCCCATGGGGCCGGTCTCCACATAGCCGTTGCCGCCGAAGACCTCCATGGCCTCGCCCGTGAAGCCCACGGCGCGCTTGCAGTTCCAGAACTTGGCGGCCGGCGTGACGATGCGGCGCCAGGCCAGGTCCAGCGCATCGCCGCTGCCAAAGCGCGCGGCCAGGTCCATGGCCAGCCAGGTGGCGGCCTGGGACTCCAGCGCCATGTCGGCCAGCAGCGCCGTCATCACGGGCTGCTCGGCCAGCGGCAGGCCGAAGGCATAGCGGTTGCGGCTGTAGTGCAGCGCCTGCACCAAGGCCTGGCGCATGAAGCCGGCGCTGGACAGTGCGCAGTCCAGCCGCGTGTAGGTGGCCATCTCGATGATGGTGGAGATGCCGCGCCCCTCCTCGCCGATGAGCACGCCCCAGGCCTCGTGGAACTCCACCTCGCTGCTGCTGTTGGAGCGGTTGCCCACCTTGTCCTTGAGGCGCTGGATGTGGATGGCGTTCTTGCTGCCGTCGGGGCGCCAGCGCGGCACGAAAAAGCAGGTGGAGCCGCCCTCTTCGGTCTTGGCCAGCACCAGGTGCCCGTCGCACATGGGAGCGGAGAAGAACCACTTGTGGCCCGTGATCAGGAATTCCTCGCCCCAGGGGCCGTGTCCATAAGGAGCAGCGCGCGTGGTGTTGGTCCGCACGTCGCTGCCGCCCTGGCGCTCCGTCATGCCCATGCCCACGGTGATGGAGCGCTTGCCCGCCAGCGGAATGTCGCGCGCATCGTGCTCGGTGGAGGCCAGCAGCGGAGCGACCACCGCATCGAGCTGCGGATTGAGGCGCAGCAGCGGAATGCTGGCCTTGGTCATGGTCGTGGGGCAGGTCGAGCCCGATTCGATCTGGCTGTGCATGAACAGCGACGCGCCATAGGCAGGCCAGGCGCTCCGGCGCCCGTCGACGAAGGGCAGGTTGGCGATGCCGTTGCGCCGCGCAATCGTCATCATCCGGTGCCAGGCCGGATGGAAGCGCACCTGGTCGATGCGGTCGCCCGTGGGCGAATGGGTGTGCAACTCGGGCTCGAAATGGTTGGCTTCCTCGGCGGCCTGCAGCGTGGCCTCGGCGCCGTATTCGGCCCCCTGGCGCAGCAGCTCGGACTCGCGCCACTGCGCACCGCCGCGCGCCACGGCGCGCTGCAGCACCGGGTCGCTGGCGTAGAGGTTGTAGTCCTTGAGTTCGGGGACCTGGTTGTGGGGGTGGATGCCGATATCTGCCATGGCGTGTCTCCTGTGTCCGCTGGCGCCGGGCTGCGGTCCTGCTGTCCGCAGCCGCGCAAGCCCTGCCGTCTTGTTTGCCCCTGCATGCCGCAGGCCGGGGTACACGTTAGATTCTAGGAAGCGACCCTTCTTTACGTGTTCGGATTTGCGCAGCCATGAAACCCTCTTCCAGCCGGCCACCCGCCGCCGGGCGCCGGCGCCCCTCGCAGTCGCGGGCGCGCCAGACTTCGCAGGCCCTGCAGGACGCCTTTGTTCGGCTTTTGGTCGAGCGCGGCTACGCGGCGATCACGGTGCGCGAGATCGTGCTGGTGGCCGGCACCGGCCTGGGCAGCTTCTACGAGTACTTCGCCAGCAAGGAAGACCTGGCGCGCGTCTGCCTGCACCTGCGCACCAAGGCCCTGCTGCTGGGCATGCGCGGCGTGGCCGCCAGCCATGCGGGCCGGCCTCTGCAGGACATCGTGCAGGCCGTGGTGGACTCGCAGCTGCAGGCCCACCGCGAGCGGCCCGAGGAATGGAGCGCGCACTACCTGCTGGAGCGCCACTACTCCAGCGCCGAGGCCTACCGCAAGATGTACGAGCGCTTCGTGGATGCCTGGGCCGGCGCCATCGAGACGGCCAGCGACCTGCCGCCCGGCTATCCGGTGCGCGCGGCGGCGCGGGTCAGCCAGACCATTCTCTACGGCCTGTTTTCCCACGCCCACCTGCGTGCGCCAGGGCCTGATCCGTCCGCGCTGCGGACCGAGGCCTGCACGGCCATCGCGGCCTATCTGAACGCCTTGCCCAGCGCACAAGGCTGAGATGCCCCACAGTGCGCAATTAAAAGCTGCCTGCGCTTGCTGGATAAGGAGTTGAGATGCTTTTGCATCAAACTTCCATGCACAGCAAGCTCTAACAGCTCTTGTTTTGAGAGCACCACTCAAAACCGGCGCTGCTCCAACCCGGGGGCGGCGAAGCTGCCTTCCCGCCGGGGGAAGGCGCGCAGCGCCTCAGGGGGCTACATGTTTCCCGACAATGCCGGCCAGCTCGAACATGCTGATCTGGTCCTTGCCGAACACGGGCCTGAGCTTGGCATCGGCATTGATGGCGCGCTTGTTGGCGGCATCCTGCAGGCCGTTGGCCTTGATGTAGTCCCACAGCTTCTTGATCACTTCGGGGCGCGAAGTGGGCTCGCTGCCGATCACCGCGGCCAGCTCCGCGCTGGGCTTGAGCGTGGCGCTCACGGTGCGCGGCTTCTTCGCCGCTGCAGTCTTGGCTGCCGTCTTGGTCGCGGTCTTTGCGGCGGTCTTCTTGGCGGCAGCGGTGGTCTTGGCGGCAGCTCCCGTCTTCGCCGCCGCAGAGCCCGCCGTCTTGCGCGGCGGGTATTTGCTTTCGCGCTGCTCGAACTCGAAATTGACCTTGCCCGCAGCGCCGTCCCAGACCAGGAAGGCCTTGAAGTTGCGGCGCGTGCGGTTGGAGACGAATTTCTCCAGCAGATCGGTCTTGCCGGTCTGCAGCAGCTTGCTCATCTGCTCGCGCTCGATGGGCTGCTGCAGGATGATCTGGCCGCTCTTGAAGTCGCAGCTGGGCGTGGGCTGGGCCAGCGTGGGCACAGCCTTGGAGCAGACGTAGTTGCTGCCGTGCTCGTAGACCGGCGCGCCGCACTTGGGGCAGGGGCCCAGCGGCTGCTGCTGGGCGAAGTCCACGATCTCGCCTGTGTCCTCGGAATCCTTGTCGTCGCCGAAGTCGAATTCGAGCTTGTAGTTGCCCCCCTCCTCGTCGCGCACGATGGCGACTTCGGCCACGAAGGGCCAGCCGGCCTTGGAGCGGAATCCCTCCAGCGGGCCGATGCGGCGATCGCGCAGCAGTTGTTCGGCTTCGGCCGTCTCGAAGGTGCGGCCCGCGGGCGACTTGGTGAACGAGAAGCCGCAGCCTTCGCCCGTGCCGCTGGCACCCGTGCAAGCGTAGCGGCGGTAGTTTTCCTTGACCACGCCGCCGCAGTTGGGGCAAGGCGTCTGCAGCGTCGCATAGTCGCCGGGCACGGTATCGCGGTCGTATTCCTTGGCCTTCTTGACCAGCTTCTCGGTCATGGCCTGGATCTGCTGCATGAAGGCTTCGCGCGAGAGCTGGCCCTTTTCCATCTGCGAGAGCTTGTATTCCCACTCGCCGGTCAGGTCGGCGCGCGAGAGTTCCTCCACGCCCAGGCCGCGCAGCAAGGTCATGAGCTGGAAGGCCTTGGCCGTGGGAATCAGCTCGCGGCCTTCGCGCAGCATGTATTTCTCGGTCAGCAGGCCTTCGATGATGGCCGCGCGCGTGGCTGGCGTGCCCAGGCCTTTTTCCTGCATGGCTTCGCGCAGCTCGTCGTCGTCGATCTGCTTGCCCGCGCTTTCCATCGCACCCAGCAGCGTGGCTTCGGAGTAGCGCGCGGGCGGCTTGGTCTTGAGGCCCTTGACCTCGGCATGCTGTGTGCGCGGCTGCTCGCCGGGCTGCACGGCCACCAGCGGCTGGCCCTTGTCGCCTTCCTTGGCGTCCTCGACCTCGTTGGCGGCTTCCTTGCCGTAGATGGCCAGCCAGCCCGGCTTGACCAGCACCTTGCCCTCGGTCTTGAAGCTGTGCTGCTCGACCTTGCTGATGCGCGTGGTGACCTGGTATTCGGCGCTCGGGAAGAACACGGCCATGAAACGGCGCACGACCAGGTCATAGAGCTTCTGCTCGGCCTCGGACAGGCCCGAAGGCGCCTGCGTGGTCGGAATGATGGCGAAGTGGTCCGAGACCTTGCTGTTGTCGAAGATGCGCTTGGTCGGGCGGATGTAGTTGTCGTTGATGGCCTGCTGCGCGAACGGCGCCAGATGGCGCATGGAGCTTGCGGCCAGCATGGCGAAGGTCTGGTGCGCCACGGGCAGGTAGTCCTCGGGCAGTGCGCGCGAGTCGGTACGCGGATAGGTCAGGGCCTTGTGGCGCTCGTACAGGCTTTGCGCCAGCGCCAGCGTGGTCTTGGCCGAAAAGCCGAACTTGCCGTTGGCCTCGCGCTGCAGGCTGGTCAGGTCGAACAGCAGCGGCGAGGCCTGCGTGGTGGGCTTGCTCTCTTCGGTAACGGTGGCAGGCTTGCCCTGCACCGCGGCGGCAATCGCCTCGGCCTGGCGCTTGTCCCAGATGCGGTCGGCGCGCGCCTCGGCGTCTTCGCCCTTCTTCCACTGCGGGTCGAACCACTTGCCCAGGTACTGGCCGGCCTGGGCGCCGAAGGTGCCGTGCACCTCCCAGTAGTCGCGGCTCACGAACTTGCGGATCTTTTCCTCGCGCTCGACGACCAGCGACAGCGTGGGCGTCTGCACGCGGCCCACGGTGGTCAGGAAAAAGCCGCCGTCGCGCGAGTTGAAGGCCGTCATGGCGCGCGTGCCGTTGATGCCCACCAGCCAGTCGGCCTCGGAGCGGCTGCGCGCGGCGCTGGCCAGGCCCTGCATCTGCTGGTCGCTGCGCAGATGCTGGAAGCCGTCGCGGATCGCCTGGGGCGTCATGGACTGCAGCCACAGGCGCCGGATGGGCTTGCCCAGCGTGCCCTTGGCGCCGCCCGCGTACTGCTCGATCAGGCGGAAGATCAGCTCGCCTTCGCGGCCCGCGTCGCAGGCATTCACGAGTTCGGTCACGTCCTTGCGCTTGGCCAGCTTGACCACGGCGTTGAGCCGGCTCTTGGTCTTGTCCACGGGCTTGAGGTCGAAGTGCGGCGGAATCACCGGCAGGTGCGCAAAGCTCCATTTGCCGCGCTTGACGTCGTACTCCTCGGGCGCCTGGATTTCCACCAGATGGCCCACCGCGCTGGTCACCACATAGCGCTCGCTCTCGAAATATTCGTCGTGCTTCTCGAACTTGCCGGCCACCGGGGTCAGCGCGCGGACGATGTCCTGCGCCACCGATGGCTTCTCAGCAATCACCAGGGTCTTTGTCATTGTGTGTTCTCGTCGTCATTAACCGCCCGCGCGCCACGCGGCGCCCGGGCTCATACAATCCGCTTCTCACGCGTGCGCACGCACGCGCATGTGTGCACATCCAAGTTATCAGAGAAAACATGCCCCGCACATCCCTGGCCCCATCGACCCAGCCCCCGGGTGGCCGCCGCATCCAGACCCGGCGCTCCGGCGTGCATGGCAAAGGCGTTTTCGCCGTGCAGGATATTGCCGAGGGCGAAACCATCATCGAATACGTGGGCGAGGTCATCAGCTGGCAGGAGGCCCAGGACCGCCATCCGCACGACCCCTCCCAGCCCAACCACACCTTCTACTTCCATGTGGACGAAGACCATGTGATCGACGCCACCCACGAAGGCAACTCCTCGCGCTGGATCAACCACAGCTGCGAGCCCAACTGCTACACGGACGAGCGCGACGGCCGCATCTTCATCGTGGCGCTGCGCAATATCGCGGCGGGCGAGGAACTGAACTACGACTACGGCCTGATGGTGGACGAGCGCTACACCAAAAAGCTCAAGGCCGAATACCCATGCCACTGCGGCAGCGCCCGCTGCCGCGGCACGCTGCTCGCGCCCAAGCGGGGCTGGCGTCCGCCGATGCCTGGAGACACCCCCTGAGCCGCTGCGCGGCCTCTCCCTCTCTCTACGCGCTTCGCGCTATGGGAGGGGGACGACAGCCTCGCTGCGGGACGGCGCGGCCGGCGCAGGCCCTTGCTCCCTGTCTCCGAGTTGGAACATGCTTATTCAAGGCCTGCTCGTCACATAGAAATTTTGGATAAAAAAATGACCCAGCCGATTCACTGGAATGCCGAAGCCCTGTGGCAGGCGATCGCGCCGCAGCTGCCGGGCTTCAGCGTGGAAGTGCTGCCGTCCATCGGCTCCAGCAATACCGAGCTCATGCGCCGCGCGCGCGAAGGCCAGACCGACCCGGTGCTGCTCATCGCCGAGCAGCAGACGGCCGGCCGCGGCCGCCTGGGGCGCAACTGGATCAGCGGCGTCGGCGATTCGCTGATGTTCTCGCTGGGCATGCCGCTGGCGCCGCGCGACTGGTCGGGCCTGTCGCTGGCCGTGGGCGTGAGCGTGGCCGAGAGCCTGCAGCCCCAGCTGCCGGCCGCAGGCAGCGCTGTGCCGAAAATCGGCATCAAGTGGCCCAACGACCTGTGGCTGGAAGGCGACCGCAAGCTGGCCGGCATCCTGATCGAGACGGCCAGCTTCGTGGGCAGCCACCAGCACGACGTGCATGCGCCGCGCTATGTGGTGATCGGCGTGGGCATCAATGTGCGCCCGCGCCCCGGCGACGGCATGCGCACGCCGCCGGCCTGCCTGCAGGAGCTGGATCCCGCGCTGGACGCGCCCACGGCCCTGGCCTGCATACTGCCGGCCCTGGTCAATGAAGTGCAGGTTTTTGCCCACGGCGGATTCGCGCCGCTGATGGAGCGCTTTGCCCGGCGCGACCTGCTGGCCGGGCGCGAAGTGGTGCTGAGCGACGGCAGCAGCGGCCTGGCCCAGGGCGTTGGCGCCGACGGCGGCTTTCTGGTGCGCACGGCCGCCGGCCTGCAGGCCGTGACCAGCTCCGAGATCAGCGTGCGGCCGAGATGAAGCTCCCCCTGAGCCGCTTTGCGGCCTCCCCCTCTCTCTCTACGCGCTTCGCGCTACAGGAGGGGGACGATGCCTTCGCCGGGGCGGCCCCGCCGCGAGGCGGCTCTTGCTCGGCATCCCTGGCTTTGGGCCGCGCCAGTTTCATGGGCTGCGGGTGGCGCGAAGTGCCATGAATAACTGATGTGAAGAACCTTGACCCTATGCTGAGAATCGCCTTCCTGCTGCTCGTGCTGGCCAATGCCGGCTACTACCTGTGGAGCCACGGCCAGCTGGTGGCGTGGGGCCTGGCGCCGGCCACCCAGTCCGAGCCGCAGCGCCTGGAGCAGCAGATCAAGCCCGAGGCGCTGGAGATCCTGCCGTCCGCCCCGCCCGCTTCCCCAGCCCCCTCGCCAGAGCCCGTACCGGCCGCACCCGCTGCCGCGCCGGAGCCGGCGGCCGTGGCCGCACCGGTTGCCGCCGCCGCAGCGACCGAGGCCGCCGCAGCCAGAGGCCCGGCGGTCTGCCTGCAGGCCGCCGGCGTGGAGGAGCGCCAGGCCGACAACCTGCGCCGCGCGCTGGCGCAGCTGCCGCGCGAGCAGTGGGAGCTGATCGCCAACCACCAGCCGGGCCGCTGGATGGTCTACATGGGCAAGTTTCCCGATGCCGAGTTCCTCGACCGCAAGCGGGCCGAGCTGCGCGCGCTCAAGATCGACTTCGACCGCGCGGGCGGTAACCTGGAGCCGGGACTGTCCCTGGGCCGCTTCTCCACCGAGGAGGCCGCCACGCGCCAGCTGACGGCCTTTGCCCGCCAGGGCGTGCGCACGGCCCGCGTGGTGCAGGAACGCCCCGATGTCACCACCTACACGCTGCGCCTGCCCAAGGCCACGCCGGCGCTGCGCGCCGAAGTCGAGACCCTGGCCGGCCGCAATCTCGATGCCAGGGCCCTGCGCGCCTGCGCGCGCTGAACCGGGGCTTGAGAGGCCGCCCGCTCCCGGCATATGGGCTGACCACGCAAAAAAGGCCTGCATCGCAGGCCTTTTTCATGGTGGGGTGCCAGTGCCAGGCACCCTGGGTGCATCAGTCCAGATGGATCTGGGCGACTGCCGCCACCTTCTTCATCTTGGCGACTTCGTTGGCGATCTGCTTGGTGAAGTCGGCGCTGGACGTGCCCGAGACATACAGGCCCTGCGAAGCCATGCGCTGCTTGACGGCGGGGTCCTTCAGGGCCGCGACGATGGCCTTCTGCACGCGCTCCACCTGGGCGGGGGGCGTGTTCTTGGGGGCCACGAGGCCGAACCACGAAGGATCGTTGAGGTCCGGATGGCCGGCCTCGGCATAGGTGGGCACATCGGGCAGCACGTCCAGGCGCTCGCGCCAGGACACGGCCAGGGCCTTGACCTTGCCGGACTTGATGTGCGGCAGCGAGGAAGCCACCTGGTCGAAGTACACGGGCACCTGGCCGCCGAGCACGTCGTTGATGGCCGGGCCTGCGCCCTTGTAGGGGATGTGGGTCATCTGGGTGCCCGTGCTCTTGAGGAACTGGGCGCCCCACATGTGGGCGATGGTGCCGTTGCCGGGCGTGGCGAAGCTGACCTTGCCGGGGTTGGCCTTGAGGTAGGCCACGAATTCGGCGAAGTTCTTGACCGGAATCTGCGCAGGGTTGATCACGAGCACGCCGGGGGCCTTGACGATCTCGGTCACGCCCACGAAGTCGTTGATCGCGTCATAGGGCAGCTTCTTGTAGACGGCCGGATTCACGCCCTGGGTGGACAGCGTGGCGATGCCGAAGGTCACGCCGTCGGTGGCGCGCGCCACTTCGGCCATGCCGATGGAGCCGCCGGCGCCGGCGCGGTTCTCGATCACCACGGGCTGGCCGCCCAGCAGCTTGGGCAGCACGTCCTGCATGTTGCGGGGCACCATGTCGGTGGAGCCGCCGGGCGGGAAGGGAACGACGATGCGCAGGGGACGCGTGGCGTCCTGGGCCATGGCCAGGCCAGGGGCGGAAGAGACCACTGCGGAAGCGGCAGCGGTGCAGAGGAATTGACGACGTTGCATCAAGAAAGCTCCAAGGATCCAAACAAACCTAGTACGGTACCGATCACGGCAGTTGCCATTTTTGCAACTCAATGTTTCAGCCCGACTTGTGATTCCGATTGTAGGGGAAGCAAGTATTTGCTCAGCCGTAGGCTGCGCTCAAGTTCTCGGCCTATTGTCCGGCGCAGCGTCGAGAGCCAGGAAACGCACGGTAAAACGGGCGCCCGGCGTGCCCTGGCCCGGGCGGGCATCCTCGAGCAGCACCTGCGCGCCGTGCTGGCGCGCGATCTCCATCACGATGGGCAGGCCCAGGCCCGAGCCGTCGGCCTCCGAGCCCAGCGCACGGTAGAACGGCTGGAAGATCAGCTCCCGCTCGGCCTGGGGCACGCCCGGGCCGGAGTCTTCGACCTGCAGCAGCAGCACGCGGCCGAAGTGGTCGGCCTGCACGCGCACCGTGACCACACCCGGCGCCTCGCTGCTCGAGGGCGTGTAGTTGATGGCGTTGTCCACCAGGTTGCGTACCAGCTCGGTCAGCAGCGTGGCATTGCCGCTGAGCCAGACGCCGGGCGTGACGGCCTCGGCGCCCTCGTAGCCCAGGTCGATGTGCTTGTCCAGCGCGCGCGGCAGGCAGTCCAGCACCACGTCGGTGGCGATGCGCACCAGATTGCAGGGCTTCATGGCCGGCACCGCGCTCTCGGCCCGCGCCAGCGCCAGCAGCTGGTTCACCGTGTGCGTGGCGCGCATGCTGGAGCGGCCGATCTGCTGCAGCGAGCGCTTGAGCTCGTCGGTGCTGGTGCCTTCGCGCTGGGCCAGGTCGGCCTGCATGCGCAGTCCGGCCAGCGGCGTCTTGAGCTGGTGGGCCGCGTCGGCCAGGAAGCGCTTTTGCGTGGCGATGGAGTCGTCCAGCCGCTCCAGCAGGCCGTTGACCGAATCGACCAGCGGCACCACTTCCAGCGGCACGTCCTTGTGGTTGATGGGCGAAAGGTCTTCGGGCTTGCGCGCGCGGATGCGCTCCTCGAGCCGGTGCAGCGGCTTGATGCCGCGCGCCAGCGCCAGCCACACCAGCAGCGCCGCCAGCGGCAGGATGACGAACTGCGGCAGCATCACGCCCTTGATGATCTCGGTGGCCAGCACGCTGCGCTTCTCGCGCGTTTCGGCCACCTGCACCAGCGCGAGCGCATCGCCGGGCAGCGGCATGCGCACCCAGATGTAGGCCACGCGCAGGTCTATGCCCTTGTATTCCTCGTCGCGCAGCAGCACCGTGCCCGAGGGCGGCGCCTCGTCGGCCTCGGGCGGCAGCGGCAGGTCGCGTTCGCCGGCCAGGTACTCGCCCTTGACGCCGCGCACCTGGAAGAAGATGGTGTCCGATTCGTCGGCGCGCAGGATCTCGCTGGCCGACTGCGGCAGGTTGAACTGCACCTTGCCGCGCTGCACCACGACGAGCTGGGCCAGCGCCTGGGCGTTGTATTCCAGCGCGCGGTCGAACGGCTTGTTGGCCAGGCCCTGGGCCACCAGCCAGGTCAGCGCCAGGCTGACCGGCCACAGCAGCAGCAGCGGCGTGAGCATCCAGTCGAGGATTTCGCCGAAGAGGGAACGCTGCTCGCGCTGGAAGATTTTCACGGTTCAAGCCTTTTTGGCCGCCAGCGCCCGTCCATCAAGCGCAGACAGCTATCGAATGAATAGCTCAACCGGGGATTTTTTCAAGGCAGTAGCCCAGGCCGCGCACCGTGGCGATGCGGATGGGGCCGCGCTCGATCTTCTTGCGCAGACGGTGGATGTAGACCTCGATGGCGTTGTTGCTCACCTCCTCGCCCCATTCGCACAGGCGATCCACGAGCTGGTCCTTGCTCACCAGCCGGCCCGCGCGCTGCAGCAGCACCTCCAGCAGGCCCAGCTCGCGCGCCGACAGCTCGACCATCTTGCCGTCGATGGTGGCCACGCGCCCCGCCTGGTCGTAGACCAGCGGCCCGTGCTTGATGGTGGAACTGGCCCCGCCCATGCCGCGGCGCGTCAGCGCGCGCACGCGCGCCTCCAGCTCGGACAGCGCGAACGGCTTGGCCATGTAGTCGTCGGCGCCCAGGTCCAGCCCCTGCACGCGCTCCTCGATCGAATCGGCCGCGGTGAGGATCAGCACCGGCAGCGCATCGCCGCGCCCGCGCAGGCGCTTGAGCACCTCCAGGCCGTGCATGCGCGGCAGGCCCAGGTCCAGGATCAGCAGGTCGAACTCGCTGCTGGTCATCAGCGCCGCATCGGCCTCGCTGCCGTTGGCCACATGGCTGACCACGGCGCCCGAGCTGCGCAGCGTGCGCAGCAGGCCATCGGCCAGCACCTGGTCATCTTCGGCAATCAGTATGCGCATGGGGAGTCTCCTGAAATATGGTTACCGCTGTCGACGCAAGTACAGTGGCTGCTTTGGCTCCGATTCTAGGTCGCCGCAGGAGGCTGGCACAGCGGGCTTACGGGTGGCCTGCGGGCAGGGACAGTGCTGCGGCATGGTCGATGACGTAGAGCCAGCGGCCGTCGGCCTGGCGCCGGACGACCTCGGCCGTGCTGCCATTCGCGACGAGACCGCCATCGTCGCCATACAGCGTCCAGTCGGCGCGCAGCAAGGCGATCTCTGCGCATTCGATGCAGAAATTGTTGTGGGATACCATGCGCCCCGGCACGGCCAGCAGGCGGGACAGCGGCTCGGCGATCCGGGTCCGGCCGCGCCAGGTATCGGTGCTGCCATCCACACGCAGTGCGGCGTCGGGCTCATACAGCGCCAGCAGATGGGCCAGATCGCGGCTGTTGAAGGCGCGCGCAAAAGTTTCATTCATGGCGGCAGGGGTCAGGACCTTGAACATGTTTTCTCCTTGGATGGATGTCGAGACCGGCATCAGAGCACTGGACCATCCAGCTATCCAAACGGATAGCCGGCCCGAGATGCCCCGTCCCGTGCGCCCCCAGTCCTGCCCTGTCGAGGACTGGCTGGCCTTCCTCGGCCACCGCTGGAATGCACTCGTCCTTTGGCATCTGCGTGCAGCCCCTCTTCGGCATGGAGAGCTGATGGAGTGCCTGCCCGGCATCACACCCAAGGTGCTTGGCGAGCGGCTGGCCGCCCTGCAGGACCGCGGACTCGTGGCCCGCGCTGAAGGCCGGCACGGCTACATGCTCACTCGGCGCGGGAGCACCTTGCTGAGCGTGCTCGATCAGCTCGAACTCTGGGCCCGCTACGCTCCGCCGGCATAGGCTTCCAGGCCCAGCGCCACCACCGTGGCCACGTCCTCGCCCACGGCTTCGCGGAACTCCGCCTCGGCCTGGGCCACCGCATCGTGGAAGGCCTGCAGCCAGGCCAGGCCGGTCTCGGTGAAGCGCACGCGCCTGGCGCGCGCATCGCGGGCATCGGCCTCGCGCGTGACCAGGCCCCAGGCCTCGCACTGCGCCACCAGGTCCGCCATGGCCTGCTTGGTCATGCCGGCCTTCTCGGCCAGGTCCGTGACCCGGTCGCCGGCCAGCGACAGATGCCGCGTGATGTGGATATGGGCCGCGCCCACCTTGTCACGTGCGGCGAGGTTGGACAGCGCCAGCGGCACTTGCACATCGCGCGCCATGAGCTGCAGCACGCGCGCATCGAAGCGGCGCATGGCATGGCCGAGCAGGCGGCCCAGATGGGTCTGGCGCCAGGCGTCCGCGGGCGGGGTGACAGGGGCAATTTCGGACATTGCAGGTATTTCGGAGTCAGGGCAAATAGTAAGGCAAACTGTCCAAATATTTCAACACATGGACAGTACAAACCCATAAACTACTGTTCAAGCATCCAGCCTGAATGTAAATACAGAGCTGCAACCGACCCGCATCCACTCTTCTAGGAGCCTGTTATGAACGCCATCGCCAAGACCGCCGAAGCCAACAGCGAAAAAGCCAAGGCACTCGCCGCCGCCCTCGCCCAGATCGAAAAGCAATTCGGCAAGGGCACCATCATGAAGCTGGGCGAAGGAGAGGCCATCGAGGACATCCAGGTGGTCTCCACCGGCTCGCTGGGCCTGGACATCGCCCTGGGCGTGGGCGGCCTGCCGCGCGGCCGCGTGATCGAGATCTACGGTCCCGAATCCTCGGGCAAGACCACGCTGACGCTGCAGGTCGTGGCCGAGATGCAGCGCCAGGGTGGCACCTGCGCCTTCATCGACGCCGAGCATGCGCTGGACACCAGCTATGCCCAGAAGCTGGGCGTGAACCTGAACGACGTGCTGATCAGCCAGCCCGACACCGGCGAGCAGGCCCTGGAGATCGTGGACAGCCTGGTACGCTCGGGCGCCGTGGACCTGATCGTGGTGGACTCGGTGGCCGCGCTCACGCCCAAGGCCGAAATCGAGGGCGAGATGGGCGACCAGCTGCCCGGCCTGCAGGCCCGCCTGATGAGCCAGGCGCTGCGCAAGCTGACCAGCACCATCAAGAAGACCAACTGCATGGTCATCTTCATCAACCAGATCCGCATGAAGATCGGCGTGATGTTCGGCTCGCCCGAAACCACCACCGGCGGCAATGCGCTGAAGTTCTACGCCTCGGTGCGCCTGGACATCCGCCGCACCGGCACCATCAAGAAGGGCGACGAGGCCATCGGCAACGAAACCAAGGTCAAGGTGGTGAAGAACAAGGTCTCGCCGCCGTTCAAGACCGCCGAGTTCGACATCCTGTTCGGCGAAGGCATCTCGCGCGAAGGCGAAATCCTGGACATGGGCGTGAATGCCAAGATCCTCGACAAGTCGGGTGCCTGGTATGCCTACAACGGCGAGAAGATCGGCCAGGGCCGCGACAATGCCCGCGAATTCCTGCGCGAGAACCGCGACCTGGCCGTGGAGATCGAGAACAAGGTGCGCGAAAGCCTGGGCATCAAGCTGCTGCCCACCGAAGGCGGCGAAGCCCCCGAAGCCAAGTCCTCCGGCAAGAAGGGCAAGGTCGACAAGGACGGCGTGATAGAAGCTTAAGCCCCCTGAGCGACTTCTCGTCGCTTCCCCTCTCTCTTCGGGCGGGGGACGGCATCCTCGCTGCGGGGCGGCGGGGCCGCCCGGGCCCTTGCCTGATGCCTCTGGCTCGGTGCACGCCAGCATGCGGGCTGGGGCCACGGACCAAAGAGTTAGCCATCTTTGCGCAGGCAACCCCTGCGCATTTTTTATTGCCGCCGGACACTTCAACCTTCAGGGAGACCTTTCGCACATGAGCTTTGCCAAGCTTTCACTCAAGGGCCGCGCCCTCAAGCTGCTGGCCCAGCGCGAGCATTCGCGCCTGGAACTGCAGCGCAAGCTGGCTGCGCATGTGGAAGAAGGCGAGGATCTGGACGCCATCCTCGACGCGCTGGAGCAGCGCGGCTTCATCAGCGAGGAGCGGGTGGTGGAGTCGGTGATCCACAGCAAGGCCGGCCGCTACGGCACGGCCCGCCTGGTGCAGGAGCTGCGCAGCAAGGGCCTGGACGACGAGACCGTGCGCGCGGCCGGCGAGCAGTTGCGCGAGACCGAGCTGCAGCGCGCGCGCGAGCTGTGGCGCAAGCGCTTCGGCACGCCGCCGGCCACACCGCAGGAGCATCTCAAGCAGATGCGCTTTCTGGCCTCGCGCGGCTTCGGCGCCGATATCGCGAGCAAGGTCGTCAAGGGCCGTGGCCTGGAGGAAGACGAATAGCCTCTCCGGCGCCCTCCTCCCAAGACCCCTGCGCCGGCAGCCGAGCACTCCTGAAAGAAGAGCTGCTTGCGCATGAGCAGCCTTTGATTCAATACACTTTTCCCTTCAATCAAAGAACCGGCAAGCGCAGGCAGCTATCAATTCAGCGTACCGCCTGGCTGCCGCGCCCCACGAACAGCAGCACCAGGATGGCGGCACAGAACTCCACCGCGGCAATGATGAGCAGTCCGGGCGCATACGAGCCGCTGCCGGTCTGCAGCAGGCCCAGCAGCTGGGGCGAGAAATAGCCCGCCAGATTCGCCACGGAGTTGATCACCGCCAGGCCCACCACCAGCGCTGTGGCCGACAGGAAGCGGCTGGGGATCTGCCAGTACACGGGAATCGAACCCATGGTCCCTAGCGAGGACAGCGCCAGCGACGCCACCACGCCGGCCACGCTGCCCTGCCTGAGGAACAGCGCCGTCAGCAGCAGGCCGATGGCGCCCAGCGCGGCGGCGGCCGCCGTATGCCAGCGCACCTCCTTTCGGCGGTCGGACAGCCAGCCGTTGCCCACCATGCCCAGCCAGCCGAAGGCATAGATGCCGGCCATGACCCAGCCCAGCGCCTTCAGGTCGGTCACGCCCACGGACTTGACGATGCTGGGCCCGTAGAACACCAGCGTCGCATTGCCGGCCACGATGCAGAAGAAGATGAGGATCAGCATCAGCACGCGCGGATTGCGCATGGAAGCCCAGAAGCTGTGCTCGCGCTCGCCCAGCGCCTGCTCTTCCGCCCACAGCTCTTCGCGCACATGCTGCTTCTCGCGGTCGCTGAGCCAGCGCGCCTGCGCCGGGGTGTCGCTGAGCAGGAAGTAGGCGGCAATGCCGGCGATCACCGAGGGAATGCCTTCGACGATGAACAGCCACTGCCAGCCCGCATGGTTGCCCATGCCGTGCAGGGCCTCCATCAGGTAAGCGGCGATCGGGCTGCCCAGCATCAGCGACAGCGCCGAGGCCGAGACAAAGAACGCCAGCGCCTTGCCGCGCCGGTGCGCGGGCAGCCAGTAGGTCAGGTACAGGATCACGCCGGGCTGCAGGCCGGCCTCGAAGGCGCCCATCAGAAAGCGCAGCACGTAGAACTGCAGCGGCGTCTGCACCCAGGCCATGAGAATGCCCGTCACGCCCCAGCCGATGGTGATGCGCATGATGGTCTTCTTGGCGCCGAACCTGTGCAGCAGCAGGTTGCTGGGCACCTCGAACAGGAAGTAGCCGATGAAGAAGATGCCGGCGCCCGCGCCGTAGACGGCGTCGGACCACTGCAGGTCGCTCATCATGGTGAGCTTGGCAAAGCCTACGTTGACGCGGTCGATCCAGGCCAGGAACCAGACCAGGGTCAGGAACGGAATCAGCCGCCAGATGATGCGGCCGAAGGTCACGTCGCGCTCCTGGACGGAGCTGGCATCGGCCGCCTGCTGCGGCGGCTTTGCGGGGGTGGTGATGGCAGACATGGAACGCCTCGCTTTCGTGCAACAGAGGCCGGGATCGCAGCGATGGTCGGAGCCGTGGCGGCCTCCGTCCCAGGGGCGCAACGGCCGGCCACACAGGTAAGGCGGACTATAGGAAAGCTCGGCGCAGGCCAGGGCCGGGACTTGTCCGTCTGGACAAGGCAGGATTTTTAGTTTTCAAAAAACCAAACAATAAGAAAAATAAATTTCACATCACCCGCAAACCTCCCGCCGCGCGCCGAAAGCAGGCAAGAAAAAACGGCCGCCAGGGCCGTTTTCGGGGATGGGGCAGAGAATGCGGCTTACAGGCCCAGCATGATCTGCAGGTTCTGCACCGCGGCGCCGCTGGCGCCCTTGCCCAGATTGTCCAGGCGGGCGATGAGCACGGCCTGGCGGTAGCTTTCGTTGGCGAACACGCGCAGCTCCAGCTTGTTGGTGTCGGCCAGTGTATCGGCGGCCAGCTTGCCGTCTTCGGTCGGCGCCAGCACGCTGACCCAGCGGGCCGGCGTGTTGGTCCTGTCGTAATGGCTGGCCAGCGCATCGTGCAGGTCGGCGGCCCTGGGTGCGCCGGGCAGCAGGTCCAGATGCAGCGGCAGCTGCACCAGCATGCCCTGGCGGAAATTGCCCACGGCGGGCACGAACACGGGGCGGCGCGTCATGCCGGTGTAGTGCAGGATCTCGGGAATGTGCTTGTGCGACAGGCCCAGCGCATAGGCTTCGTAAGGTGCGGCCTGGCCGGCCTCGTAGGCCTCGATCATGGTGCGGCCGCCGCCCGAATAGCCGGAGACCGAAGGCAGGCTCACGGGATAGTCGGCCGGAATCAGGCCCGCGGCCACCAGGGGATGCAGCAGCGCGATGGCGCCCGTGGCGTAGCAGCCGGGGTTGGCCACGCGGGTGGCGGACCGGATCGCCTCCAGCTGGCCGGCGCGCAGCTCCGGGAAGCCGTAGACCCAGCCCGGCGCCACGCGGTGGGCCGTGGAGGCGTCGATGATCTTGATGGCGCGGCCCGTCTCGGCCGTGATGGCATCCACCATGGCCACGGTCTCGCGCGCGGCATCGTCGTGCAGGCAGAGGATGACCAGGTCCACGCCGGCGATCAGTGCTCGCTTGGCCGCCGGGTCCTTGCGCAGCTCGGGCGCAATGCTCACCAGCTCCACGCCAGCAAAGTTGACCAGACGCTCGCGGATCTGCAGACCTGTGGTTCCTGCTTCACCGTCGATAAAGACTTTTGCCATTGCTCTTCTCTCCTACACCGGCTCGCGCATTGCGTTCCTTGTATGCCGCGGCCTGCGGCACCATTGCCGCGTTTAGCTCTTTATTGTCGTTTAAACCGCCGGCGGATGCGGAAATTGGCGCTGAAACCACGCTGCGCCGACAAAGCCCGGCGGCTTTCGTCCTGACTGCGGCCGGACTGCTTCCTTTTTTGACCCCGGGCATGGCCGGGCCATGGTCGGGCGGCAGTTTGTCGGATGGCTGACAAAACTCTGGAAAAACCCTGCAGCTTATATATAAGACATAAGAGAAAGGCGGGTGAAAAAATATGACCCGGATATCATTTCCTCAACGATATCAAGGCATTGCGGGCTGCCCGGCGCTTCTGTAAAGAAGTGCCACATTGTGGATTTTGCGCATGGTGGGCCGTCGTTTTGCGCGGTGCAACATGGTACATTTCCGAGTGCCATGTCATACGAACCCGGTGGTTGCCAGACGCAGTGTCCACGGCACACGGGCATTTCCCCTCAGTTCAGAGAGACAAAGTCATGAAGATTCATGAGTACCAAGGCAAGGAAATCTTGCGTCAATTTGGTGTGCCAGTTCCCCGTGGCATCCCGGCATTCACCGTTCAGGAAGCCGTGGAAGCAGCCCAGAAGCTGGGCGGCCCCGTGTGGGTTGTCAAGGCCCAGATCCACGCCGGCGGCCGCGGCAAGGGCGGCGGCGTGAAGGTGGCCAAGAGCATCGACGATGTGAAGGCCCTGTCCGAGCAAATCCTGGGCATGCAGCTGGTGACCCACCAGACCGGTCCCGAAGGCCAGAAGGTCCGCCGCCTGTACATCGAGGACGGCGCCGACATCCAGAAGGAATACTACCTGTCCGCCGTGACCGACCGTGCCACGCAGAAGGTGGCCTTCATCGCTTCGAGCGAAGGCGGCATGGACATCGAGGAAGTGGCGCACTCCACCCCCGAGAAGATCGTGACCGTGATGGTCGACCCCCTGCAGGGCTTCACCCAGGCCAACGGCGAAGAGCTGGCCAAGGGCATCGGCATGCCTGCCGATTCCGTCGCGCAATTCATCGACGTGTGCACCAAGATCTACAAGTGCTACATGGACACCGATGCCTCGCTGGTGGAAATCAACCCCCTGAACCGCGACTCCAAGGGCAACATCATCGCCCTGGACGCCAAGTTCAACTTCGACTCCAACGCCCTGTTCCGCCACCCCGAGATCGTGGCCCTGCGCGACCTGGACGAAGAGGATCCCGCTGAAATCGAGGCTTCCAAGTTCGACCTGGCCTACATCAGCCTGGACGGCAACATCGGCTGCCTGGTCAACGGCGCCGGCCTGGCCATGGCCACCATGGACACCATCAAGCTGTTCGGCGGCGAACCCGCCAACTTCCTGGACGTGGGCGGCGGCGCCACTCCCGAGAAGGTCACCGAAGCCTTCAAGATCATGCTCAAGAACCCCAAGGTCAAGGGCATTCTGGTCAACATCTTCGGCGGCATCATGAAGTGCGACACCATCGCCACCGGCGTGATCACCGCCTGCAAGGCCGTGAACCTGTCCGTGCCGCTGGTCGTGCGCATGAAGGGCACCAACGAAGAACTGGGCAAGAAGATGCTGGCCGAATCCGGCCTGCCCATCATCAGCGCCGACACCATGGCCGAAGCCGCCACCAAGATCGTCGAAGCCGTCAAGTAAGGCCCGGAGAACAGAACATGTCTATCTATATCAATAAAGACACTCGCGTCATCACCCAAGGCATCACCGGCAAGACGGGCCAGTTCCACACCGAGAAGTGCATCGAGTACGCGAACGGCAAGAACTGCTTCGTGGCCGGCGTGAACCCCAAGAAGGCCGGCGAAAAGATCTTCGACGTGCCGATCTACGCCTCCGTCAAGGAAGCCGCCAAGGACACTGGCGCCACCGTTTCCGTGATCTACGTGCCGCCCGCAGGCGCTGCCGCCGCGATCTGGGAAGCCGTGGAAGCCGACCTGGACCTGGCCATCTGCATCACCGAAGGCATTCCCGTGCGCGACATGCTGGAAGTGCGCAACAAGATGAAGGCCAAGGAAGCCGCCGGCGGCAAGAAGACGCTGCTGCTGGGCCCCAACTGCCCCGGCCTGATCACGCCTGACGAGATCAAGATCGGCATCATGCCCGGCCACATCCACAAGAAGGGCCGCGTGGGCGTGGTGTCCCGTTCCGGCACACTGACCTACGAAGCCGTGGCGCAGCTGACCGAACTGGGCATCGGCCAGTCCTCCGCTGTCGGCATCGGCGGCGACCCGATCAACGGCCTCAAGCACATCGACGTGATGAAGGCCTTCAACGATGATCCCGACACCGACGCCGTGATCATGATCGGCGAAATCGGCGGACCCGACGAAGCCGAAGCCGCCCGCTGGTGCAAGGAACACATGAAGAAGCCCGTGGTCGGCTTCATCGCCGGCGTGACGGCCCCTCCCGGCAAGCGCATGGGCCACGCCGGCGCGCTGATCTCCGGCGGCGCCGACACGGCCGATGCCAAGCTGGCCATCATGGAAGAGTGCGGCTTCACCATCACCCGCAATCCTTCCGAAATGGGCCGCCTGCTCAAGGGCCTGCTGTAAAAGCGAGCATCAAGGGTGCGTGAAACTGTGAGCACTTACGCAGTTTCACGAACAGATACAGGCAGGTATAGCCACTAAACTGCCGTCACCCAATAAAAGATCAGCGCCATGGGTATCCCATGGCGCTTTTCCATTCATAACGCGGAGTGACCATGGAATTTCTCAGCAGCGCCGACTTCTGGATCGGCCTCGTCAAGATTATCTGGATCAACATCATCCTGTCGGGAGACAACGCCGTGGTGATCGCGCTGGCCGCACGATCGCTGCCGCCCGAGCAGCAGAAGAAGGCCGTCATGTTCGGTTCGGGCGCGGCCGTCGTGCTGCGGATCGTGCTGACCGTGGTCGCAGCTAAGCTGCTGGAGCTGTCCTTCCTGCAGATCGTGGGCGGCTGCCTGCTGCTGTGGATCGGCTACCAGCTGCTGACCGGCGACGAGGACGGCGAAGGCGAATCCAAGGGCACCAGCTCCATGATGGCTGCCGTGCGCACCATCCTGATCGCCGACCTGGTGATGAGCCTGGACAACGTGATCGCCGTGGCCGCCACCGCCCAGGGCAACATGGTCCTGCTGATCCTGGGCCTGGCCATCAGCATCCCGCTGGTGATCTTCGGCTCCACGCTGATGATCAAGCTCATGGAGCGCTTCCCCGTCATCGTCACGCTGGGTGCCGCCCTGATCGGCTGGGTCGGCGGCGAGACCATCATGAACGACAAGGTGCTGCACGGCTTTGTGGAAAACGCCCCCTGGCTGCACTATGTGGCCGCCGCGGCCGGCGCCATCCTGGTCGTGGGCCTGGGCAAGTTCATGCAGGCCCGCAAGCCGCAGGAAGAAGCCAGCGCGGCCTGAACGCGGCCCGACCCGGCAGCGGCCGATGCGGCTGCCAGCCCCTGAAAACGCACTGCACCGGCAGTGCGTTTTTCATTGGGCCTGCGCCAAGCCGGCCTGCACCAAGCCGGCATGTGCCGGGCGGTACACCGCGCACCGCGCTCCTGCAAGCCCGCGGCGCATGTCCATGACGCCAGCAGCAATAGTGCCCCGCGCCACGGCGCGGCAGATGACTAAACTGGACCGTCATCGACCCAGGCGGCAATGCCGCTTCTCTTGCGCGCTGCACGGCGCATCCTGGCGGAAACATGCACCTGGGCAAAGGAAGCCTGCCCATGGAAGCCCTGCTTGCCGCCGATTTCTGGATCGGCCTGTTCAAGATCGTCTGGATCAACATCATCCTCTCGGGCGACAACGCCGTGGTGATTGCGCTGGCGGCGCGCGGCCTGCCGGCGCACCAGCAGAGAAAGGCCATCGTGTTCGGCTCCGGCGCCGCCGTCGTGCTGCGCATCGCACTCACGGTGGTCGCCGCGCGGCTCATGCAGCTGCCCTTTGTCGAGATCATCGGCGGCCTGTTGCTGCTGTGGATCGGCGTGGGCCTGCTGCGCGAGGACGACAGCGCCGATGACGCAGACCGCCAGACGGCCCGAACCGGCATGATGGCCGCCATACGCACCATCCTGCTGGCCGATCTGGTCATGAGCCTGGACAACGTGATCGCCGTGGCCGCAGCGGCCCGCGGCGACATGCTGCTGCTGATCCTGGGACTGGCCATCAGCATCCCGCTGGTGGTCTTCGGCTCCACGCTGATGATCAGGCTCATGGACCGCTTTCCCGTCATCGTCACGCTGGGCGCGGCCCTGATCGGCTGGGTGGCCGGGGAAACCACCACCGGCGATGCCGTGCTGGCCGCGCTTGCCGAGGCCACGCCATGGATCCACTATGCGGCGGCGGCCACCGGCGCGCTGCTGGTGGTAGTGACCGGCAAGGCCTTGCAGGCCCGGGCCAACCGCAGCGCAGCGGCGTGACGGATGGAGAGATAAGCTCCCGAAAAAGGAGCTACTTGCGCCTGCTGCCTCTCAATAACAGGCTCTAACATCCCCATACCCAATGAGCAGCAAGCGCTGCCCGCTCCTGATTTCATACCGCTTGCGTAACGGGCACCCTCCCCGGCCTTTTCATGGAAGCACCGCCATGCCAAGATCAGGAGCCGGTTCCCGGTCTCGCCGCCTCTTGCGCCACCCTCCCATGCTGCCCCCGTCGCCCCTGCCGCGCTCCACATCCAACGTCGTCCGGCCCGCCGTGCACATGGTGGCGCGGACCGACACGGGGCTGCAGCGCAGCAACAACGAGGATGCCGTCGCCATCCACCCGGATGCCAGGCCCTGGCCCGTCGCCGTGCTGGCCGACGGCATGGGCGGCTACAGCGCCGGCGAAATCGCCAGCGCCATGGCGGTGAAACTGGTGCCCGCCGCCTTGCAGGATGCTCCGGCTGCGCCCGCCCATCTGGAAACGGCGCTGCGCGATGCGCTGCAGCTGGCCAATGCCGCCATTTTTTCCGCGGCCAGCAGCACGCCCGGCTGCCGCGGCATGGCCACCACCGTGGTCGCGGCCGCCGTGCTGCCGGAGGAAGTGGTTTTCGCTCATCTCGGCGATTCGCGGGCCTACGGCTGGCGCCAGGGCGCGCTGACCCGCATCACCCATGACCATTCGCTGGTGCAGCGGGAAATCGACGCCGGCCATATCCGCGAGCAGGACGCCCGCAGCTCCGGCCTGAGCCACCTGGTCACGCGCGCGCTGGGCGTGGGCCACGAGGTCGAGCCCGACATCAGCCGCTGGCCGCTGCAGGCCGGCGACCGCATCATGCTGTGCTCCGACGGCGTGACCGACATGCTGAGCGACGAAGAAATCGGGAAACTGTTCGCCGAACAAGCTCCGCTGCCCATCCTCTTGACCGCTCTGGTGCAGGCCGCCAATGCAGCGGGCGGCAAAGACAATATCGGCGTCATCCTGATGGAGTCGACAGCCGTTGAAGCAGGACCGGACTCACTGACGGCGCCATAGCGCATCAGCGACCGCCGGTCTCTTTTCCCGCAGGACGGCAGACGGATGCGGCAGCAGAACATGGCAAGGCCTGATGAACAGGCCGGAAACCGGCACTGCCGAACACGCGCCACTCCACCGCAGCGCCTGGCTTTGGGAAGCTTTGTAGAATCTCCGCCCGGCCCTGCCTTGGTTTCAAACAGTTACGATAATGGCAATGACCAAGGCCAGCCCTTGGCCCAAGACAGGAGCTTTTTCAGCATGCCCACTCTGGTCATTTCTATCGACGGTGCTGTGATCAAGGAGGTCCAGCTCACCAAGGAACGCACCACCCTGGGCCGCCGACCGTACAACGACATCGTGATCGACAACCTCGCCGTCAGCGGCGAGCATGCCGTGCTGACCATGGCGAACGGCCTCGTCACCATCGAAGACCTGCGCAGCACCAATGGCACCCATGTCAACGGCAACGCCATCGAGCGCTGCACGCTCAAGAATGGCGACCTGCTGGATGTGGGCCGCTACAAGATCCGCTTCCTGGACGAGGAGGCGGACAAGCCCTCCAGGCGCCACGGCCTGACCGCCACGCTCAAGGCCATGGCGGCCACGGCTGGCGAAACCCACGGGCTGGGCAGCAAGCTCAGCAGCCCCTCGGGCTTTGGCGAAGTGTCCAGCTTCTCCTCCACGCTGCAGGGAGTCCCTGCACTTCCCACCCAGCGCCGCGCCACCATCCGCATGCTCACCGGCGGCCTGGCCGGCCAGGAAGTCGCGCTCTACAAAGTGGTCACCACCCTGGGCAAGCCCGGCGTGGCCATTGCCTCCATCACACAAAAGCCCCATGGCTTTGTGCTCACCCACATTGAAGGCGAAAGCACCGCCCTCAAGCTCAACGGCCAGAATGTCGGCCCGCTGCCCGTGCCTTTGCTGCACGGCGATATGGTGGAACTGGCGGGCACGCAGATGCAGTTTGTAGTGGGGGAATGACGCTCGACGTCGCTCCTACCCTCGACTCTGACATTCAACAGTTGCAGTCACACCCGAGGACAGCGTACAGCCAGCATCGACCAGCGCACTCCTGGCCGGAACTGCAGCCTTTCGCGTCACAAGAAACGCCATTCAAACTGACAAAAACGTCACTCCCATGTATCCACATGCCAAAAATGTTCTTAATTGTGTTTTAGATACACAAAGACACATTTGATGCGCTTGAACACTACTTGCGCTACTTGGCACGGCAGTTGCTTACATCCACTGCGTCATTTACAACCGAGGGAGTAAACATGAAGCGTTCCATCCAAAAGGGTTTCACCCTGATCGAACTGATGATCGTCGTGGCGATCATCGGTATTCTGGCCGCCGTGGCTTTGCCTGCTTATCAAAGCTATATGGCCAAGTCGCGTTTTGCTGAGGTGGTGCTACAAGGATCGGCATGTCGCTCTGACGTTTCAGCTAAATACCAGACCTCCATGGACGCACTCTCTGCCACAAACCCCGGCCCTGGTGGCTGGGGCTGCGAAATTCCTGCAGCGAACAGCAAGCCCGTGGCTGGAAAGTACGTACTTGAAATCGCGACGAATGATATTGGCGCAGCTCGCTTGACTCTCAAAGATACGGCCAACAAGGAACTTGGCATTCCTGACGGCGAGTACCTGTACTTTGTACCTCTGAAAAAAGATGGTACCAACATTGCAACTACAGATTTGGCAGGAGCAGACAAGGGTGGTCTTACGGGCCAACAGATTGGTGGCATGAAGTGCATGGCCTCAACGAACGCAAAGGCTGAATTGAAGAAGTTGTTGCCTGGTAGCTGCTCTGTTGGTGATATTCCCGGTGGCTCAGATTTCAAAGCTGCATCGTCTTAACAATAAACTTTAAATAGTAAAAGGCCTCATTTTAAATGAGGCCTTTTTTCTTATGAAAATTTATTTCTAACTACAAATTTCTTTTTAAGATAAATTTATTTTATAAATTCTTGTAATTTTATTAAATGAGATAATTAGTCTTAGTTAGACGCTAAAAATAATTAGTTTAAAGACGAATATTTCCTCGGTTAGCGATTTAAAAAGCTAATCGCAGGCCATCCAATTCCCCGACTTCCCCCCCCCGCTTCTCCAGCACCCTCACTCCCCCCATCACCATCCCCTTGTCCACCGCCTTGCACATATCGTAGATGGTCAATAGACCGACCTGCACGGCGGTCAGGGCCTCCATCTCCACGCCGGTCTGGCCCTTCAGCTCCACGGTTGCGGTGCAGAGGATGGAGCTGGTTTCGGGCTGGAGTTCAAAGTCCACGGCCACACGGGTCAGGGCCAGCGGGTGGCACAGGGGGATCAGGTCGCTGGTCTTCTTGGCCGCCATGATGGCGGCGATGCGGGCCACGCCCAGCACGTCGCCCTTCTTGGCCGTGCCGCTTTGAACGATGGCCAGGGTTTCGGGTTGCATGGTGATGCGGCCTTCGGCTATGGCGATGCGGTGGGTGGCGGGCTTGGCGCCGACATCCACCATATGGGCCTGGCCCTGGGCGTCGAAATGGGTCAAGGAAGACATGGCTGGTTTTCTCGCAAGATCGTCACCGCTTGCTGCCAAAGCGAAAAATGCATGGTGGGCAAGCAGCAGGAAGAATGTAAAAGCCGGCCAGAGCGGGAATCTTCCGGCCCTGCCAGGCAACCAAGGCATGATAGCCGTGACTCTTCCCAGCCGATGCATCCGTGACCGCCATGCCATTTTTCACAAGAAAACAGCATAGAACCCTTGCTGCCAGAGCGCTGGCAGCTTCCATTGCGATAGCACTGCAGTGCACCGCGCCACCGGTGCTGTCCCAGGGATTGCCCACGCTGGGTGATGGCGCCTCGTCCATCACCACCGGGGAAGAGCGCCGGCTGGGCGACCAGATCGCCAAGGAGCTGTACCGCGACCCCGACTATCTGGACGATCCGGTACTGCAGGAATATGTGGAGGGCATCTGGCTGCATCTGCAGGACGCGGCGCGCAAGCGCGGCGAGCTGTCGCCCGAGCTCGAGGAACGCTTTGCCTGGACGCTGCTGCTGGGCAAGGACCGCCAGGTCAATGCGTTTGCCCTGCCCGGCGGCTATATGGGCGTATACCTGGGCCTGATCGGCGTGGTCGGCAGCGGGGACGAGCTGGCTTCGGTGCTGGCCCACGAAACCAGCCACATCACCCAGCGCCATATCGCGCGGCTGATGGCGCAGCAGGGAAGGCAGACCCCGCTGATGCTGGCCTCGATGATTCTCGGCGCGCTGGCGGCCACGCGCAGCCCCGATGCGGCGATGGCGCTGATGACGGGAGGGTCGGCGCTGGCCGTGCAGAACCAGCTCAATTTCTCGCGCGCCATGGAAAGCGAAGCCGACCGCATGGGCTACAGCCTGATGGCGCCGGCCGGCTTTTCGCCCCAGGGCTTTGTGAGCATGTTCGGCAAGCTCGAGCAGGCCAGCCGCCTCAACGACAACGGCAGCTGGCCCTATCTGCGCAGCCACCCGCTGACCACCCAGCGGATTGCCGACATGGACTCCCGCATCCCGCCCGGCAGGCGCGCCGCAGGGCCGGCCCCCACGCTGGAGCACATGATGATGGCCGCGCGGGCACGCGTGCTGTCCAACTATGGCGTGGAAGTGCTGCGCCAATGGGAGACGCTGCCGCGCTCGGGCAGTTTTGCCGCGCTGCCGCTGGCCGACCAGGTGGGCCAGCTATACGCTGCCACGCTGAGCGCCATACAGCTGCAGGACTGGAAGATTGCGCGCGAGACCCTGCAACACCTGCTCAGTGCCACGGCCGGCAATGCCGAGGCCCGGCTGCAGGCCCAATGGCTGCACGCGGAGTTGGAATTCAAGGCCGGCAATGCCCAGGCTGCGCTGGCAGCGCTGCCCCAGGCCCAGGCGCCGGCTGCGCAGAAGCCGCCGAAGGCCACGGCTGGCGGCAATCTGGCCGGGCCGCGCGAGGCCGGGCCCAGCCTGTCCACCGTCAACGTGGTCGAGCATGTGGCGCCGCGCCGGCCCGAGATGCTGCTGCGCAGCGAGATCCTGCTCAGGCTCAATCAGGCCGACTCCATGGCCGGTACGCTGCAGACCTGGGTGACCGACCATCCGCAGGACGCCACGAGCTGGCAGACGCTGGCACGCGTGTGGCGGGCACAGGGGCAGGAAGTGCGCGCCCTGCGCGCCGAGGCCGAAGCGCAGGTGGCGCACTACGACTATGCGGCCGCCGTGGACCGCTTCAAGGCGGCGCAGGACCTGACGCGGCGCAGCGGCGCCAAGGCCGACTACTTCGAGGCCTCCATCATCGACACGCGCCTGCGTGCCGTGCAGGAGCTGCTACGGGAACAGACGCGCGACAAGAGCATCAACAAATAGGCCCAGCACCGAATAGATCAGCGCGCCCAGCATGGCCGCGCCAAAGCCGGTGACGTGAAAGCCGCCCAGGATGCCCGAGGCCAGCCAGAACATCAGCCCGTTGACCACGAACAGGAACAGGCCCACGGTGATGATGGTCACCGGCAGGGTGAGCACCACCAGCACCGGCCGCAGCACCGCGTTGAGCAGCCCGATGACCAGGGCCGCGATCATGGCCGAGCCGAAGCTATGAACCTGCACGCCGCTATAGAGATAGGCCACCAGCAGCAGGGCGACGGCGCTGAGCAGCCATTTGATGATGATCTTCATGGGGCCAGCATAGCAGCGTCCGGCCTGCACGGCATGTCCCCGCGCAGCCTCGTCGGATGCAGCAACTGCCTGCATACGTAGGGCGGACTGCCGATTCCCAGGGGCGGCCCGGCAACAATAAAAAGGCCTTGTGCGGCATGCCGCACAAGGCCCGAGACAAGGCGCCAGCGCGCAGGCTTCAGAACGAGAGCGAGTCGTCGATCACAAAGCCCATGAGCGCGCCCAGCGCGGCCAGCGTGCCGGGCAGGTTCCAGCGGCGGCCCATGGAAGCGCCCTGGGCGGCCGGCTTGGCGGGAGCAGCCTGCGGCGCTTCCTGCTTGGGCCGGCGTGCATCGATGATCTGCGCCGCGCCATGCTGCTGCTGCAGCTCGGCCACCAGTTCGGCCAGCGGGCCCTTGGCCAGCACGGGCGTGACCTTGGCACCGCATTCCTGCATCACGGGCAGCACGGAGGCGAACAGCTTGTCGGCCCACTTGCCGCGCCAGTTCTCGCGTGCACGGTGGCTCACCCACTTGCTCACCCGGTGCGTCATGCGCGGAGCGCAAGCCACCAGCAGCCAATGAGAAGAAGCCGCCTGGCTTGATCCCGCAAGGGCTTGAAGCATGGGCATGGCGTATGCGGCGTCATCCACGTAAACAATGATGGGGTTCAAAATCTGTCCTTGTTGGAGCCTGGTTGAAGGAGATGGTCCCCGGGGACCATCGCCCCTATTGTGAGGCGTGTGAAGCGGGTGCCCGGCCGGCACCCCTTCACATGTCTCAGGTTTTGCCGCGGATCAGCTCTGCTCGCTGGGTGCGGGCACGGCGCGGCGGTTGGCCACGAGCTTGCCGATGCCCAGCACCAGCAGCGCGCCGGCGATATGGGCGGCCCAGTACAGCGTGGTGGAGATTTCCGCCAGGCCCTGTGCGTCGGTCGTGCCCAGCTTGGGCACCCACAGCCACTTGTCGGTGTTCACGAAGACCGGGTCGGTCACCAGCATGCCGCCGGCAATCCAGCCCAGCAGCATGCCGCCGGCCACGATGATGACGGGGAAGCGCTCCATGAGCTTGATCACCAGCTGCGAGCCCCAGACGATGATGGGAATCGAGATCAGCAGGCCCAGCACCACCAGCAGCAGCTGGTGTTCGCCCGAGCTCTGGGCGGCACCGGCAATGGCGATCACGTTGTCCACCGACATCACCAGATCGGCCACGATGATGGTCTTGATCGCGGCCAGCAGCTTGTCGCTGCCCTGGATGTTGTCGTGCCCGTCCTCGTCGGGGGCAATCAGCTTGATGCCGATCCAGACCAGCAGCAGCGCACCCACCACCTTCAGCAGCGGCAGCTGCAGCAGCGTCATCGCAAAGACGATCAGAATCACGCGCAGCACGATGGCGCCGGCAGTGCCGTAGATGATGCCTTTTCTGCGCTGCTCCGCGGGCAGCTTGCGGCAGGCCAGCGCGATCACGACCGCGTTGTCGCCGCCGAGCAGGATGTCGATGATGATGATTTGTCCCAGCGCTATCCAGAACGGGGCATGGGTGAGAAAGTCCAGATCCATTGATGTTTCCTCGTTGTCGAATGCCGCCAAAAAGCAAGCACATCCTGGACAGTTGCCGGCATTTGCTTGTTCTTGGCACCAAAAGACCGATGCGACCAAGCCGAAGCGTCTGCCCGAGCGAGGAAAACCTGGCTGGAGGGAAGCCACCTTGATCGACCGTCATCGGGTCCATCAAAGGTCTTGCTCGATTGCAGCGCGACTGCAACCCGAATGGCCGGAAGCCGAGGCTTCGTATTGACGACCGATTCGCCGCCGGTGCCCGCACCGCTGTGCAGCGGCAGTGACCGGAAAAGAGCTACTCCCCTTCGAAGCTGCGGATTTCAACACAGCCCCCGCAGCATGACAAGCCGCAAAACCCGGCTTGTTCACAGGTTTTATATAGCAAAAAACGCATGCAACGACCGCTCAAATTGCGTGATGCGCTCCGTATTCAATAGCAACCTTGCCGGTTCCGGCACTGCTTTTCATGGCGGGGCAAGGCCCGGCACGAGGACTTATGATCCCAGTCCCGAATTGCCGTGCATCCATGACCGCCCTCCACATCACCGATATCGAAGCTGCCATCAATTACTGGCGTGACCGCGCACCATCGCCCGATGGCGTGCTGCTGTCCGCCGAGGTGCGGGCGCTGGCCGAGGTGTATGCATTGATGATCCATGCCCGGGCCCAGGAAGTGAGCACCCAGGGCTTTCCCGCGCATGCCATGGCGGCCTGGCTGGCCTGGTACGACACCACGCCCGACACGCCCTGCATTGCCATCTGCTCCACCAGCCAGGGGGACGAGAAATGCAAGGGCTGTGGCCGCAGCTTCGATGAGGTCCAGCTGTGGACAGCCCTGGAACCGGCGGAAAAGCGTGCCGTTTGGCGCAGGATCACGGCAGAAGGAGACTCCTGGCGCTTTACCCGCTATGCCGAGCGGGCCATGGAAAAGCGCTGCGTCACCTAGCCCGCCATTTCGCACTGCGGCAGTGCGATGTTGTGTTGCGCCTAAGATGGACCGGTTGTCCACTGCCTTCGGGCCATCGCCTGCCGCCTTCCATGCCAGCGTCCCTCTCGCAAGCCTGCCCTTTCTGGCCCGCCACGGCGGCCCGGCTGCGCGAGCGTGACGCCGCCAGGCTCAATATCGGCCCCCGCCAGGCAGCACGGCCCTGAGGCGTCGCCCTGAGCGGAACCGGGCGGCGCAGCATTCCAGGCCGACGCACAGCAGCCTTGCACAGGGCTCTCCACCGCTGACCGCCAGGCCTTACCGCATCCTCACAGCCCGCCCCAGGCGGGCCGTCCCACGGAGCCGTCCCGGCTCATCAGGGCAGAGCCGCGCCTTGGCCGCTCTGCGACGGAGCACATGCATGACAACAATGGCCGTCCCGAGCACGAGGCCGGGCAATCCCCTGAACGCGAGCTTGAGCACCGCCCTGGATTGGCTCAAATCCGGCTGGCGCAGCCGCATCGACAGCCGCCGGCCGCTGGCGCTGGCCGATCCCGTGACCGAGCTGCGCATCGACGTGATGCAGCCCCTGGTCGATGGCGAGCTGGAAGCCATCTACGACTGCATCTACCAGCCGGGCAGCAAGCTCCACGGCCTGCAGCGCCGGCCGCTGCACGATCCGCAGTTCTGCCTGCACTGGCGCGAAGCCGACGGCGAGTGGTATGCCTATGTGGAGGATCTGGACCGGCGCAGGCTGGCCGGCTACACCGTGTTCAACCGCCTCGTCGAGGTGGACAGGCGCACGGACCGGCATGTGCGCTCGCCCCACTCGCGCTTTGCGCCGCATTACCAGCGCCGCGGGCTGGCCAGCGCGGTCTACCGCAGTGTGCTGGATGCGGGCACCTGCCTGCTCAGCGGCGCGCGCCAGTCGCCCGGCGCACACGGGCTTTGGAACCATCTGGCGCGCGGCTACGAAAGCCACTATGTCGGCATTGCCGAAACCAAGCGCCTGCAATACCTGGGCCGCGAGGCGCCGCCGGCCTGCGTGCTCGACCGGCTGGCCACGCGCCGCCTGCTGCTGGGACGGGACCGGCCGCTGCAGGACTTTGCCCGCGGGGTGAAGATGGAGCTCGCGCCAGGGCAGGCCTGAAGCTCACTTCCAGCGCACAGGCTCCACGAACACCGTGCCCAGCGGGCTGGACAGCGTGAGCTGGCCTTCCTGGATCGTGGCCTGCAGCTGCATGCTGCGCTCGGCCAGGCCACCCAGTTGCTGGGCAATCCCTGAATCGATGTAAAGCACTTCCAGCTTGTCCTGGCGGTTGACCTTGCCCTCGATGCCTTTCCACCAGACGTGGGCCGCATGGTTGAAGGGGTAGACCAGCACATGGTCGGACTTGTTGCAGGCCTTGGTGATGGGCTTTTCCTCGGGCTGGCCGACCTCGATCCACAGGCGCTTGGCACCGGTGAAGTCGGTGATGTGCACGTCCGGATCGTCGGGGTCGGACAGGCCCACGCCAAAGCCCAGCGTGCCGTCGCCGTTGCACAGGTCCTGCAACTGGTGGGCATTGAGCGCCAGGGCCACGAGCCGCACCATCATGCGCTCGTCGGTCTCGCTGGGGTGGCGCGCCAGGGTCAGGTTGTGGTCGGCGTAGTAGTTGTGGTCGATGTCGGCGATCGACAGATTGGCTTTGAAGATGGTGGACTTGATGGCCATGGCGGTGCTGCCCGCAGGCAGTCCAGAAGAAGGATTCAAAAACAAGAGCTGCCAGCGCCAATCAACATTGGCTTTGGCAGCTCTTGAATACTGAAACGCTTGAATATCAAGCGCAAACAGCTATCGTTTTATACGCGCTTGGCCAATTCGGCGGCCTTGCCGATGTACGAAGCCGGCGTCATGGCCAGCAGGCGTTCCTTGTCGGCCTGGGGAATTTCCAGGCCGTCGATCAGGCGGTGCAGGTCTTCGGCCAGCACGGTCTTGCCGCGCGTGACTTCCTTGAGTTTCTCGTAGGCGCCCTGCACGCCATAGCGGCGCATCACGGTCTGGATGGGCTCGGCCAGCACTTCCCAGGCGTTGTCCAGGTCCTCGGCCAGGCGCTCTTCGTTGAGTTCCAGCTTGTTCAGGCCGGTCATCAGCGAGGAATAGGCCAGCACGGCATAGCCCATGGCCACGCCGATGTTGCGCAGCACGGTGGAGTCGGTCAGGTCGCGCTGCCAGCGGCTGATGGGCAGCTTCTCGGCCAGGTGCTTGAGCAGGGCGTTGGCCAGGCCCAGATTGCCTTCGGCGTTCTCGAAGTCGATGGGGTTGACCTTGTGCGGCATGGTGGAGGAGCCGATCTCGCCGGCCTTCAGGCGCTGCTTGAAGTAGCCCAGCGACACATAGCCCCAGATATCGCGCGACAGGTCGATCAGGATGGTGTTGGCGCGGGCGATGGCATCGAACAGCTCGGCCATGTAGTCGTGCGGCTCGATCTGGATGGAGTACGGCTGGAAGGTGATGCCCAGGCCCTTGGGCTCGGCGGACTCCACCACATTTTGGCTGAAGGCTTCCCAGTCGAATCCGGGCCAGGCCGACAGGTGGGCGTTGTAGTTGCCCACGGCGCCGTTCATCTTGCCCAGGATCTTCACGCCGGAGATGCTGGCGGCTGCCTTTTGCAGGCGCACCACCACGTTGGCGATTTCCTTGCCCACGGTGGTGGGCGAAGCCGTCTGGCCGTGCGTGCGGCTGAGCATGGGCACGTCGGCGTACTGGTGGGCCATCTCGCGCAGCTTGGCGATGATGCCCTGCACGGCCGGCAGCAGCACGGTGTCGCGGCCCGCGCGCAGTTGCAGGGCATGGCTGGTGTTGTTGATGTCCTCGCTGGTGCAGGCAAAGTGCACGAATTCGGCGGCCTTCTGCAGCTCGGCGCGGCCGTCGAACTTGGACTTGATCCAGTACTCCACGGCCTTCACGTCGTGGTTGGTGGTCTTTTCGATGGCCTTGATGGCGTCGGCATCGGCTTCGGAGAAATTGGCCACCAAAGCGTGCAGATAGTCGCGCGATTCGGCGGACAAGGCAGGGAATTCGGCAAAGCCGGCATCCGACAGGGCGATGAACCAGGTCACCTCCACCTGGACACGGCGGTGCATGTAGCCGTATTCGCTCATGATGGGGCGCAGGGCAGACAACTTGGCGGCGTAGCGGCCGTCCAGCGGGGAGATGGCGGTGAGGGAGGACAGGTTCATGGTGGCGCAATTGTAGGTGCGCCGCATCAGCTGCGTGGGCCGCCGGGTTGCTTGCAGCCGTTGCAAGTCATTTACCTGACGTTCCTGCACAATCCCGGGGTACAGGCGCCAGCTGCACCAGCATTGATGACAAATGCCGCCGCGGGCGGTGTCGGCGAACCCCATGTCCAACGCATAGAATCGGTGCGCCGGCCCCTGCCGGTGACCTGTGTCACGGAACAGCATCTATGAAACTGATCGGCTCCACCTCCAGCGCCTATGTACGCAAAGTCCGCGTCGTGCTGGCAGAAAAGAAGCTGGACTATCAATTCATCGAGGAGAACCCCTGGGAGGCCGATCGCGCCCCCGGCACCGGCAATCCGCTGGGCAAGGTACCGCGCCTGATCATGGAAGGCACGGAAGCCATCTTTGATTCACGCGTCATCGTCGAATACCTGGACACGCTGTCGCCAGTCGGCAAGCTGATTCCCGGCACGGGCCGCGAGCGTGCCGAGGTCAAGACCTGGGAAGCGCTGGCCGACGGCCTGCTGGATGCCGGCGCCCTGGCCCGCCTGGAAGCCACCTGGCCCGGCCGCGAGGACGGGCAGCGCTCGCAGGCCTGGATAGACCGGCAGATGGGCAAGATCCGGGCCGCTCTGAAGGTCATGTCCCACGGCCTGGGCGACAAGCCCTTCTGCTGCGGCGGCACCCATCTGACGCTGGCCGACATCAGCGTCTGCTGCGCCCTGGCCTGGCTGGATTTCCGCTTCCCCGAGCTGGACTGGCGCACCGAGCACCCCAATCTGGCGGCCCTGCTGGCCAAGATCGGCGCGCGCCCCAGCTTTACCGCCACCGAGCCCCGCTAGGCCGCCGCAGGCCATTGCCCAAAGAAAAAGGCCACTGGCAGATCAGTGGCCTTTTTGCTGCGTAATAAAAAAGTTGCGAAGCATCCCGAAACGAATTAAGAGAGGGAGGGAGGAGAAGCGCTCCGGGCGGTTCATTGGGCAGACCCAAAGGCTTCGCAACATGAAATCGACTGAGGTGGCCTCCCTGATTCACACCTGATGTTTCGATAGATGCGTCACTTTTGCAGAAGTTCCATAGCCTGGGGGTATCGAATTTGTAACATTTTGAGGAAGTCCTGTTTCTGCCTGTAGGCCAAATCCGATCATTGCTGCCGGAGCCGCTTGCGGCGGCCCGGCAGGGCTCACTTTTTCATCGCCGGGCCGCCCAAGGATGGAAAGTGGGGCAGCCCGTACGCCACACACGGTGAAGAGCGCGGGCTGTCATTTTTTCGCTGCAAACACGGCATTCCATAGCGCCAGCACCGCATCGCGCTGCGCCGCGGCCTGCTCGGGCGGCAACTGGCCCGAACGCTCGTCCAGCCGCGCCACATGCTGCAGGCGGCGCAGCTCGCGGTAGGCCCTGGCCGCCGCGTGGCCCACGCCCGCAGGCAGCAGGCCCGCATCCTCGGCGCGCTGCAGCAGCGCGATGTTGCCGACATTGGCGATCAGCTCGGCATGCGCGGCCGACTGCGACAGCACCAGAAACTGCACCGCGAACTCCACGTCCACCATGCCGCCCGGGCTGTGCTTGACGTCGAACAGGCCGCCGCGCACGGGGTGGGCGCTGCGCACGCGCTCGCGCATGGCCACGATCTCGGCGCGCAGGGCGGCCGCATCGCGGGGCGCGGTGATCACGGCCTCGCGCACGGCATCGAAGCGCTCGCGCAGCTTCATGTCCGTGGGCGGCTGGCCCGGCGGCGGCGGAAAGTCGGGGCTGCCAAGCACAAAGCGCGCACGCGTCATGGCCTGGTGCTCCCACGTCCAGGCGGTATTGCTGCCGCGCCGCTGCTGGTAGTTCGCATAGGACTCGAAGCTGGTCACCAGCAGGCCGGAGTTGCCGTTGGGGCGCAGCGCGGTGTCGATCTCGAACAGGTCGCCCTCGCCGGTCTTCACGGTCAGCCAGTTGATGAGCTTGCGCACGAATGCCGCGTAGACCTCGGGCGCGCGCTCGTCCTCGTCGTCGAACACGAAGACGATGTCCAGGTCGCTGCCGTAGCCCAGCTCCTTGCCCCCGAGCTTGCCGTAGCCGATGATGCCGAACTGCGGCGAATCGCGGTGGCGGTTCTTGAGCCGGGCCCAGCACCACTGGGCCGTGACGCGCAGGATGCTGTCGGCCAGCGCACTCAGGTCGTCGGCCACCTGCTCCACGGTGATGCGGCCTTCCACGTCCCGCGCCAGCGTGCGGAAGACTTCGGCATGGTGGGCGCGGCGCAGCAGGTTGAGCAGGGTCTCGTCGTCGTCCTCGCCCGTGGACTGCAGCGCCGCCAAGCGCAGCGCGAGCTCGTGCTCGAAGTCGGCAGCGACGAAGCGCTCCTTGAGGATGGCGTCGCTGGCCAGCTCGTCGATCACGCCCGGATGCTGCTGCAGATAGCGCGCGGGCCAGCGGGCCGCGCCCAGCAGGTGCAGCAGCCGCTCGTGCACGGCCGGGCGCTCCAGCAGCAGCGCCAGATAGCTTTCGCGGCGCAGCAGCGGCTCCAGCCACTGCAGAAAGCGCTTGGCCGCTTCTTCGGACACCTGGCCGCCTTCCACCCATTGGGAGGTGCGCTCCACCAGGCGGAACAGGCGTGTGCGCGCCTCGTCGCGCAGCCCGGCAATGCGCGCATTGCCGCGCCAGTCGGCCACCTGGCCGGCCAGCGCGGGCGGCAGCAGCTCGATCAGGTCTTCGATCTCGCGCGGCGTGGGCGCGCTGCCGGCGGCCGTCCTGGCCGTGCCGCAACGGCCATTGCCGCATTGCGGCGCATCGCCGCCGAGCAGGGTGTCGAATTCCTGGGCCACCAGTTCGCGGTGCTCGTCGAGCTGGTGCAGAAAGGCGCAGGCATCGGCATAGCCCATGGTCTTCGCGATCCACAGCAGGTCGTCGTCGCGCGTGGGCAGCACATGGGTCTGCTGGTCGTCCAGGTACTGGATACGGTGCTCCACCCGGCGCAGGAAGGTATAGGCCTCGCCAAGGGCCCGGGCGATGTCCTGGCTCATGAGGTCGGCGCGGGCCAGGCGCTGCAGGGCTTCCAGCGTGGGTCGGCAGCGCAGCTCGGGGAACTGGCCGCCGCGCACCACCTGCAGCAGCTGCACGATGAATTCGATCTCGCGGATGCCGCCGCGCGACAGCTTCACGTCGTTGGCGCGCTCCGGATGGCCGGCGCTGCGCTTGGCCGCATGCTCGCGGATCTGGCGGTGCAGCACGCGCAGCGCGTCGAACACCGCGTAATCGAGATAGCGGCGGAACACAAAGGGCAGCACCACGCCGCGCAAGGCCTGGACATTGGGCGACTGTATGCAGGCCAAGGGGGCCACGACGCGGCTCTTGAGCCAGGCAAAGCGCTCCCACTCGCGGCCGTGGATCTGCAGGTATTCCTCCAGCGAGGCCAGCGACACCGCGGCCGCGCCGGAATTGCCGTTGGGCCGCAAGGCCAGGTCCACGCGAAAGACAAAGCCGTGCTCCGTGGTGTCGCCGATCAGGCTGTAGATGCCCTTGACGACGCGCGCGAAGTACTCGTGGTTAGAGATGACGCCGCGGCCGTCGCTCTGGCCTGCCGTCTCGCCGTCATGCTCGTAAACATAGATCAGGTCGATGTCGCTGGAGACATTGAGCTCGCGCGCGCCGAGCTTGCCCATGCCGATCACCCACAGCTGCACGGGCTGGCCGTCCGGACCCCGGGGAGCCCCATGGCGGGCATCCAGGTCGGCGCGCGCCTGGGCGCAGGCCCGGTCCAGCGCCAGCTCGGCCAGCTCGGTCACGGCGCGGGTCACCACGCCCAGCGGCGCTTGCTGCTCGCAGTCGAGCACCATGGCGCGCTCCACCACCAGCTGGCGCAGCACGCGCAGGCTGGCCGGCAGGTCCAGTCCGCGCTGTTGCAGGCCGGCCAGGGCCTGCTCCATCAGCGCCTTGTCAGGCGCGCCGGGCGGCAGCACGTCGAACCAGCTGTCATACCGGCGATGCAGGCGCTGGTAAAAGCGTGAATACCGGGCCGAGGAAGAAACATTCACGGCGTTATCTGCCATTGCTTACTTTTGTGGATTGCATACCGACCGCAAAAACATGACCGCGGCTTGCATCGGCGGGGCGGCAACCGATGGTTACCACTTGTGCCTTCGGGGGGAAGGTCATAATTCCAGCCATTGCTTGAGCCACAGATGATCGAACCGAAACCGCACCCGACTCGCCTGATCCACAGGCTGGCCAGCTTGGCACGGTGGTCTTTGGGACTGGTCCTGGCCTTGTGGCTGGCCGCCGCCACCGTGTGGGCAGGGCTCCATCTCTGGATTGTGCCGCGAATCAGCGAATGGCGCCCCGAGCTGCAGTCCCTGGCCTCACGCGCTCTGGGTATTCCTGTGACCATCGAAGCCCTGGCGGCCCGCCGCGACGGGCTGGTGCCCACCTTCGAGCTCACCGACGTGGTGCTGCACGACCCGGCCAACGGCGGCAAGGCCTTGCACCTGGCCAGGGTGGTGGTGGCCGTCTCGGCCCGCTCGCTGCTCACGCTGGGCGTGGAGCAGATCTATGTGGAAGCCCCCGAGCTGACCGTGCGGCGCGCGCCGGACGGTCAGATTTTCGTGGCAGGCATTGCGGTCACCGCCAGCGGTTCCGACAAGAACAACCATGCGGACTGGTTTCTGTCCCAGCCCGAGATTGCGCTGCGCCGCGGTTCGGTGCAATGGATCGACGAAAAGCTCCAGGCCCCGCCGCTTGCGCTGCACGATGTGGATCTGGTGCTGCGCAACAAGGGCTGGAGCCACTCGCTGCGCCTGGATGCCACGCCGCCCGAAGCCTGGGGCCACCGCTTCAGCCTGATGGGGCGCTTCAGGGAACCCCTGCTTTCCGTGCACGAGGGGCGGATCGAGCGCTGGAGCGGTCAGGCCTTCATGGACTTTGCGCAGGTAGACCTGTCCCAGCTCGGGCAGTACCTGGAACCCCAGGACTGGAAGCTGCAGCAGGGCAAGGGCTCGGTGCGCGCCTGGGTGGAAGTCAGCCGCGGCCAGCCGGTGGGCACGGTGGCCGACCTGGCCATCGAGGCGCTGCAGCTGCAGTGGAAGGACAAGCCCCAGCCGCTGCAGCTGCAATCGCTGCAGGGCCGCCTTAGCGCCAGAAGCCAGGACGGCTACCAGCTGGCCGTCCAGGGCCTGAGCTTCACCACGGGCGACGGCCTGCACTGGCCACGCGGCGACTTCAATCTCCGCTACCAGCCCACGGGGGCTTCCGAGCAAGGGCCGCAGGGCGAGCGCGGCGAATTGCGCGCCGACGGCCTGGACCTGGCCATTGCCTCCCAGGTGCTGCGCCGGCTGCCCGTTCCCCAGGCCCTGCAGACGCAGCTGCAGGCCCTGGCACCCTCGGGCCGGCTGCACCAGCTGCAGCTGTCCTGGCGCGGCCCCGTCGATACACCCACCCATTACAAGGCCTCGGGCCAATTCGAGCAGCTGGAGCTGCGCGGCCAGCCGTCGGACCAGGGCCCCGGGCATACCGGCGTTCCGGGCTTCCAGGGCGTTTCGGGCCAGTTCGCCTTCGACCAGGACAGCGGCCGTGCCCGGATCGGCCGGGCAAGCCAGAGTCCGCAGGCCGTGCTGAGCTTTCCCGGTGTCTTCGAAGATCCCGACATCCCCCTGGACGAGCTCGATGCCACCGTGCAGTGGCAGCTGCAGGGACAGGGCAAGGACCGGACGATCAAGGTACAGGTGCCGCAGCTGCGCTTTGCCAACGACGATACGGCGGGCCAGCTCCAGGCCCGGTGGCAGACCGGCGCTGGCACCGCGGCCGAGCCCCGCTTCCCCGGCCTGCTGGAGCTGCAGGGCCAGCTCGGCCGGGCCAATGGCGCGCGCATCCATCGCTACCTGCCGCTGGAAGTGGGCGACGATGCGCGCCGCTATGTGCGCGAGGCCGTCACGGCCGGCCAGGCCAGTGCGGTGAACTTCAGGGTCAGAGGCGACCTCGAGCATTTCCCGTTCGACAAGGCACACCAGGGCAGCCCAAAAGGCAGCGCCAGAGGCGACTTCCATGTCGAGGCCCGGGTGCACGACGTGCACTACCAGTACGTGCCTGCCTATCTGCTGTCGCCGGGCGAAAAGCCCTGGCCTGCCCTGACCCAGCTCACCGGGGAACTGGTCTTCGACAAGAATTCCATGCATGTGCGCAAGGCCAGGGGCATGCTGGGCGGCAGCGCCGTGGCGCTGGACGAGGCGCAGGCCGCCGTGGACGACTGGAACCAGACCGAGGTCGAAGTCCAGGCCCGGGCCCACGGCCCGCTGGACGACATGCTGGCCATCGTCCAGGCTTCCGCGCTGTCGGCCCTTACCGAACACGCACTCGATGAAAGCCGTGGCGACGGACCGGCGAAACTGGCGCTCAAGCTGCATCTGCCGACGGCGCACATGCAGCGCAGCAAGATCAGCGGCGCGGTGGAGCTGAACGGCAACTCCATCCAGCTCATGCCCGAGGTCCCCCTGCTGAGCCAGGTGCGCGGCACCGTGCAGTTTTCCGAGACGGGCTTCAATCTGACCGGAGTGCAGGCCAGGGCGCTGGGCGGCGCCGTGAGGATCGAAGGCGGCATGAAGCCCGCAGCCAACGCTGCCGCCGGCAGCTCCACGCCCATTCAGATCCAGGTACAGGGCTTGGCAACGGCCAAGGGCCTTCAGGAAGCCAGGGAGCTGGGGCCCTTCGCCCGCATGGCGAAGCATCTGCAGGGCCAGGCCCGCTACAGCCTGCAGCTGAACATCCACAAGGCCACGGAATTCACGTTCCAGAGCGATCTGCAGGGCATGGGCCTGCAATTGCCGGCGCCGCTGGGCAAGCCGGTCCAGGAAACGCTGCCGGTGCGCATCAGCCGCCGCCTGCTGTCTGCCGAAGCGGACCAGCTCAGCGTGCAATGGGGCAACGCAGGTGCCGCACTGATCGACAGGAAACTGCAGGACGGCGGTGCCCAGGTGCAGCGCGGCAGCTATGTACTCGCCCCGGGAGCCCAGGCCGACGCCGGCAAGCTGCCCCCGCAGGGCTTGGCGGCGCGCATGGAGCAACCCCGGCTGGACGTAGACGCCTGGACCGATCTGCTGCAGGACCTGGCCGGCGAAAGCCCCACCGCCGCCGACAGCGGCAAGCCCGGCAGCGCGATGGACGACATGCGCCAGTACCTGCCGCAGCAGCTGGAGCTCAAGGCCGGCGAACTCCGGCTGCACGGCCGCCAGCTGCACGATGTCGCCGTGCTGACCAGCCATGCCGGCAAGGCCTGGAGCAGCCAGATCACCGCGCGCGAACTGGCCGGTACCATCGAATACCGCGAGGGATCGCCGCAGGAGCCCGCGGGCCAGCTCATCGCCAGGCTCTCGCGCCTGACCATTCCCGATGCGGAAAGCGGCCTCGACCTCGTCAACGAGCAGGATGCCGCGGTACGCGAGCTGCCGGCGCTGCAGATCTCCGTGGACGATTTCCGCCTGGGCGCCCGCTCGCTCGGTCACCTGGAAGTGCAGGCACGCAACCAGTTGCTGCCCGGTAGCACAGGCCAGAGCTCGGGGGTCCGCCAGTGGCAGCTGTCGCGCTTCGACATCAGCACGGCCGAGGCGAGCCTCACGGCCAACGGCCAATGGTCGATACGCTATGGCGACAAGGCCCATCCCGGCGATACCCAGCTGCACTTCCGGCTGGCGCTGCGCGACGTCGGGCAGCTGCTGAGGCGCTTCGACATGCCCGGCGTGGTCGCCAACGGCCAGGGCAGCCTGCAGGGCGACATCGCCTGGTCGGGCTCGCCCATCACGCCCGACTTCAGGACCATGTCCGGCACCGTCCATGTGGATGTGCAGAAGGGCCAATTCCTCAAGGCGGATCCCGGCCTGGCCAAGCTGCTGGGCGTGCTGAGCCTGCAGGCCCTGCCGCGGCGCCTCACGCTGGACTTCCGCGACGTCTTCCGCAACGGTTTTTCGTTCGACTTCATGCGCGGCGACGTGCAGATCCAGAAAGGCATGGCCCGCACCAACAACATGCAGATGAAGGGCGTCAATGCCGCCGTGCTGATGGAAGGCTCGGCCGACATCGACAAGGAAACCCAGGACCTGCATGTCGTGGTGGTGCCCGAAATCAATGCCATGACCGCCTCGCTGGTGGCAACCGCCATCAACCCCGTGGTGGGCCTGAGCAGCTTCCTGGCCCAGATGATCCTGCGCGGCCCGCTGATCGCGGCCAATACCAAGGAATTCCAGATCCGCGGCAGCTGGGACGACCCGCAGGTGGTGGAACTGCCGCGCCGCGCCTTGAAGAAGGGAGCGGCCGACGGTTCCCCTCTGGACGAATCGGGCAGCAATGCGAAGATGCCCGAGCCGGGACGGCCCGCCGCCGAAACCCCGGCCAGCCCCGCCGGTACCGAAGCCAAGGAGAACCCATGAAGATTGCAGCCCTACAAATGGTGTCCGGCCTGGATGTCCAGCGCAATCTGGCGCAGGCCAGGCTGTTGATGCAGCAGGCGGCCGCGCTGGGGGCCGAACTCGTGGCCCTGCCCGAATATTTCTGTGCCATGGGGCGACGGGACACGGACAAGCTTGCCGTGCGCGAGAGCTTCGGCCAGGGCCCGATCCAGGATTTTCTGGCCCAGGCCGCACGCGAACTGCAGCTGTGGGTGCTGGGAGGCACCGTGCCGCTGGCTGCCGATGACGACGGCCATGCGCTCAACAGCAGCCTGCTGTTTTCGCCGCAGGGCGAGTGCGCGGCGCGCTACGACAAGATCCACCTGTTCCATTTCGAGAACGGCAAGGAGCGCTACGAAGAGGCGGCTACCGTGCAGGCCGGCAGCCGGCCCGTGGTCTGCGACGTGCGGGCGCGCGGCGGCGCAGTCTGGCGCCTGGGGCTGAGCGTCTGCTACGACCTGCGCTTTCCCGAGCTCTACCGCGCGCTCAGCGCCCAGGGGGCCGATGTGCTGCTGGTGCCCAGCGCCTTCACCCACACCACGGGCCAGGCCCACTGGGAAACGCTGCTGCGCGCCCGCGCTGTGGAGAACCTCGCCTATGTGCTGGCGCCCGGACAGGGCGGCGTGCACGAGAACGGCCGGCGCACCTGGGGCCACAGCATGCTGGTCGACCCCTGGGGCGAGGTGCAGGCACTGCAGGCCTGCGGCCCCGGCATTGCCCTGGGCGAGCTGAGCCATGAACGCCTGCGGCAATTGCGGCAACAATTGCCGGCTTTGACCCATCGCGTGCTGTGAGCCTCTCCTCCCCTTTCTCTTCCGGACCGGAAACCGAGCCCTTCTCCCGCTGGCCGTGGCGCCGCTGGCGCCAGGCCTGGCGCCGCTGGTCGCTGTGGAGCCTGCTGGTGATGCTGGTCGCCAGCATGCTGGTGACCATGGTCTGGCTGGCCGGGCGCTACGAAGCCTCCCAGGTGCAGGACAAGCTCGAGCGCGACACCATCAATGCCACTGGCGACATCCGCGTGGCGCTCAACCGCAATCTGCAGGACCTGCAGGCGCTCAACGCGGCCGACGACGATATCGCGGCCTGGAAGATCCGCGCCGCCGAGATCCTGCAGGTGCGGCGCGAACTCATGCGCATCGAGTGGCGCAGCACCGATCTGCGCCTGCGCGCCCACGCGGAAACGCCTTACCGCTCCATCAACTGGGACGACCATGGCCACGGCGACGGCATGCTGCCCGAGTCCTCGCTGACCTGCACCCATGCGCGCCGGCTCAACGGCCCCTCTTATTCGCCCAGCCACTTCCAGCTGCTGGGCGAAGGCCTGGGCACCGAAACCATGGACGTCTGCCTGCCGCAGACGCAAAACGGCCATCTGGTGGGCTATGTGATCGGCACCTACAGCCTGCAGGGCATTCTGATGGCCCAGGTGGGCAAGACCCTGCCGCGCACGCAGGAGGTTTCCTTCACCGAGCCGGACGGCACGCGCCTGGCCCTGGTGGGCGCGGCCTGGCGCGGCTCGCGCATGTTCACGTCCCAGCAGCTGCTGGACCTGCCCGGCAACACGCTGGTGCTGCGCATGGACAGCTGGCACCGCGCGCCCAGCGTCTTCCCCAATGTGATGACGGCCCTGGTCACGCTGATGTCGATCGCGCTGGTCTCCGTGGTCGTGGTGCTGGTGCGCGACAACCGGCGGCGCCTGCGCGCCGAGCGCGACCTGGGCGATGCGCTGGCCTTTCGCAAGGCCATGGAGGACTCCCTGGTCACCGGCATGCGCGCACGCGACCTGCAGGGCTACATCACCTATGTCAACCCGGCCTTCTGCAACATGGTGGGCTTCACGGCCGAGGAGCTGCTGGGCCTGAACGTCGCGCCCTACTGGCCGCCGGAGCTGGCCGAGGAGTATGCCCAGCGCCGCGACAACCGCCTCTCGGGCGCCTCGCCGCCGCCGCGCGAAGGCCATGAAAGCGTCTTCATGCGCAAGGACGGCTCGCGCTTCCCGGTGCTGATCTTCGAAGCCCCGCTGATCAATGCCCAGGGCATGCACACGGGCTGGATGAGCGCCTTCATCGACATCAGCGAGCAGCGCCGCATGGAAGAGCTCTCGCGCGCCTCGCAGGAACGCCTGCAGGCCACCGCGCGACTGGCCACCGTGGGCGAGATGGCTTCGCTGCTCAGCCATGAGCTCACCCAGCCGCTGGCCGCGATCTCCAGCTATGCCACGGGCTCGCTCAACATGCTCTCGCACACCCTGCCCGATCCGGCCCATGCGCTGCAGCAGCTGCAGGTCCAGCAGCAGGACCTGCGCATGGCCCTGGAGCAGATCGGCATCCAGGCCGAGCGCGCGGGCCGCGTGATCAAGAGCGTGCGCGACTTCGTGCGCCGGCGCGACCAGTCGCGCGAAGTCATCTCCGCGGCCGAGCTGTTCGAGGCCGTCCAGCCCCTGGTGAACCTGCAGGCCCACAAGCTCGGGGTGCAGGTGCGCACCGAGATCGAGCCGCGGCTGCCGCCCGTGCTGTGCGATCCCACCATGGTCGAGCAGGTATTGCTCAACCTGGCGCGCAACGGCATGCAGGCCATGGATTCGCTGCAGACTCCGGCCCGCGTGCTGACACTGCAGGCACGCGGCCTGGAGAGCTACGGCCAGCGTTGGGTAGAATTTTCCGTGGCGGACTGCGGCGTCGGCATCTCTCCCGAGGTGGCCAGCCAGCTGTTCACGCCCTTTTTCACCACGCGGGCGGAAGGCATGGGGCTGGGCCTGAGCCTGTGCCGCACTGTCGTGGAACAGCATGGCGGACGCCTGGTCCACCGCCCCAACCACCCGCAGGGCACGGAGTTCGTGTTCACGCTGCCGGCGCACTGCGAGTAGAAACGAGTTAGGACTCGCGCAGACGAGAACGCACAAGCGCCATGCCTTGAGCAGGCGCCTTGCCCCATCGAATTTGCGCCAGCCCGTGGAGTCTTCATGGAACCTGTACCCGACGCTACCGTCTATATCGTGGACGACGATGCCAGCGTGCGCGACGCGCTGGCCTGGCTGCTGCGCTCGCGCCGCCTGCTCAGCGAATGCTATGACAGCGCCGAAGCCTTCGAAGCCATGCTGCAGTCCCGGCCCCAGGTCACGCGCCCAAGCTGCCTGCTGCTGGACATGCGCATGGGCGGCATGAGCGGGCTGGCCCTGTTCAACCTCATGCTCGAGCGCGGCCAGACGGACACCATGCCGGTGATCTTCCTGACCGGCCATGCCGACGTGCCGACCGCGGTGGATACCGTCAAGCGCGGCGCCTTCGATTTCTGCGAGAAGCCGTTTTCCGACAATGCCCTGGTCGACCGCATCGAGCAGGCGCTGGCCGTCTCGGCCAGGCACCTGGAAGCGCGCCATGCGAGCGAAGCCGTGCGCAAGCGCCTGGGCGAACTCACCGAGCGCGAGCAGGACGTGATGCGCCTGGTCGTCGAAGGCGTGCCCAACAAGCTGATTGCCGACCAGCTCGACATCAGCGTGCGCACCGTGGAAGTGCATCGCGCGCGCGTCTTCGACAAGATGCAGGTCAAGTCGGCCGTGGAACTGGCCAACCTGCTGAGAAATGCCCACTGAGGTGCCGTACGTGCGCCGGCGCCTGGCGGGCGCTCCAGGTCCTTGGGGTCCGCAGAGCCGGGAATAATGCAGAGGAAGGGCGGCGGGCGGGGCTGGATGCCTCACAACGCAACGAAAATACGCGCTGTCTACTGCAACTGAATATTCCCCGACCATGTCCATCGCCCACTGGCTTGTTTTCTGCGGCGTCTCGCTGCTGATGTGCTTCACTCCCGGACCGGCCGTGCTGCTGGCCATCTCGAACTCGGTGGAGGTGGGGGCAAGGCGGACCGCATTCAGCTCGCTGGGCAGTTCGGCGGGCATCTTCGTTGTTTCCGCGCTGGCGATGATCGGCATGGGGACCATACTGCGCATGTCGGCAAATGCGTTCCTGGCGATGAAAGTGGCCGGCGCGATGTACCTGATCTGGCTGGGCATCAAACGCTGGCGCAGCAAGGAGGGCCTGCTCGGCAGCGCTGCGGGCCTGGCGCCTGCGCAGCGGCGCGAGCGCAGGAACCGGGAGTTGGTGTGGCAGGGTCTGGGCGTGTCGCTGACAAACCCCAAATCGATCCTGTTCTTCTCGGCCCTGTTCCCGCAGTTCATCGTGCCCGAAGCATCCCTGTTCACGCAGTACCTGCTGCTGACCACGACATTTGCGGTCTGCGCGTTGATCGCGCATGCTTTCTACGTGGTGCTTATTTCGCTGGTCAAGGACCATGTGGCCGCGCGTGCCAAGCTATTCAACCGCATCGTGGGCGGCACCTTCACTGCACTGGGCCTGAGCCTGCTGAAGACACGGCACAGGCTGGCGTGACCGGCAAGGCCCGCCGGGGCGGCTGAATACGACACGGCTGGAATCCCCCTGCAAAGCAAAAAAGCCCCGCCTGAAGCGGGGCTTGTCGTATTGGCACGCTTGGCGCTTACTGGGCACGTTCGCCCACGTAGATTTCCACGCGGCGGTTGCGGGCGCGGCCTTCGGCCGTGTTGTTGGAGGCGATCGGCTGGCGCGAGCCCATGCCCTGCACCTGGATGCGGGTGCCGCCGACGCCGCGCGAAGTCAGGTAGTTGCGCGTGCTCTCGGCGCGCTGCAGCGACAGGGGGTCGTTGATCGCATCGGAGCCGGTGCTGTCGGTGTGGCCGATGATGCGCACCTCGGCATTCGGATTGTTGCGCAGGCCGTCGGCGAAGCGGTCCAGGATGGGGGCGAAGTTGCTCTTGATGTCGGCACGGCCCGTGTCGAACGAGATGTCGCTCGGGATGTCCAGCTTGAGCTGGTTGTCCGCCGTCTGGGACACGCCCACGCCCGTGCCCTGGGTCGCGGCTTCCATTTCGCGCTTTTGCTTTTCGAGGTTCTGCGACCAGATGTAGGAGCCCAGGGCACCCACGCCCGCGCCGATCAGCGCGCCCTTGCCGGCATGGCCGCCCGCGATGGCGCCGATGGCCGCGCCGCCCAGCGCGCCCACGCCCGCGCCGGTGGCCGTGCGGCGCGTGGTGTCGGACATGCCGTCCATGTTCGCGCAGCCCGAGATGAACAATGCGGAGGCCAGAGCGGCCGTCAGAGCCAGTTGCTTGCGCATAGAAAACTCCTTTTTCGTAAACATTCCCGGAAACCGGGTTCGGGAAACGGCTTTCATTGTTGAAGTTCAGCCGCAGCAAGCGTATCAGCGGTCACAAGGCAAGTTCGTAGGACTGCACCCGCCGGCCCCGCCGCGGGTTGCAAAACATTGTCACTGCCGCCAGAGGCAAGCGGGCGGCCGGCCCTGGCCGTTCAGGGGCGCGGCCGGGGCGGCTGCCCGTCCTCCGGCTTCTGCTCGGCGGCATCGCGCGCAGCGGCCGGCAACTCCCCCTTGTGCCGACCGGAAAACATGGTCCACCACACAATAGCGACCAGAATCGCCAACGCCAGCAGCGCTTCAAGCAAAATCAGAACCATGAATTTCCATCTCCTGCGCCATGCCTTGATGGCGCTGATTGTAGGGACCCTGGTGGCCTGCACCACCACCAAGCAACAGCACGATCCTTCGCCGGTTCCCGAGCTGCAGCCGCACGGCGGCGGCGCGGCCGCCCGCCCGCCGCTGGCCACGAACACGCCCACCAAGAGCCGCTGGGTGGCCGTGGACTGGAGCGAGCTGCCGGGCGTGCAGCAGGACTCGTTCAGCGAGGCCTGGAATGCCTGGATCAAGAACTGCGAGCGGCCCAATACCGTGTTCGCCGGACTGTGCCGCGAGGTGCGCCAGCTCAGCATCGCCGACGAGGATGCGCAGCGCAGCTGGCTGATGGAAAAGCTGCAGCCCTACCGCCTCGAGGCCGTGGGCGGCGGCCCCGACGGCCTGCTGACCTCCTACTACGAGCCCATGTTCGATGCCCAGCGCATACCCGGCAACGGCTACAACGTGCCGCTGTACCAGACGCCGCTGGGCCTGGGCAAGCGCAAGCCCTGGTACACGCGCCAGCAGATCGAGACCCTGCCCGAAGCCCAGGCCGCGCTGGCCGGCCGCGCCATCGCCTGGCTGCGCGATCCCGTGGACGCGCTGATCCTGCACATCCAGGGCTCGGGCCGGCTCAACATCACCGAGCCGGACGGGCGCCAGCACCTGATCCGCGTGGCCTTTGCGGGCACCAACGACCAGCCCTACAAGAGCGTGGGCCGCTGGCTGCTGGACCAGGGCCTGGTGCGCGACGCGACCTGGCCCGGCATCAGCGCCTGGATCGCCGCCAATCCCGGGCGCGTGAACGAAATGCTGTGGAGCAATCCGCGCTATGTGTTCTTCCGCGAGGAGCCGCTGGAGGGCCTGGATGTGGCCTTCGGCCCCAAGGGCGCGCAGGGCGTGGCGCTGACGCCCGGCCGCTCGATCGCCGTGGACCGCAACAGCATTCCCTACGGCACGCCGGTGTGGCTGTCCTCGCCCGGCCCCACGGTGGCGCTGAATCGCCTGGTGTTCGCCCAGGACACGGGCAGCGCCATCCTGGGCGCCGTGCGCGCCGATTTCTTCATGGGCTGGGGCCAGGAGGCCGGCGACCTGGCAGGCCGCGTGAAGCAGAACCTGCGCCTGTGGGCGCTGTGGCCGCGCAGCCAGGTGGGGCAGGCTCCGCATCTGAAGTGAAGCCCGGTGCGCTGCCGGCCGCAGCGCAGCAAAAAAGAGAGCTGCCATCGCTTCCTGCGTATTGCTTCCAGACAGCTATATGTCTGAAGTCTTTATGCAGACTGCGAGGGCAGCTCTTTTTTTGGGAGTCCTTGAGCCCCTGCCGCCTGCTACTGCGTATCCGCGAAATAGCGCTGCACCAGCGGCGGCTCCTTGCCCTGGTGGAAGGCCAGCTTGCGGTCGCGCAGCGCCACGTCGGCGGCCGTCACGCGGTCGAAGCGGCGCAGATGCTCAGTCCAGGATTCGTCGGTGATCTGCTCCACATAGCGCTCCGGATGGCTCATGCTGTGCAGCAGGTGCCAGGACAGCGCGCCCTGGCGCATGCGGCTGCGCCGGCTCTCCTGCATCAGCGCGCGGAATTCCGCGGCCCGCGCGGGATCGATGTGGTATTCGATGGTCACCACCACGCGGCCGGCCTCGGGCGGCACGTCGACCACGGGACGCTTGATGGCCTTGGACGGGCTCAGGTCCTCCTCGATCTGGCGGTCGCGGATCAGCCGCTGCACCGCCAGCATGGACAGCAGGCCGAAGGCCGCCGCCAGCATCAGACTGGCCTGCACGCTCAGCAGGCTGGCCACCTGTCCCCAGAGCGCCGCCCCCGCGGCCGTGCCGCCCATGATGGACATCTGGTAGATGGACATGCCGCGCGCCCGCACCCAGTTGGGCAGCGCCATCTGGGCCGAGACGCCCAGCGTGTTGGCCGTGGAGATCAGCGCCATGCCGGCCAGCATCATGGCGGGCACGGCCACATAGACATTGGGCGCCAGCGCCACGATCAGCGTGGCCAGGCCCTGCACGGCCGCGCCCAGCAGCACCAGCCGCTCCTTGGCAAAGGCCTGGCGCAGCCGCGGCAGGAACAGCGCGCCGACGATGGCGCCCGCGCCCATGGAGGCCAGCAGCAGCGTGAAGGTGTTGGCGCCCCCGCCGTCGGCCGCCGGGCCGTGCAGGCGCTGGGCCGTCAGCGGCAGCAGGGCCATGACGGCCGTGGACTGCAGGAAGAAGGCCACGGTGCGCGCCAGCACCGCGTGCATGCGCGGCGACTCCTTGACGAACTGCAGGCCCACGCGCATGGCCGAGGGCAGGCGCTCGCGGCCCAGCGGGTTCTCGTGGTGCTTGCGCTTCCAGCGGATCAGCACGAAGCCCGACACGATGGACAGCGCCGCGTTGAGCACGAACACCCAGGCACTGCCCAGGCTGGCGATGAGGGCGCCGGCCACCAGCGGGCCGATGATGCGCGAGGCGTTCATGGCCACGGCGTTGAGCGCCATGGCCGAGGGCAGGTGGTGCTTGGGCACCAGCTCGGGAATCAGCGCCGAGAACACCGGCCAGCGCATGGCCAGGCCGATGCCGTTGGCAAAGGTCAGCGCCAGCAGGATGTGGGCCGTCATGCGGCCCGAAAGCACGGCCAGGCACAGCACCAGCGCCACGGCGGCCACCCAGAACTGGGTGACGATGAAGTAGCGGCGCCGGTCCAGGATGTCGGCCAGCGCGCCGCTGGGCAGGCCCAGCAGGAACACCGGCAGCGTGGAGGCCGACTGCACCAGGGCCACCAGCACGGGCGAGGTGGTCAGCGAGGTCATCAGCCAGGCCGCCGCCACGTCGTTCATCCACATGCAGGTATTGGCCGCCATCCAGATCAGCCACAGCATGCGGAAGGTGGGCGTGGACAGCGGCGCCCAGACCGCGCTGGCCGCCTTCTGCGCCTGCTGGCTCTTGTGGCTTTCGGCCGCGGCCTGCGCGGCCCCGGCCACATCGCCCGGGGTCATGCCCGAAGGGTCTTCCAGCAGCGTGCCCGGCGCGCCGATGCCGGCCTCTCCGGCGGCGCCAGCACCGGGCGCGGCAGGCGGCGGGTGGCTGGGGCCGGCGGCATCGTCAGCCTGCGGCGCTAGGGGTGGGGAAAGATGATCGTCGGCCATTCAGCCACATTTTGCGGGCAAAAGTTCCGATGTGAACCAACGGGTGACCGCATTTGCAAAAACAGGCATGCAGCCCTCTTGCAACAAGCGCCTGTCGCTATTTTTTCAATAGCAAACCTCAGCCGGCCGGCTTGCCCCGCGGCCCCGCCGCATCGGGCGCCTGCCCGGCCATGAGCCCCAGATGGGCCAGCGGCAGCGCCGCGCTGGACTTGATCTCGCCCAGCGAGAAGCTGGTCTGCATGTCCTTCACATTGGGCAGGTTCAGCAGGGTGTTGCGCGCGAACTGGGCAAAGCTGTCCAGGTCGCGGGCCACCACCTGCAGCTCGAAGGTGCCGGTGCCGCTGATGTAGTGGCAGGACACGACCTCGGGCAGCTTGCGGATGGCCTCCTCCATTTCCTGCGTCAGCGCCCCGGCGGTCTGCACGGCGTCCAGCCGCACGAAGGCCAGCACGCCCAGGCCGATCTTGTGGCGGTCGATGTCGGCATGGTAGCCGCGGATGTAGCCGGCCTCCTCCAGCGCGCGCACGCGGCGCCAGCAGGGTGCGGCCGACAGGCCCACGCGCTGGGCCAGTTCGGCGTTGGTCAGGCGCGCATCGGCCTGCAGATGCGCGAGGATGGCGATGTCGAATTTATCCAGATCGTTCACAAAATGGCACCTTAGAGAAAGAATCTTTCTCAGAATAGCCGAAATCAAGCAAAGAAAGAAAAGACCTATCCGGCAAGACTGAATACACTGGAAATCGGCGATTCATTACCAATGACAAACGAGTCTTGCGCGTATCGCGGCCGGGATCTCCGGCCCTGCGACGCACGGCCACACACCATGGAGACAAGCCATGAATGCCCCACTGCCCCACGAAGTGCGCAAAGCACTCGAATCCGTCACGCTCGACGACAAATACACGCTGGAACACGGCCGCGCCTTCATGAGCGGCGTGCAGGCGCTGGTCCGGCTGCCCATGCTGCAGCGCCACCGCGATGCGGCCGCGGGCCTGAACACCGCGGGCTTCATCAGCGGCTACCGCGGCTCGCCCCTGGGCAGTTATGACCAGGCCCTGTGGGCCGCCAGGAAGCACATGGAGGCGAACCACATCGTCTTCCAGCCCGGCGTGAACGAGGAGCTGGGCGCCACGGCCGTCTGGGGCTCGCAGCAGCTGGACCTCTACCCCGAGAGCAAGAAGTTCGACGGCGTCTTCGGCATCTGGTACGGCAAGGGCCCGGGCGTGGACCGCTGCTCCGACGTGTTCAAGCACGCCAACATGGCCGGCACCTCCAAGCATGGCGGCGTCATCGCCATCGCCGGCGACGACCACATCAGCAAGAGCAGCACGGCCGCGCACCAGAGCGACCACATCTTCAAGGCCTGCGGCACGCCGGTGTTCTTCCCCAGCAACGTGCAGGACATCCTGGACATGGGCCTGCACGCCTTCGCCATGAGCCGGTTCTCGGGCCTGTGGTCGGGCATGAAGACCATCCAGGAGGTGGTGGAGTCCTCGGCCAGCATCTCGGTCGACCCGGACCGCGTGAACATCGTGCTGCCCGAGGATTTCCAGATGCCACCCGGCGGCCTGCACATCCGCTGGCCCGACCCGCCGCTGGAGCAGGAGCAGCGGCTGATGAACTACAAGTGGTATGCAGCCCTGGCGTATGTGCGCGCCAACAAGCTCAACCACAACGTGATCGCCACGCCGAATGACCGCTTCGGCATCATCGCCAGCGGCAAGGCCTACAACGACATGCGCCAGGCCCTGGCCGACCTGGGGCTGGACGACGACACCTGCCGCCAGCTCGGCATCCGCGTGCACAAGGTCAACGTGGTCTGGCCGCTGGAGGCCACGATCACGCGCGATTTCGCGCGCGGCCTGCAGGAGATCCTGGTGGTCGAGGAAAAGCGCCAGGTCATCGAATACCAGATCAAGGAAGAGCTCTACAACTGGCGCGACGACGTGCGCCCCAACGTGGTCGGCAAGTTCAGCGACGAGCACGGCGGCGAATGGTCGCTGCCCAACCCCAGCACCGACTGGCTGCTGCGCCCCAATGCCGACCTGACGCCGGCGCTGATCGCGCGCGCCATCGCCGCGCGGCTGCACAAGCTGGGCGTGCCCCAGCACATCGAGGCACGCATGCACGAGCGCATTGCCGTGCTCGACGCGCGCGAGGCCGCGCTCAAGGCGGCGCACGAGGTCGCCACGGGCGACCGCACGCCCTGGTTCTGCAGCGGCTGCCCGCACAACACCTCCACGCGCGTGCCCGAGGGCAGCCGCGCCGTGGCCGGCATCGGCTGCCACTACATGGCCACCTGGATGCCCGACCGCAAGACCAGCACCTTCACGCAGATGGGCGGCGAAGGCGTGACCTGGAGCGGCCAGGCGCACTTCAGCAAGGAAGAGCACATCTTCGCCAACCTGGGCGACGGCACCTATTTCCACAGCGGCCTGCTGGCCATACGCCAGAGCATTGCCTCGGGCGTGAACATCACCTACAAGGTGCTGTACAACGACGCCGTGGCCATGACCGGCGGCCAGCGCGTGGGCGAGCGGCCCGAGGGCCACTCGGTGCTGCAGATCATGAACAGCCTGGTCTCCGAAGGCGTGGCCAGGCTGGTCATCGTCACCGACGAGCCCGAAAAGTACGACGGCGTCAAGCTGGCCGAAGGCGTGACCGTGCACCACCGCGACGAGCTGGACCGCATCCAGCGCGAGTTCCGCGAGATCAAGGGCACCTCGATCATCATCTACGACCAGACCTGCGCGACCGAGAAGCGCCGCCGCCGCAAGCGCGGCACGCTGGCCAATCCGGCCAAGACCGTGGTCATCAACGAGCTGGTCTGCGAAGGCTGCGGCGACTGCTCGGTGCAGTCCAACTGCCTGTCGGTGGAGCCTGTGGAGACGGAATTCGGCCGCAAGCGCCGCATCAACCAGAGCAGCTGCAACAAGGACTTTTCCTGCGTCAAGGGCTTCTGCCCGAGCTTCGTCACCATCGAGGGCGGCACGCTCAAGAAGCCCAAGAAGGAGAAAAAGGGCGACCTGGGCCTGCTGCCGGCGATCCCCGAGCCCGCGCTGCCCGTGGCCGAGCAGGCATGGGGCATCGTGGTGGCCGGCGTGGGCGGCACGGGCGTGATCACCATCGGCTCGCTGCTGGGCATGGCCGCCCACCTGGAGGGCAAGGGCGTGATCACCCAGGACGCCGCGGGCCTGGCGCAGAAAGGCGGCTCCACCTGGAGCCACATCCAGATCGCCAACCGCGCCGAGGCCATCTACACCACCAAGGTGGACATGGCCAAGGCCGACCTGGTGATCGGCTGCGACCCCATCGTCGCGGCCACGCCCGCCACGCTGTCCGTCATGCAGCCCGGCCGCACCTTCATCGCGCTCAACAGCCATGCGGCGCCCACGGCGGCCTTTGTCGGCAACCCCGACTGGCAGTCGCCCGAGGACCGCTGCGCCAGCCTGCTGGCCCAGACCGTGGGCCAGGACCATGTGGGCAGCTTCAACGCCGAGCAGGCCTCGGTGGCCCTGCTGGGCGACAGCATCTATGCCAACCCCATGATGCTGGGCTACGCCTGGCAGAAGGGCCGCGTGCCGCTGACGCATGCCTCCATCATGCGCGCCATGGAACTCAACGGCGTGCAGGTGGCCAACAACCAGGCGGCCTTCGAATGGGGGCGGCGCTGCGCGCATGACCTGGCCTCGGTGAGCGCGCTGTACCAGGCCACGCAGGTGATCCAGTTCGTCAAGAAGCCCTCGCTGGACGAAATGGTGGCCAGGCGCGTGGAATTCCTGACCGGCTACCAGAACGCCGCCTATGCCCGCGAGTACCAGGACTTCGTGGCCCGCGTGCGCGCCCGGGAGGAAAGCCTGGGCCGGGGCACGCGCCTGTCGCAGGCCGTGGCCCGCTATCTGTTCAAGCTCATGGCGTACAAGGACGAGTACGAGGTGGCCCGCCTGCACACCGATGCGGCCTTCACGCAGAAGATCGGCGACATGTTCGAAGGCGACTACAAGGTCGTCCACCACCTGGCGCCGCCGGCCTCGGCACGCAAGGACGCGCAGGGCCATCTGGTCAAGAAGGCCTACGGCCCCTGGATGCACAAGGCCATGGGCGTGCTGGCCAGGATGAAGGGCCTGCGCGGCACGGCGCTGGATCCGTTCGGCAGGACCGCGGAGCGCCGCACCGAGCGCGCGCTGATCGCCGAATACCGCGCGTGCATCGAGACGCTGCTGGCCGGCCTCACCGCCGACAGGCTGGCGCTGGCCGTGGAGATCGCCTCCATTCCCGAGGACATCCGCGGCTACGGCCACGTGAAGGAAAACCACCTGGCCGCCGCGCGCACCAAGTGGCAGGCGCTGATGGCACGCTGGAATGCCCCTGCCCAAGTTGCGGCAGCGGTGAACTAATCCGGCGCAGCCGCATCACAACAGGGCCGGGGCAACCCGGCCTTTGCTTTCCCCAGGTCTTTGTCCTGGCTGTGCTGCCCGATGCCGGCCATGCCTGACAATGGCCGCGGAACATGTTTCCGTGCGTCGGCGACTCTTGTTTTAATAGCTGCAAGCGCTTGATACTGCTCAATTTCAAAACACAACACACCCGAATCCGAGCAGATTCGCACGCCAGCAGCTAGCGTTTCAGAAGCATCCGACGGCAGACGGACTGTCCCCCGGCAAAGGCCCGGGCGGCGCCCTGCCCTGCCGGCTCGGGGAACAACGCAGCCGAATACAATGTTCCGTTACTCTGCGACACCGGCCCTGCCGGTTCGCGACGCCCTTGTTGTGATTGGAGTTTGATCCGTGTTTATTTCTTCCGCTTTCGCCCAGACCGCCCCCGCTGCTGCCGCCGAGGGCGGCTTCATGGGTTCCCTGACCGGCATGCTGCCGCTGGTGCTGATGTTCGTGGTGCTGTACTTCGTCATGATCCGCCCCCAGATGAAGCGCCAGAAGGAACACCGCGCCATGGTCGACGCGCTGGCCAAGGGCGACGAAGTGGCGACCGCCGGCGGCATCATCGGCAAGGTCACGCGCCTGGCCGAGCAGTTCATCTACATCGAAGTGGCCGCTGGCGTGGAAGTCCAGATCCAGCGCTCCGCCGTGGTGCAGGTGCTGCCCAAGGGCACGTCCAAGTAAGCCTGGCCTGTCTTTTGAAGAGAGGGTACGGCGCCGGCGACGGTGCGCGTACCCGTTGTGCGTTGCTGTAATTCAAAGAGCGCGATCATGAACCGATATCCGGTCTGGAAGTACGCGATCATCGTGATCGCGCTGCTGGTGGGGGTGCTCTACACCCTGCCCAATTTCTTCGGTGAAGCGCCTGCCGTGCAGGTGTCTTCGGGCAAAGCCACCGTCAAGGTGGACAACGCCGTGCTGCAAAAAGTGCAGGCGGCGCTGGATGCCGCGGGCGTCAAGCCCGATGCGCTGTCGCTGGAAGGCACTTCGGTGCGGGCCCGCTTCAACACGCCCGACGAGCAGCTCAAGGCCAAGGACGTGATCCAGAAGTCGCTGATCACCGACCCTGCCGATCCCGCCTACATCGTGGCGCTGAACCTGGTGTCGCGCTCGCCCGACTGGCTCACGGCCATCGGCGCCAAGCCCATGTACCTGGGCCTGGACCTGCGCGGCGGCGTGCACTTCATGCTGCAGGTGGACATGGCCGCGGCCCTGACCAAGAAGGCCGACAGCTACGCCGGCGACCTGCGCACCACCATGCGCGACAAGAACATCCGCCACGGCGGCATCAGCCGCGACGGCAACAACGTCAACATCCGCGTGCGCGACGAAGCCACGCTGACGGCCGCGCGCAACCTGATCTCCGACCAGTTCCCCGACCTGACGACCACGTCCGCGCCCGACGGCACGGGCTTCACGCTGCAGGCCACGATCAAGCCCGAGGCCCTGCGCAAGGTGCAGGAGCAGGCGCTCAAGCAGAACATCATCACGCTGCACAACCGCATCAACGAACTCGGCGTGGCCGAGCCGGTGATCCAGCAGCAGGGCCTGGACCGCATCGTCGTGCAGCTGCCCGGCGTGCAGGACACGGCCAAGGCCAAGGACATCCTGGGCCGCACGGCCACGCTGGAGGTGCGCATGGTGGACGAGTCCGCCGAGGCGCGCGCCGCCGAGATGGGCACGGGGCCCGTGCCCTTCGGCTCCGAGAAGTACCTGGACCGCAACGGCCAGTCCATCATCGTGCAAAAGCAGGTGACGCTGACCGGCGAGAACCTGACCGACGCCCAGCCCGGCTTCGACAGCCAGACCCAGGAGCCCACCGTCAACCTGACGCTGGATGCCAAGGGCTCGCGCATCTTCAAGGACGTGACGCGCGAGAACGTGGGCAAGCGCATGGCCATCATCCTGTTCGAGAAGGGCAAGGGCGAGGTCGTCACGGCTCCCGTGATCCGCTCCGAAATCGGCGGCGGCCGCGTGCAGATCTCGGGCCGCATGACCACCATGGAAGCCAACGACACGGCCCTGCTGCTGCGCGCCGGCTCGCTGGCGGCGCCCATGGAGATCATCGAGGAATACACCATCGGCCCCAGCCTGGGCGCCGACAACATCAGCCGCGGCATCCACTCCGTGGTCTGGGGCATGGTGGCGATCGCCGTCTTCATGTGCGTGTACTACCTGCTGTTCGGCGTGATCTCCACGATCGCGCTGTCGGTCAACGTGCTGCTGCTGCTGGCCATCCTGTCCATGCTGCAGGCCACGCTGACCCTGCCCGGCATCGCCGCCATGGCGCTGGCGCTGGGCGTGGCCATCGACTCCAACGTGCTGATCAACGAGCGCATCCGCGAGGAGCTGCGCGGCGGCGCCTCGCCGCAGGCCGCCATCCACGCGGGCTACGAGCACGCCTGGCACACCATCCTGGACTCCAACGTGACCACGCTGATCGCGGGCCTGGCCCTGCTGGCCTTCGGCTCGGGCGTGGTGCGCGGCTTTGCCGTGGTGCACTGCATCGGCATCCTGACCAGCATGTTCTCGGCCGTGTTCTTCTCGCGCGGCCTGGTCAACCTCTGGTATGGCGGCCGCAAGAAGCTCAAGAGCGTGTCCATCGGCCAGGTCTGGAAGCCTGAAGGCTCCGACCTGCGTTCCGTGGCCAGCCGCCGCGTCGGCGACTAAGGAGAAAGACCATGGAATTTTTCCGCATCAAAAAAGACATTCCGTTCATGAAGTACGCGTTGGTCTTCAACGCGATCTCCTTCATCACCTTTGCGCTGGCCGTGTTCTTCCTGTTCTCGCGCGGCCTGCACCTGTCGGTGGAGTTCACGGGCGGCACGGTCATGGAAGTGGCCTACACCCAGCCGGCCGACATCGGCAAGGTGCGCGAGAGCATCTCCAAGCTCGGCTATGCCGACGTGATCGTGCAGAACTTCGGCACCTCGCGGGACGTCATGATCCGCCTGCCCGTGCAAAAGGGCGTGACCTCGGCCCAGCAAAGCGAGCAGGTGCTCACTGCGCTGAAGGCCGAGGATGCCGAGGTGACGCTGCGCCGCACCGAGTTCGTGGGTCCGCAGGTGGGCGACGAGCTCATGCACAACGGCCTCATGGCCCTGGGCTTCGTGGTGCTGGGCATCGTGATCTACCTGGCGTTCCGCTTCGAATGGAAGTTCGGCGTCGCGGCCATCATCGCCAACCTGCACGACGTGATCATCATCCTGGGCTTCTTCGCGTTCTTCCAGTGGGAGTTCTCGCTGTCCGTGCTGGCCGGCGTGCTGGCCGTGCTCGGCTACTCGGTCAACGAGTCGGTGGTGATCTTCGACCGTATCCGCGAGGCCTTCCGCAAGTTCCGCAAGCTCAACACGCACGAGGTGATCGACCACGCCATCACCTCCACCATGAGCCGCACCATCATCACCCACGCCTCCACCGAGGCCATGGTGCTGTCGATGTTCTTCTTCGGCGGCCCCAGCCTGCACTACTTCGCGCTGGCGCTGACCATCGGCATTCTGTTCGGCATCTATTCGTCGGTGTTCGTGGCGGCGGCCATCGCCATGTGGCTGGGCGTCAAGCGCGAAGATCTGGTCAAGTCCACCAAGGCTGCGCAGGACCCCAACGACCCCAATGCCGGAGCCGTGGTCTAGCGCCCAGCCGGCTTACACTTTGGGAATGACTCCCACGCAGTCTTCCTCCATCGCGCCTGCCGCCCGGCAACAGCTGGGCTGGCAGGCGCGCCTGCGTTGGGTCCACGGTATCTGCAGGGGGCTGCCCGCCATCGTCCAGCAGCTGGACTTCTTCCTGGACCAGCAAAGCGGCAGCACCGGCACGCAAAAACAGCTGCAGGAGCAGCGCGATGCCTGGCTGGACTTCCAGGAGCACAAGGCCGCATGGGTGCAGGGCTGCAGCCAGGCCCTGCAGCAGGCCGCACGCCAGCTGCCCGCGGCCCCTGCCCCCACGGCCCGCAGCTCGGGGCCGCTGACGTTCGAGCTGCTCAGCGACGACGTGGTGGAAAACAAGATCCTGGCCTCGCGCATGGCCCTGACCATGGGCGAGGCCACGCAGCCGGGCTTCGATGCCATGCGCGCCCGCATGCAGGCCCTGGAAGGCCGCGAACTGGCCGCCCAGGACATCTTCCGCGTGGAAGCCGTCTGCCTGCACCTGGTCGAGCAGTGGACGGCCAGCGGCATGCGCCGCGAGCACTTGCAGCGCTGCGCGGAGCCGCTGCAGCATGCCCTGGCCAGCCTGCTGGCCGCCGAATACGGCATTCTCCATCAGCTGCTCGACGCCAAGGGCGTGACGCGCGGCCAGGATGGCGCGATGAAGGTCAAGCGCACCGAAGGCGCCCCGACCACCCGCGCCATGCACCTGGCGACCGGCATGGCGCCGGCGGCTGCCGGCTCGGCCAGCGCGTTTGCCCCATCCTCCGGCATGCCGGCAGGCACCGCCTGGCAGACCGCCGCCATGGGCGGCCTGCCCGGAGAGCCCGCCGGCCCGAATGTGCTGGCGCGTGCCCGCCACCGCGCCCAGGATGCCGTGAACCAGCTGCGCCGGCTGCTGAGCCAGCCCGCCATCGGCATGCCGGGGCTGGTACCGGGCATTGCGGCCACCGCTCCGGCGCCTGCTTCGGCCGCGCTGGCCCAGGCCTTGCGCGAGCAGCACATGGCGGCCCTCACGCAGTACCAGCACCTGGCCGGCCGCGGCCCGGATGCCGCCATGGCCATGGACTACAGCCCCGCGGCACTGGACCAGCTGGCCCATCTGGTGCGGGAGCGCTCGGCCGACTGGAAGAAGAAGGCTACGACGAACAGCGAAAAGGCCACCATCGAAGTCGTGGCCCTGATGTTCCAGAGCATTCTGTCGGAGGACCGCATTCCGCCGTCCATCCGCGTGTGGTTCGCGCGTTTGCAGGTGCCCGTGCTGCGCGTGGCCCTGGCCGAGCCCGAGTTCTTCAGCAATCTGACCCATCCGGCGCGCAAGCTCATCGACCGCATGGGCTCCTGCGTGATGGGCTTCGATGCCAGCAGCATTTCGGGCAGCGCGCTGGAGGCCGAGATCCGCCGCGTGGTGCAAGTCATAGAGCAGTACCCGGAAACCGGCCAGAAGGTGTTTGCGCTGGTGCTGCGCGAGTTCGAGGAGTTCCTGTCCCGCCACCTGACGCAGCCCCGGGCCACGGCCCGCATCGCCAGCGTGGCCCAGCAGGTGGAGCAGAAGGAAACCCTGGCCATCCAGTACACCATAGAGCTGCGCAACCTGCTCGCCGACATGCCGGTGCGCGAGGAGGTGCGCGACTTTCTGTTCAAGTCCTGGGCCGACGTGCTGGCCATGGCCACCGTGCGCTACGGTGCCCGCGATGCTCGCGCCATGCGCTTCAAGCAGGCGGCCAGCGAGCTGGTCTGGTCTGCCAGTGCCAAGCCCTCGCGCCAGGAGCGCGCGCGCGTCATCCAGGCGCTGCCAGCCCTGCTGCAGACACTGCGCGAAGGCCTGGCCCTGGTGAATGTGACGGGCAGCGAGCAGTCGGCCAGGATCAAGAAGCTCACCGACACGCTGGCCGAAGCCTTCGTCGCCAAAGCGGCCGCCATTCCCGCCGAGCGCATCGATGCCATGGCCCGGCGCCTGGCCGAACTGGAGCAGTTCATCGGCGAGGACGGCAAGATCGAGGACACGCCGCTGTCGCCCGAGAACATCGAAATGCTGCTGGGCCTGGACACGGCCAGCCTCCAGGTGATCGCCAATACCAATGCGCCGGTGGATGCCGCGATGCTGCAATGGGCGCGCTCGCTGGAAACCGGCCGCTGGTTCACGCTGGACCATAACGGCACGCGGGTCCATGTGCAGTACGCCTGGCGCAGCCGCCGCCGACAGCTGCATCTGTTCGCGGCATTGGACGGCAGGTGCTATCTGCTGCAGCTGCAGCGCATGGCCGCCTACCTGCAGGCCGGCCTGCTGGCGGCGCACGACGAGGAGGCACTGACCGTGCGTGCCACGCGCGAGGCCGTGCAGAAGATCCAGGCCAACCCGGAACGGCTGGTTTGACCGCCGGGCGGCTGCGGCGCATCCCCGGCAGAGGCAGCGGCGCCGTCGCAAGGCCGCCCATGCGACAAGGCGGTGAGACCGGCCAGGCGCTTGCACGGCCTGTTCGGTCCGGACCGCGCGGGATTCCAGGGCCGCAGCCCGGCTGGCGGGTTCAGCCGCGCACCAGCCGCTGGTACATGCCGCCCGGCAGGCGCGCCACGCAGCCGTCCAGTTCCAGCTCCATCAATTGGGCCTGCAGCTGGGCCGCATTCCAGCCGGTGCGGTCCACCAGCTCGTCCAGCGGCACGGGGTCATGGCCCATGGCGGCCAGCAGGGGATGCTCGGGGGCATCTTGGATCTCGCGGCCCGCTACCGTTATGGAAGCACCTGACGCTTCTCCAGCAATCGCCTCCAGCCCCTGCAGCTCTTCAAGAATATCCTCCACCGTTTCCACGAGCTTGGCGCCCTGGCGCAGCAATGCGTGGCAGCCCCTGGACTGGGGGGCGTGGATGGAACCCGGGATGGCAAACACCTCGCGGCCCTGTTCGCTGGCCAGGCGCGCCGTGATCAGCGAACCCGATTTCAGCGCCGCCTCCACCACCAGCGTACCCTGGCTCAGGCCCGAGATGATGCGGTTGCGCTGCGGAAAGTGGGGCGCCAGCGGGCCGGTGCCCAGCGGATATTCGCTCACGACCAGTCCATGCTGCGCCACCTCCCGGACCAGGCCGGCATGGCGGCGCGGGTAGACCTGGTCCAGCCCCGTGCCCACCACGGCAATCGTGACAGGTGCCGGCGCCTGCGCCGCAGCCTTCAGCGCGCCCTCATGCGCGGCGGCGTCTATGCCCTGGGCCAGCCCCGAGACAATGCACAGGCCGCGGCTTGCAAGCGCTTCGGCCATCTGCCTGGCATTGACCAGCCCCTGGGCCGACGGGCTGCGGCTGCCCACCACGGCCAGTGCATGCGGGTAGGGAAACCAGGGCGCTTGCGCGGCCAGCAGCTGCGCCGGCCCCTGTACATAGAGCAGCAGGGGCGGGTCCTGGGTCTGCAGCAGCGCATCCGGATATTGCACATGGCCCAGCGGCACCATGGCATGCACAATGCCTGGCGCCGGCTGCGCCAGCCACTGCGCGGTGGCCTCGAGCTGCTGCTGCCAGCGCTCGGGCAGGACCGCGAGGGCGCGGACCTGGGCCTCGGTCGCGCATTCGCGCCAGGCACCGGGCCCCAGCTCCCAGATGCCCTGCGCACTGCCCGCCCGGGCCAGCAGCTTGCGGGCCGTGGTGCGGCCCACGCCGGGCGTGAGCAGCAGGCGCAGCCAGGCGGCCGCTTCGTCGTCGAGCCGGCCGTCATGGCGGGGAAAGTCGGTGGTTTCCTGGGCCATGGCAGCTGCGGCTTTCGCTAATCGGCCTGCGGCGCCTGCAGGCGGTCGCCCACCTGCACACCGCGGCGTGCCGTGGTGATCAGCGCATAGGAGACGCGGTCGAAGACCTTGAACACCATGGCGTAGCCGTTGCGCTCGTCGGGCAGCTGGATGGCTTCGGGGCGTTCGCCGGTCTTGTCCACGATGCGCGCGCCCGCGCTGATCACGCGCAGCACCGTGCCGACCTCCATGCCGTCCCGCTGGCCCCTGTTGATGGCCACCACCTGGTTCTGCGTGGCATACAGCACCGAGGCATCGCCGTAGATGGACACCACGGCGGCCTGCACCGGCCCCTGCGGCGCATGCGGCACATAGTTCAGGTATTGCTGAGCCGGCGCCGGCAGCAGGCGGTCGCCGGCGCGGATCTCGTTCTTGGCCTTGGTCAGGTCCACCGTCGCCGGGGTGGCCTGGCGCCGCTGCCCCCCCTTGCCGTCGGGCAGCTCCACCACGGTCTCGCCTTCGACCAGCGAGGCATTGCCCAGGTACTTGGCCTCGTAGCCCAGGATCTCCCCGGTCACCGGGTCCTTGAGCGGGATGGCGTCGCGGAAGATGCGAAAGCGCCGCGGCAGGTCGCCGCCGGCGAGCAGGGGTGCCTCGGCGCTGCCGCGCACATAGGCGCGGTCGCCGCTGGCCATGAGCACGCGGCGGTCGGTGGTCGCGACGATACGCGGCGCGCGCTGCAGCGTATCGGCGTCCACGATCAGCGGTTCGGCCAGGAAGGGCTCGACCAGATGGGGCGGCAGCGTGGGCAGCGCCATCTCCGACAGCGACTTCTCGCGCGTCTGCGGCGACAGCCGCACCACGCCGGCCTCGCCGTCGGGCGCCGTGGTCGAGAGCCTCGCATAGCCGTTGCTGCGCACCAAATACAGCACCTGGCCCGGGTAGATCAGGTGCGGGTTGGCAATGCTGGACAGGTTCATGCCCCACAGCTCGGGCCAGCGCCAGGGCTGGCGCAGATACAGGCCCGAGATGCCCCACAGGGTATCGCCGCGCTTGACGGTGTAGCGCTCGGGCGCACCGGCGGCCAGCTCGCTTTCGGGAATGCCCTGCTGGGCGACCTGCTGCGCGGTGGAACGCTGGACCGCTGTCACGGGATAGGTCTGTGCGCAGGCCGCAGACAGGGCGGCAAGCAGTGCGGCTCCGGCACTCCAGGCCCGAGCGGTGGCAAATGCGGTCATGAAAATCCTTCTTGATGGGGAATTTGTCAGCAGCGTCCCTCCCAGGCGCTGCAATAGGGCCATCTTGGCACAAGCGGCCGCACAGGTCTTACAAAATATCGCAAATTCTCGATGCAAGGCCTTGATAGATCAACGCTTATTGGCGTGCAGCCATGCGTTGCAGGGCAAAAGTTGGGACAATAACGACACATTCATCTCGCTGCCATGGCCATTCTTTCGATTCTTCGCTATCCCGATCCCCGCCTGCACACCGTCGCCAAGCCGGTGGCGCAAGTGGATGAACGCATTCAGACATTGGTCAAGAACATGCTCGAGACCATGTATGACGCACAGGGCATCGGCCTGGCCGCCACGCAGATCGACGTGCACGAGCGCGTCATCGTGATCGACGTGTCCGAAGAGCGCAACGAGCCGCTGACGCTGATCAACCCGGAAATCGTCTGGGCCAGCGAGGAAAAGCAGCTCGGCGAGGAAGGCTGCCTGTCCGTGCCCGGCATCTACGACGGCGTGGAGCGCTCCACGGCGGTCAAGGTGCGCGCCCTCGACGAGAACGGCCAGAGCCGCGACATCGAGGCCGAAGGCCTGCTGGCCATCTGCATGCAGCACGAGATGGACCACCTGATGGGCAAGGTGTTCGTGGAGTACCTGTCCCCGCTCAAGCGCAACCGCATCAAGACCAAGCTGCTCAAGCAACAGAAGCAGGCTGAAAAGGGCTAAGAACGTGTTCACCACCCGCTTGACGACAACGCTTGCCGCCCTTGCGCTGGCGGCTGGACTGGCGGGATGCATGGTGCCCCAGTGGCAAAAGCCCGGCATGCCCCAGGCCGAGATCGAAAAAGGCATGGGTAAGCCCACGCTGGTCGTGCCCCTGCCGGACGGCGGCACGCGCCTGCTCTACAGCCAGCAGCCCGCAGGCCAGCAGGTCTACCACATGGACTTCGACGCCCAGCACCGGCTGGTGCGCGTGACGCAGGTGCTGGACACCACGCACTTCTTTGCCTTGCGCAACGGCGTGGACACGCGCGACGACGTCTACCGGGAATTCGGCCCGCCGGCCAAGGTCGAGAAGGTCTACAGCTTCAAAGGCGACATCTGGACCTACCGCTTCATGGACAATGGCAATCCCAGGCGCGCCCATGTGCATATCGATCCGCAGGGCGTGGTGCAGAAGGTCATGTTCACCGACGAGAGCATGTACCTGCGAGAACCCAGGAGATGACTCCCCCGGAAATGGCTCCCCCTGAGGCGCTGCGCGCCTTCCCCCAGGGGACGACGCCATCGCTGCGAGGCGGCTCTTGCTCGGCGTCCCTAGCTTGAACTGCGCCAGTTTTTTGCTTTGCGCCAAGTCATTGAGATAGAAAGCATGAAAGTCATTTTTGCCGGCACGCCCGAATTCGCGCGCGTGGCCCTTGAGCGCCTGCTGGCAGCAGGCTTTGAAGTCCCGCTGGTGCTGACCCAGCCCGACCGCCCCGCAGGCCGCGGCATGAAGCTGCAGGCCTCGCCCGTCAAGCAGTGCGCGCTGGAGCACGGCATTGCCGTCGCCCAGCCCATGAGCCTGCGCCTGGACGGCAAGTACCCCGAGGAGGCAGCGGCCGCCCGCGCCGCCATCGAGGCCGCCCGGGCCGATGTGATGGTGGTGGCCGCCTACGGCCTGATCCTGCCGCAATGGGTGCTGGATATGCCACGCCTGGGCTGCCTGAACATCCACGCCAGCCTGCTGCCGCGCTGGCGCGGCGCCGCACCCATCCACCGCGCCATCGAAGCCGGCGATGCCGAGACCGGCGTGACCATCATGCAGATGGATGCCGGCCTGGACACGGGCGACATGTGCGTGATGGAGCGCCTGCCCATTGCCGCCGACGACACCACGGCCAGCCTGCACGACAAGCTGGCCGCGCTGGGCGGACGCCTCATCGTGGAGGCGCTGGAGATGAGCGCCTGCGGCGGCCTGCCGCGCACGCCCCAGCCGGCCGAAGGCGTGACCTACGCCCACAAGATCGAAAAGGCCGAGAGCCAGATCGACTGGAATGAAAGCGCCGAAGCCATCGCCCGGCGCCTGCGCGCCTTCAACCCTTTTCCGGGCGGCGCCACCGAACTGAACGGCGAAGCCATCAAGGTCTGGGAAGCCCAGGCACAGCAAGGCTGCGGAACCCCGGGCAGCGTGCTGTCGGCCGACGCCGGCGGCGTGCGCGTGGCCTGCGGCCAGGGCGTGCTCAACATGACGCTGCTGCAGCGCGCGGGGGGCAAGCGCCTGGCGGCCGGCGACTTCCTGCGCGGCTTCGACCTGCCTGCGGGCAGCCTGCTGGGCGCGCAAGCCCCCCGGCAGGCTCCGCAGCCATGAGCGGCGCCCGTCCGGCGCCATCGGCGCTGCTGCAACGCGCGCGCACCATTGTGCGCGATCCGTTCTTCCGGACCGGCTCGCGCGAGATGATGGGCACGGGCCTGGGCATCGCGGCCTGGGGCCTGGTCACGGGCGTGGCCATGATCAAGAGCGGGCTGTCCCTGCCCCTGGCCCTGTTCATGGGCCTGACCGTCTACGCGGGCAGCGCCCAGCTAGCCGTGCTGCCGCTGATGACCGTGGGCGCGCCGCTGTGGGTGGTCTGGTTCACGGCGCTGTGCGTGAACCTGCGCTTCGTGATCCTGTCGAGCATGTGGCGCAGCTACTTCGCCCATCTGAGCCTGCGCCATCGCCTGGCGATCGGCTACTTCAGCGGCGACGTGATCTTCGTGAACTTCATGGGCCGCTATCCCGAGGCCCGGCCGCAGGCCGAGCAACTGCCCTACTTCTGGGGCGCGGCGCTGACCAACTGGCTGGCCTGGCAGATCCCGTCCACGCTGGGCATCTTCCTGGCCGACCGGATTCCGCTGTCCTGGGGCCTGGGCTTTGCCGGCGTGCTGGCGCTCATGGGCGTGCTGCTGTCCATGCTCAACGACCGCGCCACCTGGGTGGCATCCGTCGTGGCCTGCACGGCCGCCGTGGCCGCATTCGCGCTGCCGCTCAAGCTCAACATCCTGGTGGCGATCGCGGCCGCCGTCGCGGCGGGCCTGGTGGCCGAGCGGCTGCAAAAGCAGGCGCAGCAGTTACCCGGCAAAGCCGGAAAGGAGGCCCGGCCATGAGCGGTTTCCTGGGCTTCGTCGCCTGCGTCGGGCTGATCGCCATCACCGTGCTCACGCGCGCCTTCTTCATGATCCCCAGGAAGGAGGTTCCGCTGCCGCAGTGGCTCAAGCGCGGCCTCAAGTACGCGCCGCTGGCCGCACTGGCCGCCGTGATCGCGCCCGAGATCGTGATGAGCAACGGCCACTTCATCCATACGCTGGCCGATGCGCGCCTGCCCGCGGCGGCCGTGGCCCTGGTGTACTTTTTTTACAAGCGCAATATCCTAGGCACGATTGCGCTGGGCATGCTGGTCTATCTGCCGCTGCACATCGGCCTGGGCTGGTAGCCCCCGCGCCAGCCAGGGCAGGAGCCGCCTGCTCCTGTTTTACATGCGCTAGCATTCGATACGCTTGAAACCTAGTTACAACGCGCGTCGAATGCTCATCTTTTTGAGTCGAGTAAGCGTCTGCAGCCGTGCTTTTTGCGAAAGCCGCGCCCTACAATGGCCGCGATTTTTCGCCTTTACGTCCTCCTTCACATCCTTTATTCCCGCAGCGCTTCCGGTCGCTGCCCGCTGTTATGAACATCATCCGCTTCTCCGATCTGTGCGCCCAGGGCAAGGCGCAAGGCCAGCGCGTCTTCATCCGCTCCGACCTCAACGTGCCGCTCAACGACGCGGGCGAGATCACCGAGGACACGCGCGTGCGCGCCTCCGTGCCGGCGATTGAAATGGCGCTCAAGGCCGGCGCCGCCGTGATGGTGACCAGCCACCTGGGCCGCCCCACGGAGGGCGAATTCAGGCCCGAGGATTCGCTGGCCCCCGTGGCCAGGCGCCTGTCGGAGCTGCTGGGCCGCGACGTGCCCCTGGTCGCCAACTGGGTGGACGGCGTCCAGGTCGAACCCGGCCAGGTCGTGCTGCTGGAAAACTGCCGAGTGAACGTGGGCGAAAAGAAGAACAAGGAAGAGCTGGCCCGCAAGCTGGCTGCCCTGTGCGACATCTATGTGAACGACGCCTTCGGCACGGCACACCGCGCCGAGGGCACGACCTACGGCATCGCTCAGTTCGCGCCCGTGGCCTGCGCCGGCCCGCTGCTGTCTGCCGAGATCGACGCCATCACCAAGGCCCTGGCGGCGCCCGCACGCCCGCTGGCCGCCATCGTGGCCGGCTCCAAGGTCTCGACCAAGCTAACCATTCTGCAATCGCTGTCCAGGAACGTGGACCAGCTCATCGTGGGCGGCGGCATTGCCAACACCTTCATGCTGGCCGCGGGCCTGAAGATCGGCAAGTCCCTGGCCGAACCCGACCTGGTCGGCGAAGCCAAGGCCGTGATCGAAGCCATGGCCGCGCGCGGCGCCAATGTGCCCGTGCCCACCGACGTGGTCACCGCCAAGGCCTTTGCCGCCGATGCCCCCGCCACCGTGAAGAAGGCCACCGAAGTCGAGGACGACGACATGATCCTCGACATCGGCCCCGAGACCGCCGCCAGGCTGGCCGAGCAGCTCCGCAAGGCCGGCACCATCGTCTGGAACGGCCCCGTGGGCGTGTTCGAGTTCGACCAGTTCGCCAACGGCACCCGGGTGATCGCCCAGGCGATTGCCGAATCGCCCGCCTTCAGCATCGCCGGCGGCGGCGACACGCTGGCGGCCATCGCCAAATACGGCATCGAGGACAAGGTGGGCTATATCTCCACCGGCGGCGGCGCCTTCCTGGAAGTGCTGGAAGGCAAGACCCTGCCGGCTTTCGAGATCCTCGAGAAGCGCGCCAGCGCTTGATGCGTTTTCAGGCTGCAGGGCTTGATGGACAAGCGCTGGCAGCTATCGAAACAAAAGCCCACGGTGCTTGCCGTGGGCTTTTTTCCTTGGCGCCCCCGCTGCGTTCACCGTGCCTGCAGCCGCATTTCCACGAAATCCACGCCGCTCTTGCGCCACGCCCGGCCGTGGCGGACAAAGCCGTGGCGCCGGTAAAAGGGCAATGCCGACAGCCGCGCATTCAGCACCATGCCCCGGGCACCCGCGGCTTGCACATGGGCAATGGCATGCGCCAGCAACGCGGAGCCCAGGCCCTGGTTCCTGAAGCCCGCATGCGTGGCGAATTTGCGCAGCTGGTAGATGCCATCGCCCATCTCGAAGAGCGACAGGCAGCTGACGACCACGCCCTCCACACAGATGCCGAAATGCCGGGCCTGCTCATCCCCCTGGAGCCGACATTGCGCCAGCTCCAGCTGAGGCCACAGCACGTCGCGGCGCAGCTGCAGGCACTGGCCCGGTTCGATCTCCTGCACGGCATAGCCTGGCGCCATGGCCATGGCGTCAGGCCTTCTTCGTGGGCCAGAGCACCGAGGCAATGGCCACCACCATCAGCACCACGGCCGTCCAGTCCTGCCAGTGCAGCACCTCGCCCAGCCACCAGGCGCCCACGAACACGCCCAGCACGGGAATCATCATCACGCTCAGCGTGGAGGCCACGGGCGGCAGGCTGCGCGCCAGGAAGAACCACACGGCCTGGGCAAAGCCCAGCACCAGCACGCCGTTGAAGGCGATGGCGGCCATGGCGCTGCGGTCGGGCGCATGCCACTGGTCGCGCTCGAAGACCACGGCCAGCACGGTCAGCACCAGCGTGGTCAGCGCAATCATCCACAGCGACAGCGTCATCAGCGGCACGGGCGATTCGGCACGGCGCAGCAGCTGCGTGCCCCAGGCCCAGCCGGCCGCGGCGATCAGCATCAGCAGCACGCCCATCGGCTTGCTGCCCAGCGCGCCCACTTCGTGCCACAGCAGCAGCAGCACGCCCAGGAAGGCCGCGCCCACGCCCGCCCAGGCGCGCGCACCCAGCCTGTCATGGAAGAACAGGCTGCCGAAGACCGCCGAGAAGATGGGCATGGTGTAGCCCAGGATGGCCGCGCGGCCGCTGGACAGCGTGGGAATGGCCACGATGATCAGGCTGTGCCACAGCACCATGTTGAACAGCGTGAGCTTGAGCAGCTGGCCCCAGTAGGAGCGCGGAACGGTCAGCGGCAGGCGCCGGCTGGCCACGAACACCGCCAGGATGGGCAGGCCTATCCACATGGAGACCATGCGGAAGGTCAGCGGCGGAAAGTGCTGCACGCCCAGCTTCATCACGGGCCAGTTCAGGCCCCAGACCAGGGTGAGCAATACGAGGAGAACAAGCTGTTTGGGCGTAAATGAAGGCATGGCGCCACGATTCTGCCTGCGAGCCGGGAATGTTGCAGGGACTCCGCGCCGCGCCCGGCCGCTTTGGAGGCAGGCCAATTAAAATCGCGCCTCATGACTTTTCTCGACATGCTGCGCGACGCGTCCACGCGCAATGACTCCATGCTGTGCGTGGGTCTGGACCCCGAACCCAGCCGCTTTCCCGGCGCGATGAAGGGCGATGCGTCCAAAATCTACGATTTCTGCGCCGCCATCGTCGAGGCCACGGCCGATCTGGTGAACTCCTTCAAGCCCCAGATCGCCTATTTCGCGGCCCACCGCGCCGAGGACCAGCTCGAAAAGCTGATGGCCCACATGCGCGCCGTGGCCCCCCATGTGCCGGTGATCCTGGATGCCAAGCGCGGCGACATCGGCTCCACCGCCGAGCAGTACGCCAAGGAGGCCTTCGAGCGCTACGGCGCCGATGCGGTGACGCTGTCGCCCTTCATGGGCTTCGACTCCATCACGCCCTACCTCCGGTACGAGGGCAAGGGCGCCTTCCTGCTGTGCCGCACCTCCAACCCCGGCGGCGACGACCTGCAGGCACAGACGCTGGCCGACGTGCCGGGCAACCCGCACATGTTCGAGCATGTGGCCCGGCTGGCCCAGGGCCCGTGGAACACCAACGGCCAGCTGGGCCTGGTGGTGGGCGCCACCCGCCCGCAGGAGATCGAGCGCGTGCGCGCCGTGGCGCCTTCGCTGCCGCTGCTGATCCCCGGCGTGGGCGCCCAGGGCGGCGATGCCGTGGCCACCGTGAAGGCCGCACGCATCGGCGGCGGCCCCATCATCATCAATTCCTCGCGCGCCATTCTCTACGCCTCCCAGGGCGAGAACTTCGCCGAGGCAGCACGCCATGCGGCCGTGGCCACGCGCGCCACGCTGCAGCAGGCCGCGGCCCAGGGCTGAGCGCGGCGCTGCAGCCGCGCAGGCGCATGCCGAAACCACGGCCATGAAGGCTCCGTCATGAAGGCCCAGTGGCTGGAGGACTTTCTGCTGCTGGCCCAGGAGCGCAGCTTCACGCGCGCGGCCGAGCTGCGCCACGTCACCCATCCGGCCTTCGGCCGCCGCATCCGCGCGCTGGAAGCCTGGGCCGGCACGCCGCTGGTCGAGCCCGGCGGCGGCCCGGTGCGCCTCACGCCGGCCGGCGAGGCCTTCCGCGACACGGCCGAGCAGCTCGTGCACACGCTGGCCCAGTCGCATGACGAGCTGCAGGCCGTGGCCGGGCGCCAGGCGCGCATCATCACGCTGGCCACAGGTCGCACGCTGGCGCGCACCATCGTGGCCGACTGGCTGGCCCGCCACAGCAGCGTGCTGCAAAGCGCCGAGATACGCGTGGTCACGCGCACGCTGGAAGAGACCGTGGTCATGCTGCAGCGCGGGGAAGTGAGCTTTGCGCTGCTCTACCACCATGCGGCCATTGCCGTGCGCCTGGACGGCCGCCAGTTCAGCCACCTGACCGTGATGCACGACCGGCTGGTGCCCGTCTCGCGCGCCGATGCCGACGGCAAGCCGCTGTTCGACCTGTCCCGCGCCCTGGACGCCGACGCCAGTCCCGTGCCCTATCTGGCCTTCTCGCACAGCATGGCCCTGGGCCGGCTCGTGGAGGACCATCTGGCCAGCCACCCGCTGCTGCCGCGCCTGCGCCGCTGCGTGGAGTGCGATTCGGCCGACGCCAATTACGAATACGTGCTCAAGGGCCTGGGCGTGGCCTGGATGCCGTGGTCCATGGTGCGCGGCGATTGCCGGGCCAGGCGCCTGGCCGTGGCGGGCGACAGCAGCCTGGAGGCGCATTTCGACGTGCGCCTGTACCGTCCCAAGCGCCACCTGGGCACGGCCGCCGAGCAGTTCTGGGCGGACATCACCCAGCCCTGAGCTGCAGCCCGCTGCGCCAGCAGCACAGGCGCCGGGGAAACGGGAGGGCAGCCAGGGCCCATCCTGTGCAGAAACGGCACAAATACGTGCCATATAGGCACCAAATGTCATGCCGGCTGTTCGCACAATCGAGCCCATAAAGATTCGGAATACCCTTATGCAAAAGACAAAAATCCTCCGCCGCACCGCCGTGGCCGCCGGCTTGCTGATGGCTGCCGCAGCCAGCCTGCCGGCCATTGCCGCCGACAACTACCCCAGCCGCGCCATCACCATGGTGGTGGGCTACCCCGCGGGCGGCAGCACCGACCTGGTGGGCCGCCTGGTGGCCGACGGCCTGGCCTCGCGCCTGGGCCAGCCCGTGGTGGTGGAAAACCTGGGCGGCGCCGGCGGCGCCATCGGCGCGCAGAAGGTCGCCAAGGCACCGGCCGACGGCTACACCATCATGGTGGGCGCCAACAACGAGCTGGCCATCGCCAAGCTGATCAACAAGGCCGTGAAGTACAACATCGGCGACTTCACGCCCATCGGCATCGTCTGCACCCAGCCCATGGTGCTGGTGGCCTCGCCCAAGGCCGGCGTGAAGAACGCCGCCGAGTTCACCAGCCTGGTCGCCCAGAACCCCGGCAAGTTCAGCTACGGCAGCTCCGGCGTGGGCACGGCGCTGCACCTGGCCGGCGAGATGATCAAGGAGCAGGGCCACCTGCAGATGACCCATATCCCCTACAAGGGCGTGGCGCCGCTGACCACCGACCTGGTGGGCAACAACATCGAGTTCGGCATGTTCGTGCTCTCCAGCGGCCTGCCCCAGATCAAGGCCGGCAAGGTTGTGGCCCTGGGCACGACCGAAGCCAAGCGCTCGTCCATCACGCCCGACATCCCGGCCCTGTCCGAGCTGCCCCAGTACAAGCACGTGGACATCAACTCCTGGTTCGCGATGATGGCGCCCAAGGGCCTGCCCGCGCCGATCGCCGCCAAGCTCAAGAAGGCGCTGGACGAGACCATGGCCTCGCCCGAGTTCCGCAAGAAGATGGAAGAGACCGGCAACGTGGTGGCCGATCCCAAGCTGGATGCCGGCAAGTACATCAACGCCGAGATCGCCAAGTACAGCAAGATCGTCCAGTTCGCCAAGATCGAGAACTGACGCCTGCAGGCCGGGCCATGCGGCTCGGCTACCAAAAACAAAGCGGCTTGCGCAGCATGCACGGGGATTTCAGATGGTTTTCCATCTGAAACCCACGGATGGCTGGCGCAAGCCGCTCTTTTTTTAGAATGCCCGGCCTCCGTCAGGAACGCCTCTGGCAACGCGCGGGCGACAGCGCCCCCGCATCGACCTGCTGCGCCGCCAGCGCCGCGTCCAGCGGCTCGCCCAGCAGCAGATTGCGCGCCAGCAGGCTGTAGCCGTAGGCGCTCTGGATGCCGTAGCCGCCCTGGGCCGCGGCCCAGAAGAAGCCCGGCACGGGCGTGGGCGAGGCGTCCCAGCCGATCACCATCTCGCCGTCGTCCACGAAGGAGCGCAGGCCCGCCCAGGTATGCGACGGGCGGCGGATGCGCAGCGTGGTGCACTCCTCGATGCGCCAGATGCCGGTGGCGATGTCCAGCTCCTCGGGCACCACGTCGTGCGGCGGCACGGGATCGGCATTGGCTGGCGAACCCAGCAGCTGCCCCGCGTCGGGCTTGATGTACCAGCCCTCGTCGACGCTGATGATGGCCGGCCAGTGCGTGGCATCCATGCCCTCGGGCACGGCAAAGGTGAAGGCGCTGCGGCGCTTGGGCGTGATGCCGATGGGCGTGGCGCCGGCCAGGGCGGCCAGCGTGTCGGCCCAGGCGCCTGCGGCATTGACCACCGTGCGGGCACGGGCCTGCCGGCCGTCGGCCAGCGTCAGCCGCCATGCATCGCCCTCGCGCTGCAGGGCCGCGACCTCGGCCTGGCACCAGAGCTCGCCGCCGCGCTGGCGCAGGCCGCGCAGAAAGCCCTGGTGCAGGCCGTGCACGTCGATGTCGCGCGCGCCGTCGTCCAGGAAGCCGTCCACCAGCACCCCGGTGTCCAGGCAGGGCACCAGCGCCTTGAGCCGGGCGGCATCCAGGCGCACGGCCGCGGGCGAATGCACCAGCGCCTCGGCATGGGCCGCGTCCAGCAGGTCCTTCTGCCCGGCCGTGCCCACATAGAGCACGCCGCGCGGCGCAAGCAGGGGCGCTTCGGCAAAGCCCTGCGGCGGCTGCTCGTAGAACGCGCGGCTGGCGCGCGTCAGCGCCTGCACCTGGGCCGGGCCGTAATGCTCCTCGTACAGCGCGGCCGAACGGCCCGTGGTGTGGTAGCCGGGCTGGGATTCGCGCTCCAGCACCAGCACGGCGGGCGGACCGCCGCTGCCATTCTTGCCACCCGACTGCGCCAGCTGCCAGGCCACCGAAGCGCCGGCCATGCCTGCGCCCACCACCGCGAAATCCCACACTCCAGAACCCATCGTCATCCCCTGTTTCCACAACCGGACCTGCCCGCGCAGGCCGCCAATGCTTGATCTATCTCAAGCCCGATTCTCGCCACGCCCTGCGGGCAGCAAACTTGACTTCAGGCAAGGCCGCCGTGACCGATGAGCCATGCAGACGCCCCCATTCCATCCATTGTCGGGAAAGGCTACCGCATGATTCGCTGGCTACAGGAGCTCAGGCTCGCGCACAAATTCCTCATTCTGGGCAGCATTGCCCTGGTCATGGCTGCCTTGCCGTCATACCTCTACTTGGACAGCGTGCTGCGCGACCTGCACCAGGCACGCCGGGCATCGCAAGCCATGCCGCCACTGATTGCCATCATGCAGACGGTGCAGGACCTGCAGGTGCACCGCGGCACCACGGCCAGCATGCTCGGCGGCGACAGTGCCATGCAGGCGCGCCGGCCTGCGGCGCGCGATGCCGTCCACAAGGCCTTTGCCCTGGCTGAAGAACGCCTGCGAGCAGCCCAGGCCCTGCCCCGGGACCTGCAGGTGCTGCAGCAGGCGCACCGGAGCTGGCAGACGCTGGAAGCCGGCATCGCGGCCGGAGAAGTCCATGCCGCCCAAAGCATGGCCGGGCACACGGAGCTGATCGCCACACTGCAGCAATTCAACGAGGAACTGCTCGGCGCCTATGGATTGAACACCCATCCATATGCGGACAGCCAGGCCATGATCCAGGCCGCCCTGCTGCAGGCGCCGCTGCTGGGCGAGGCGCTGGGCCTGCTGCGCGGGCAGGGCGCGGGAGTCCTGGCACGCAAGAGCCTGGATGCCGAACACCGTGGATCCCTGCGCGCGCTGCACCGGCGTGTGGCCGAGCTGCAAAGCGCGAGCCACCGCAGCATGGCGCGCGCCATGGCGCTCAACGCGCAGTACCGCGCCACCCTGGCCGAATTGCTGGCCAGCCAGAACGCGCAGACCACGGCAGCCCTGCAACTGGCGGGCGAGCAGCTGCTGGACGCCCGGGAACTGGCCTTGCCTGCTGCGCAGTACTTCGACACGCTGACAAAGGCCATCCAGGCCGTCAACACGCTGAGCCTGCAAGGCTTGCACCAGCTGGATCTGCAGCTGCAAACGCAAGCCGCAGCGCAAAACCGCAGCCTGCTTGCCGCCTGCGGCCTGCTGGCCCTGTGCCTGGCGGCAGCCGTGCTGCTGGCTTTGCTGTTCATGCGCTCCATCACCGGCCCCATACGCCAGGCAGTTCAGCTGGCGCAGGCCGTGGCCCAAGGCAACCTGGGAGGCCAGGACGTCGCGGCAGGCCGCAACGAAGTGGGCGAACTCATCGCCGCCCAGCAGCAGATGCGCGCCCACTTGCGCCCCATCGTGGAGCAGGTGCGCAGCGGCGCCCACAGCCTGGCGCTGGCCAGCGCCGAGATCGCCCAGGGCAACCAGGATCTTTCGGCCCGCACCGAAAGCCAGGCCTCGGCCCTGGAAGAGACTGCGGCCTCGATGGAAGAGCTGAGCGCCACCGTGCGCCACAACGCCGACAACGCCGCGCAGGCCAGCAGCCTGGCCGCATCGGCCAGCGAGGTGGCCAGGCAGGGCGGCATCGCCGTGGCCCAGGTGGTGAGCACCATGCAGACCATCCACGACAGCAGCCGCCGGATTGCCGACATCACCGGCGTGATCGACGGCATTGCCTTCCAGACCAATATCCTGGCCCTGAATGCCGCCGTGGAAGCCGCGCGCGCCGGCGAGCAGGGACGCGGCTTTGCCGTGGTGGCGGCCGAGGTGCGCACGCTGGCCCAGCGCAGCGCAGAAGCGGCCAAGGCCATCAAGGCCTTGATCGGAACCAGCGTGGCCCGCGTCGGCGAAGGAAATATCCAGGTCCGGCAGGCCGGCGACACCATGGGCGAAGTGGTGGCCGCCATCCAGAAGGTCAGCCACATCGTGGCGGCCATCAGCAGCGCCAGCCAGGAACAGGCGGCCGGCGTGGTCCAGGTGGGCGAAGCCGTCACCCAGATGGATCAGGCCACGCAGCAAAATGCCGCCCTGGTGGAGGAGATGGCCGCCGCGGCCACCCACCTGCATTCGCAAGGCCAGGAGCTCGTGCGGGCGGTGTCGGTGTTCCATTGGGAAGAAGAGGAGCGCGCCCGACGGCCTGCCCGGGCCTGAACCCGGAGCATCCGGCCGCAGGTGCAGCGGTTGCCGGTGCCAAAAAGGGGCGACCGCCCGGCGGCACGGCGGCGGCCCCTCCTCCTTATCGGGAAGTCGTTGCCGCAGGCTTGGGTGCCGTGCCCGCCTCGCTCATCAGCATCAGCAGGCTGCGGTTGAAATCTTCCACCACCAGCAGCCGGCCCGCATGGTCCACGGCCATGCCCGTGGGGCGGCCGCGCGGGCGCAGGCCTTTTTTCTCGTCCCAGCCGCTGAGCCAGTTGACGGGCTGGCCCGAGGGCTGGCCCTTGGCGTCGCGCGCGAAGCCCACGATGCGCTGGCCGCCCGCGCCCGGTCCGTGCCAGGCCACCAGCAGCTGGCCGCCGAAGGCGCTGCCCGCTGGCGTGGCCAGCATGTGCAGCGGCGCGACATGGGCGGGCCAGAGCATGAAAGGCGCCTCGGTCCTTGCGCAGTCGAAGCGCTTTTCGTAGCCCTGGGCGCTCTGCCTGGCGCCCACGCAGTAGGGCCAGCCATAGTCGCGGCCCTCGCGCAGCAGGTTCAGTTCCTCGGGCGGATGCCGGGGCTCGCGGTAGTCGATGTTGTTTTCGCCCTGCCAGACCGTTCCGGCCGCGGGCCCGTCGGGCATGACGGCCAGCGCCATGGAATTGCGCAGCCCCGTGGCAAAGGGCTTGAAGTCCCTGACCGGCTGGGCGCCCGGCTGCAGCGTCATGCGCCAGACCGCGGCGCGCGGCATGGCGCCGGCGCGCTCGGGGCAGGGCACGGGCAGCTTCTGGTCGTCGCCTCGGCAGGCGTCGGTGAAGGAGCCCATGTTGACGTAGAGGCTGCCGTCGGGGGCGAACGCCAGTTCCTTGAGCAGATGGGCGCCGTCGGCGGGCAGCTGGCCGGCCAGCTCTTCCTGCCGGGGCGGCTGGCCCAGGGCCGGGATCGCCGCGCGCCAGATGCGGTCGGCCTCGCCGACGTACACCTTGCCGTCCGGTCCGCGCACCATGCCCGAGGGGTAGTTGAGCTTGTCCAGCAGCACCTGCGACTGCACGGCCTTGTCCGTGGTCGCGGCATTGGCGGGCGTGGCGGCGTCGGGCGGCAGGCGCAGCTCGATCAGCTTGCCCTGGCGCGGCATCCAGCCGCCCATGTCCAGCACCCAGATGCGACCCGGCGCTATTTCCAGCACGCGGCGCGGAAAATGCAGGCCATGGGCCTCGTCGGCCACCAGCCCCACGCAGGTGCCTGCGGGCGTGGCGATGGCCAAGCGCGGATAGATGCCGCATTTGCCGGTCGACGCATAGCCGCGCGCCTGCGCGCTCTGGCTGGCGGCCAGGCCGACGAGCAGGAAGGCCGCCAGCAGGCCCAGGGTCTTCAGCGGTTGGGACATCATTCACGGCTCCGCGGCAAATGGCAAAGCGGCCATCTTGCCATGGCCCGGGCGCCTGTGGGGCTAGGCCTTCAGATGCGGCGCGAGATAGCGCCCCGTCACGCTGTCCGGGTTGGCCGCCACCTGCTCGGGCGTGCCCGTGGCCACGACGCGGCCGCCGCCCGAGCCGCCCTCGGGGCCCATGTCGATGATCCAGTCGGCCGTCTTGATCACATCGAGGTTGTGCTCGATGACGACGATGGTGTTGCCCGCATCGCGCAGCTGGTGCAGCACCTTGAGCAGCAGGTCGATGTCGGCGAAGTGCAGGCCCGTGGTGGGCTCGTCGAGGATGTAGAGCGTGCGCCCCGTGTCGCGCTTGGACAGTTCCTGCGCGAGCTTGACGCGCTGGGCCTCGCCGCCCGACAGCGTGGTCGCGCTCTGGCCCAGGCGGATATAGGACAGGCCCACCTGCAGCAGGGTCTGCAGCTTGCGCGCGATCGTTGGCACGTCCTTGAAGAAGGCGTGGGCGTCCTCCACCGTCATCTCCAGGATCTGGGAGATGTTGCGCCCCTTCCACTGCACCTCCAGCGTCTCGCGGTTGTAGCGCTGGCCGTGGCAGACGTCGCAGGGCACGTAGACGTCGGGCAGGAAGTGCATCTCGACCTTGACCACGCCGTCGCCCTGGCAGGCCTCGCAGCGCCCGCCGGCCACGTTGAACGAGAAGCGCCCGGGACCGTAGCCGCGCTCCTTCGCGGTGGTGGTCTCGGCCATCAGCTCGCGGATGGGCGTGAACAGGCCGGTGTAGGTGGCCGGGTTGCTGCGCGGCGTGCGGCCGATCGGCGACTGGTCCACGTTGATGACCTTGTCGAAATACTCCATGCCCACGATCTCGTCGTGCGGCGCGGGCTCGGTGCCCGCACGGTGGATCTGGCGCGCGGCCTCGGCGTACAGCGTGTCGTTGACCAGGGTGCTCTTGCCCGAGCCCGAGACGCCGGTCACGCAGGTGAACAGGCCCACGGGGAAGTCCACCGTCACGCTCTTGAGATTGTTGCCGCGCGCGCCCACCACGCGCAGCGCCTGCAGGTCTGCCGGCGCCGCGCTTCTGGCGGCGCGCTTGCGGCCTGCCGTCGTGGGGAAGTGCGAAGCGCTTTTTTCCGGCTCGGCCTCGTCGTTCTTCGACACCACCGGCAGCCAGGGCGTGCGCCGCGCAGGCACGGGAATGCTCTGTACGCCGCTCAGATAGCGGCCCGTGGGCGATTCGGGGTTGGCCTTGACCTCGTCGTAGGTGCCCTGGGCCATGATGCGCCCGCCGTGCACGCCGGCGCCCGGCCCCAGGTCGATGATCTGGTCGGCCGCGCGCATCATGTCCTCGTCGTGCTCGACCACGATCACGCTGTTGCCGATGTCGCGCAGATGCTCGAGCGTGGCGATGAGCTTGTCGTTGTCGCGCTGGTGCAGGCCGATGGAGGGCTCGTCGAGCACATACATCACGCCCGTGAGGCCGGAGCCGATCTGGCTGGCCAGCCGGATGCGCTGGGCCTCGCCGCCCGAGAGCGTGTCGGCGCTGCGGTCCAGGCTCAGATAGGACAACCCCACGTCGTTGAGGAACAGCAGGCGCGAAGCGATCTCGCGCAGGATCTTGCTGGCGATCTCGGCCTTGGCGCCGGCCAGCGGCAGGTCCTTGCACCAGGCCAGCGCCTCGGCCAGCGTGGCATGGCCGACCTCGTAGATGGCGCGCGCACGATCGCCTTCGCCCACGCGCACGAAGCGCGCCTCGCGGCGCAGGCGCGTGCCGTGGCATTCGGGGCACTGGCGCACGCTGCGCAGCCGGGCCAGGTCGTCGCGCACCACGGTGGATTCGGTCTCGCGCCAGCGGCGCTGGATGTTGGGGATGATGCCTTCGAACGGATGCTGCTTGACGAAGGCCTCGCCCTTGCGCTGGCCGCTCTCGAAAACATAGTTGAACGCGATGGCCTCCTCGCCCGAGCCCCAGAGAACCACCTGGCGCACGTTCTCCGGCAGTTCCTCGAACGGCGTGTCTATGCTCACGCCGTAATGCCGGGCCACGCTTTCGAGCATGGAGAAGTAGTAGCCGTTGCGCTTGTCCCAGCCCTTGACGGCGCCGCTGGCCAAGCTCAGCGAGGGAAAGGCCACCACGCGCTCGGCATCGAAGGCCTCGCTGCAGCCCAGGCCGTCGCAGGCCGGGCAGGCGCCCATGGGCGAGTTGAACGAGAACAGGCGCGGCTCCAGCTCGGGCAGCGAGTAATCGCACAGGGGACAGGCGAACCTGGCGCTGAACAGGTGTTCCTTGCCGCTGTCCATCTCCAGCGCGATCACGCGGCCGCCGGCATCGGCCCCGCCGGCGCGCAGCGCGGCCTCGAAGCTTTCGGCCAGGCGCTGCTTCACGTCCTGGCGCACCTTGAGGCGGTCGATCACCACGTCGATGTTGTGGCGCTCGTTCTTCTCCAGCGGCGGCAGCGACTGCGCATCGTAGATCTGCCCGTCGACGCGAAAGCGCACATAGCCCTGGGCCTGCAGCTGGGCGAACAGCTCGGCGAACTCGCCCTTCTTCTCGCGCGCCAGCGGGCCCAGCACCATGAGCTTGGTGTCCTCGGGCAGGGCCAGCACGCTGTCCACCATCTGGCTGATGGTCTGGGCCTGCAGCGGCAGGTCGTGGTCGGGGCAGAACGGCGTGCCCGCGCGGGCGTACAGCAGGCGCAGGTAGTCGTTGATCTCGGTCACCGTGCCCACGGTGGAGCGCGGGTTGTGGCTGGTGGCCTTCTGCTCGATGGAGATGGCAGGCGACAGGCCCTCGATCAGATCCACGTCGGGCTTGTCCAGGCGCCCCAGGAACTGGCGCGCATAGGCCGACAGGCTTTCCACGTAGCGGCGCTGGCCCTCGGCGTACAGCGTATCGAAGGCCAGGCTGGACTTGCCCGAGCCCGACAGCCCGGTGATCACCACCAGCTGGTTGCGCGGAATGTCCAGGTCGATGTTCTTGAGGTTGTGCGTGCGCGCGCCGCGGATCGCGATGCGTGTCTGCGCCAGCGAACGGCCCAGGTACAGGCCTTCGTCGGCGGAACCGATTGCAGCGGCTTGATCAACAGAGAGTGAACCAGGCTTTACGGACACTTGCACTCCAAACGGGGGAAACTCTCCATGATAGTCAGCCTGGCCCTGCCGTGATCAAGGATTGAGGGATCACGGACAATCCACGGCGTTATTCGTGTTGCTCTGCCCGGCTTGCGGACGGCGGAGTTTTTTGATGATGCCCCTTGTCGGGCATTCACTCTTGGCAGAATCTGCGCGTGAAGAATATCCATACACCCCCGAATCCGGGCACGCTGGGTGGCGACAGGACCGCCACCACCATGACGCCGCAGGAGCGGCGCTCCAGCATCTCGCTGGCACTGATCTTTGCACTGCGCATGCTGGGCCTGTTTCTGGTGCTCCCCGTGTTTGCGCTCGAAGCGCGCAAATACCCGGGCGGCGACGATCCGGCCATGATCGGCCTGGCCATGGGCCTGTACGGCCTGACCCAGGCGGTCTTCCAGCTGCCGCTGGGCCTGGCGTCCGACCGCTTCGGGCGCAAGCGCGTCATCGTGGCCGGCCTGCTGGTGTTTGCGCTGGGCAGCCTGGTCGCGGCCATGGCGGGCTCGCTCACCATGCTGATGGCGGGCCGCGGCCTGCAGGGCGCGGGCGCGGTGTCCGCCGCCGTCACGGCCCTGCTGGCCGACCTGACGCGCGACGGCGTGCGCACCAAGGCCATGGCCCTGGTGGGCGGCAGCATCGGCCTGATGTTCGCACTGGCCCTGGTGCTCAGCCCTCTGCTCAACGCATGGATCGGCCTGTCGGGCATCTTCGGCCTGACCTGCGCGCTGGCGCTGGCCGGCATTGCCGTGGTGCTGTGGGTGGTGCCGGCCGAGCCGGTGCAGCATGCCGATGCGCCCAAGGGACGGTTTGGCGACCTGCTGCGCCACGGCGACCTGCTGCGCCTGAACTTCGGCGTCTTCATCCTGCACACGGTGCAGATGTCCATGTGGGTGGCCGTGCCGGCCATGCTGGTGCAGGCCGGGCTGGCCAAGGAGCAGCATTGGCACATCTACCTGCCTGCCGTGGTGCTGTCCTTCCTGGCCATGGGCGGCCTGTTCGCCATGGAGCGCAAGGGCCGGCTGCGCGCCGCGCTGCTGGGCGCCATCGCCCTGGTCGTGGTCGTGCAGGCCGGCCTGGGCATGCTGGCGGCCAGCGGCACGATTCCCACCGTCTGGTGCATGGCCTTGCTGATGTTCCTGTTCTTCTGCGGCTTCAACGCGCTGGAGGCCACCCAGCCCAGCCTGGTCTCGCGCATGGCGCCGGCGCCCCTGCGCGGCGCGGCGCTCGGTGCCTACAACACGCTGCAGTCCCTGGGCCTGTTCGCGGGCGGCGCCATCGGCGGCGGCGTGGCCAAATGGGCCGGCGCCCCGGGCCTGTTTGCCGTGACGGCCGTGCTGGCCGCGCTGTGGCTGATCGTGACCTGGCCGCTGCGCCCCGTGGGCCGGCATGGATAACCAGGGAAATCTCACACCCTGCCTTGCCCGCTTGGGGCAAAATGCGCATTCCATTGGTCCGGGACCTTTCCATAGAACGTGAGTACGTTCTAATTTCCCGGCCCACTTTCAGTAAAGGCACATATTTATGGCATCCGTCAACAAAGTCATCATCGTCGGCAACCTGGGGCGCGACCCCGAAATGCGTACCTTTCCCAGCGGCGACCAGGTGGCCAACGTGACCATCGCCACGACCGACCGCTGGCGCGACAAGAACACCGGCGAAAACCGCGAAGCCACCGAGTGGCACCGCGTGGTGTTCAATGGCAAGCTGGCCGAGATCGTGGGCCAGTACCTGCGCAAGGGCAGCCAGGTCTACGTGGAAGGCAGCCTGCGCACCCGCAAGTGGACCGACCAGGCCACGGGCCAGGAGCGCTACGCCACCGAAATCCGCGCCGACACCATGCAGATGCTGGGCAGCCGCCAGGGCGGCGGCCAGCAGCAAGGCGGCTATGGCGACGAAGGCTACGGCGAAAGCAGCTACGAAGCGCCGCGCCGCGCCCCTGCGCCTGCAGCAGCACGCCCCGCCGCGCCTGCCGCCCGTCCGGCTCCGGCCCCCATGGCTCCGCCGCCCCAGCGCGCGGCTTCGGGCTTCGACGATATGGACGACGATATTCCGTTCTGATCCCCGGGGCTGCCAGCCATCGAAAAAAAAAGCGAAGCAGATGCTTCGCTTTTTCTTTTCTGCGGCGGCTTCGTCAGGAAACGCCCCGCTCCTGCGGGTCCACCTGCGCGATGATGCCGCCGCCCAGGCAGACATCGCCGTCGTAGAGCACGGCCGACTGGCCCGGCGTCACGGCCCACTGGGATTCGGGGAAGTCCAGGCGAAACCCGTCGGCCGTCGCCCCGGAGATCAGCGCCGGCGAATCGGGCTGGCGGTAGCGGGTCTTGGAACCATATGTCTTGCCTTCGGCCGGCGCATGGCCGGCCACCCAGCTGATCTGGTCGGCCCGCAGCGCATGCGACAGCAGCCAGGGGTGGTCGTGGCCCTGCACCACGCGCAGCACGTTGCGGTCCAGCTCCTTGCGCGCCACGAACCAGGGTGCATGGTCGCCGGCGCCGCGTGCCGCGCCCTTTTCCTTGACGCCGCCGATGCCCAGGCCCGAGCGCTGGCCCAGGGTGTAGAAGCTCAGGCCCACGTGGCGGCCCAGCTTGCGGTTGCGGTCGTCGAGGATGGGGCCGGGCTCCTTGCTGATGTAGCGGTTGAGGAACTCCCGGAAGGGCCGCTCGCCGATGAAGCAGATTCCGGTCGAGTCCTTTTTCCTGGCGTTGGGCAGGCCGATTTCCTCGGCGATGCGGCGCACCTCGGTCTTGTGCAGCTCGCCCACGGGGAACATGGCCCTGGACAGCTGGGCCTGGTTCAGGCGGTGCAGGAAGTAACTCTGGTCCTTGGACGGGTCCAGGCCCTTGAGCAGCTCGAACAGCCGGGTGTCGGGGTTCTGGCGCACGCGCGCGTAATGGCCGGTGGCGATCTTCTCGGCGCCCAGGCGCATGGCGTGGTCCAGGAAGGCCTTGAACTTGATCTCGGCATTGCACAGCACGTCAGGGTTGGGCGTGCGGCCGGCCTGGTATTCGCGCAGGAATTCGGCAAACACCCGGTCCTTGTACTCGGCCGCGAAGTTGACGTGCTCGATCTCGATGCCGATCACGTCGGCCACGGCGGCCGCGTCCACGAAGTCGATGTTGGACGAGCAGTACTCGCTGTCGTCGTCATCTTCCCAGTTTTTCATGAAGATGCCGACCACTTCATGGCCTTGCTGCTTGAGAAGATAGGCGGTGACGGCGGAGTCCACACCGCCCGACAAACCCACCACGACACGCTGCTTGTTGCTCATAGGTATGCGATTATCCCAGCGCCCGTCAACTGCTGCGGGCGTGAGGATTTGCCATGGAACTGCGCCAGCTGCGCTACTTTGTACGAATTGTTGAACTGGGCTCCATGAGCCGGGCAGCGCTGGATCTGGACATGGTGCAGTCGGCGCTGAGCCAGCAGATCAGCCGCCTGGAGTCGGAACTCTCGACCCGGCTGCTGCAGCGCACACCACGCGGAGTCATCCCCACCGAGGCCGGCCAGGCTTTTTTCCACCAGGCCCAGCTGACCCTGCGCCATGCCCAGCAGGCCATTCACGCAGCCCAGCAGGCCCGGCTGTCGGGTGCCGTCAGCATGGGGCTGTCGCCCACCATCGCCTCGGTGCTGGGCCTGCCGCTGATGCGTGCCATGCGCGAGCGCTACCCCGAGGTGCGTCTGCACATGGTGTCAGCCCTCTCGGGGCATCTGACGAGTCTTCTCAACGCCAGACAGCTGGATCTGGCCATCCTTTTCGATACTCAGAGCGCCAGGCGATGGAGCGTGATGCCTCTGCTGGAAGAGCAACTGTTTCTGATTCAGTCGCGCCAGCAACCGGTGGCGCCGCAGATTCAGCATGAAGTGCCCATCAGCCTGGTGCAGCTGCAGCAAGTGCCGCTGATCCTGCCCTCGGGCAGCCACGGCCTGCGCAGCTCCATCATGGCCTCGTTCACCCATGCGGGCTTCCAGCCCCGGCTGGCCATGGAGATCGATTCCCTGCCGCTGCTGATGGAAGCCGTGGATGCGGGCCTGGGCGCCACGGTCCAGCCCTGGTCGGCCGTTGCCATGTACAAGGATGCAGCACAGCGCTTCCAGTGGTCCGAGATCGCCGACGACCAGGTGCGGCGCAATGCCGCGCTGTGCAGCCTGTCGGACGACGAGCTGTCGCCCGCCGCGCTGGCCGCGCGCGTGGTGCTGCTCGATTGCACCCGGCGGCTGGTGCAGTCCGGCGCCTGGATGGGCGCCACGCTGACGGACTGACTCCGTTTCTCGATCAAAGGAGTACGCGAAGGCGAAGCGCAGGCAGTGCAGACGCACGACAAGCGAAGCCGACAAAGTAATCGTTTGATTAAGAAATGGAATGAGCCATCACTTGGCGTGATACCCCCATGCCCGGCAACCGCTGCACAGCGGCGGCGGCGCTTTCTACAGTTCAACGCCAATCCCCTACGTTGAACCGCCGCGGCCCCCATGCCGCCGGCAACCCATCATGAAAACAGAAACCTACGACACCGATGTGCTGGTCATCGGTGGCGGCAATGCCGCGCTGTGCGCCGCGCTGATGGCCCGCGAGGCAGGCAGCAGCGTGCTGCTGCTGGAATCCGCGCCGCGCGCCTGGCGCGGCGGCAATTCGGCCCACACCCGCAACCTGCGCTGCATGCACGACGCGCCGCAGGACGTGCTGGTCGAGGCCTATCCCGAGGAGGAGTTCTGGCAGGACCTGCTCAAGGTGACCGGCGGCATCACCAACGAGCACCTGGCGCGCCTGGTGATCCGCGCCTCGTCCACCTGCCGCAACTGGATGCGCCGCCATGGCGTGCACTTCCAGCCGCCGCTGTCGGGCGCGCTGCACGTGGCGCGCACCAATGCCTTCTTCATGGGCGGCGGCAAGGCGCTGGTGAATGCCTATTTCCGCAGCGCCGAAAAGCTGGGCGTGGAAATCCGCTACGAGTCGCCCGTGGACAAGCTCGAAATCGAGAACGGCCGGTTCCAGGCCGCATGGGTCAAAACCAAGGATGGGCGCCAGCGCATCACGGCCAAAAGCTGCGTGCTGGCGGCGGGCGGCTTCGAGTCCAACCGCGAATGGCTGCGTGAGGCCTGGGGCCAGAACGAGCGCGGCGAATGGCCAGCTGACAACTTCATCATCCGCGGCACGGCCTTCAACCAGGGCGTGCTGCTCAAGCATATGCTGCAAGAGCAGCAGGCCGACGGCCTGGGCGATCCCACCCAAGCTCACATGGTGGCCATCGATGCCCGCGCTCCGCTGTACGACGGCGGCATCTGCACGCGCATCGACTGCGTCTCGCTGGGCGTGGTGGTGAACCGCGATGCCCAGCGCTTCTATGACGAGGGCGAGGACTTCTGGCCCAAGCGCTATGCGATCTGGGGCCGTCTGGTAGCCCAGCAGCCCGGCCAGACGGCCTACTCCATCATCGACAGCAAGGCCATAGGCCGCTTCATGCCGCCGGTGTTCCCCGGCGTGAAGGCCGACTCCCTGCCCGAGCTGGCACAGAAGCTGGGTCTGGACGTGGACACCTTCATGACCACGCTCGACGCCTACAACAGCAGCTGCAAGGTCGGCCATTTCGACCATACCGCGCTGGACGACTGCCACACCGAAGGCCTGGCTCCGGCCAAGACGCACTGGGCGCGCCCGCTCGACACCGGCCCCTACTACGGCTATGCGCTGCGCCCCGGCGTGACCTTCACCTATCTGGGCCTGAAGGTGGACGACACCTCCGCCGTGCGCTTCAAGGACCAGCCCAGCCAGAACCTGTTCGTGGCCGGCGAGATGATGGCCGGCAATGTGCTGGGCAAGGGCTACACGGCCGGTGTGGGCATGTCGATCGGCACAGCCTTTGGCCGCATTGCCGGGCGCAATGCCGCGCTGGCGGCTGCTGGCAAACCCGCTATCCATGGCGCCGTAAAGGACTGAAATGAAACACCCCCTGAGCGGCTTCGCCGCTTCCCCCTCCCTCTTTGGGAGGGGGACAACGCCCTCGCTGCGGGGCGGCCCTTGCTCGGCGTCTCTGACTTGGAGCACGCCAGTTTCAAGTGATGCGAATCACGGTCAACATCATTGATACTGACATGCAAACCCTGAAATCCCTGCAAGAACTGGGCAAGGAAGCCCAGACCCTGGCCACCGGTAAGGTGATTCCCATCCTCCCCGCCCCAACGGAAACCGCTGCCGAGGACGAGGTGGCGCGCGTGATGCAGATCTGCAATGCCTGCCGCTATTGCGAAGGTTTCTGCGCCGTGTTCCCGGCCATGACGCGCCGTCTGGAGTTCGGCAAGGCCGATGTGCATTACCTGGCAAATCTCTGCCACAACTGCGGCGCCTGCCTGCACGCCTGCCAGTACGCACCGCCGCACGAATTCGGCATCAATATCCCCCAGGCCATGGCCGAGGTGCGCGGCCAGACCTATGCCGATTACGCCTGGCCGCCGGCTCTGGGCAAGCTCTACCAGAGGAACGGCCTGACCCTGTCGCTGGCCCTGGTGGCCGGCCTGTTCCTGTTCCTCGCGCTAGCCGTGGCGGCACAAGGGGGCCTGGGCCAGCTGTGGAATGCGCAACTGGGCAACAACTTCTACCACCTGTTCCCGCACAACCTGCTGGTGGGCATCTTCGCGCCCGTCTTCCTGTGCGTGGTGTTTGCCCTGGCCATGGGCGTGCGCCGCTTCTGGAAGGACGTGAAGCCCGCCACCAGCGGCGCGGACGTGAGCGCGCCCGCGGCGGCCGAAGCCACGCACGATGTGCTGCGCCTCAAGTACCTGGACGGCGGCCACGGCGAGGGCTGCCACAACGAGGATGACGAATACACGCTCAAGCGCCGCCGTTTCCACCACCTGACCTTCTACGGCTTCCTGCTGTGCTTTGCCGCCACGGCGCTGGGTACGGTCTACCACTATGCGTTCGGCTGGGCCGCGCCCTACGAGCTGCCCAGCCTGCCCAAGGTCCTCGGCGCGCTGGGCGGCCTGGGCCTGATGGCGGGCACGGCCGGCCTGTGGCATCTGAACCGCAGCCGCCACCCGCTGCACGGCGACGCGCGGCAAAAGCCCATGGACCTGGGCTTCATCGCGCTGCTGTTCCTGGTCGCGGCCAGCGGCATGGCGCTGTGGCTCGCCCGCGCCACGCCCGCCCTGGCCCTGCTGCTGTGCCTGCACCTGGGCGCGGTGATCGCGCTGTTCGCCACCCTGCCCTACGGCAAGTTCGCGCACGGCATTTTCCGCACCGCGGCGCTGCTGCGCCACAACGCCGAAAAGCGCGAACCCAGTCCCATCGGCCTGGGCGCCGATTGATTGCTCACCAAAAAGATAGCTGCCAGCGCCTGCCCTACAAGCACCCAAGCTCAATTTTCATACCAAGGAGACCCACCATGCAAAAACGCACCCTGCTCCAGGCCGCCGTGCTGGCCGCCACTTCACTGGCCCTTTGCGCTCCCGCCCAGGCCCAGGACTTTCCGCCCAGCAAGCCCGTGACCCTGGTCGTGGGCTTTGCGGCCGGCGGCGCCGCCGATGCGGCCGCACGCCTGATCGCCAAGAAGCTCGGCGAGAACATAGGCCAGACCGTGGTTGTCGAGAACAAGGGCGGCGCGGGCGGCAATATCGCCCACCAGTACGTGGCCAATGCCGCGGCCGACGGCTCGGTGCTGCTGCTGGGCTCGGTGGGGCCGCTGACGATCGCGCCCCACATCATGAAGCTGAACTATGACCCGTTCAAGGACCTGGCGCCGATCTCCGGCGGCGTGAATTTTCCCAACGTGCTGGTGGTGCACAAGGGCGCGGGCGTGAAGACCCTGGCCGAATTCGTGGCCAAGGCCAAGAAGGCGCCCGGCAGCGTGGACTATGCCTCCACGGGCGCGGGCTCGGCCTCGCACCTGGCCGGCGAGCTGTTCAACCAGCGCGCCGGCGTGGAGATGGTGCACGTGCCCTACAAGGGCGGTGCGCCGGCGCTGCAGGACCTGCTGGGCGAGCGCGTGACCTCCTACTTCGCCGCCCCGCCTACGGCCCTGCCGCACATCGAGACCGGCAAGCTGATTCCGCTGGCCACCACGGGCCTGACCCGGCCCGCCTACATGCCCAATATTCCCACGGTGGCCGAAGCCGGCTATCCGGGCTTCGAGGCGCTGAACTGGTATGCCTTCGTCGCGCCCGGCAAGACGCCCGCGCCCATGCTGGATCGCTGGAACAAGGAGATCGTCAAGGTGCTCCAGGATCCCGCGGTGGCCGATGCGCTGAAGATCCACGGCCTCACGCCCCAGCCCACCACGCGCGCCGAGTTCGCAGCCTTCATGAAAAAGGAGTACGAGCAATGGGGCAAGGTGGTCAGGGAGCGCAAGATCACGCAGAACTGAGGATTTGATCCTTAAAAGATAGCTGCTTGCGCTACATCCATAAGGGTTTCAGCTATGAAAGAAACTGAAATCCTTACAGGTCAAGCACAAGCAGCTATCTATTGCATAGACTCTGCCAGATCCAAACACCCACCCAATGGCCGGTCCGCTCACTGCGAGTGGATTTCCGTGAGCCCAGGCGATGGGCAGGAACCTTCAAAGGGCTGCAAGAACGGATGCTCATCGCCCTGCGACCACTGAACCAGCAGCGGTGAACCATCGTCCAGCAGCACCACGCCCTTGAGCCGTAGCAGGTGCGGCCCCAGCCGTGAACCAAGCCAAGCCTTCCATGTGTCAAGTTCCATGGGCTGCGGCAAGGGAATGAAACGGCTTTTGGCACCATGTACAGACTCACCTACCGGGGCATAGCCCGAACGTCCACCGAGACGGACCGCTGCGAATCCAGCGCCACTAGGCACGGCCGCGGATAAGCGGTTGCCAGACGACCGGCCCGGAGTGACGGCGGCCATGTCATTCCAGTCGAGAGAAGCCATCGCCGACTGCAAAACCCGGGCCTGGGGTGCATATGCCTGGATCAGAGTGGACAGCGACGCCACGGCAGCGGGTTCGGCACGATCCACTTTGGTGAGCACCACCGTATCCGCCGCCTGGAGTTGCTCACGGGCTTGCGCATGGGCTTCGATGCCCTCGCACCCGGCCGTGGCACTCACGGCCGTCACAACGGCATGCAGCACATAGCGCTCCCGCAAAAGCGACACCAGTTCGAAGAGCTGGCTGATCGGCCCTGGCGCGGCCAAGCCTGTCGTCTCGATCACCACGGCATCGAAATGGGGCCGCTCGCGCCGCAACCGTGCCCACCAAAGCTCGGTCAGCGTCCCCTCCAGGCCAGGCAGGCCGTTGCAGCAGATGCACTGGTTTGCCAAAAGCGTGGAGGCGCTATCGGCGCTGCGAGCCAGGATGCGGTCATCGAGTCCGACTTCCCCAATCTCATTGATGATCAACACCGCATGCGCCAGCCCGGCGTGGCTCAGCCATCGGTTCAGCAATGTGGTCTTGCCGCTGCCCAGATAGCCTGTGACGACCCAGACGGGAATGGGGGAATTTTTCATGGCGGGGATCAGGACTCGTAGCCAAGCCGCTGCGAGATCGCGTGCGCCGTCTCGATCACCATGGTCGTGAATTGATTCGTTTTGGCTTTCGGAAAGCGCGAAGTCGGCACAGCCAGGCCCACCGCAGCCACCACGGCCCCAGATGCATCGAAGATCGGTGCGGCAGCTCCCCGCATCCCCTCTTCGCTTTCCTCGTCGTCCACGGCGCATCCGGCGCCATGCACTTTTTCCAGCAAATGAGCCAGCTTTGCCTTGTCGGTCACGGTATTCGATGTCCGAGCCTCCAGGGGTCCACGCAATATCTTGGCCTGTACCGGGGGTGGACTGAAGGCCAGCAGGACTCGGCCTTCGCTGGTGCAGAACGCCGGTTTGCGCACGCCCAGATAGGAACGCGGACGAATGGCATGCCGGCTTTCAATGTTGCGCAGATACAGGATTTCACTGCCGTGCAGCACCGCGAGATGCACGGTTTCGCCGCTTTGCTCGCCCAGCGCATGCAGCAGCGGAGCAGCTTCCTCAGCAACATTCATGCGCCGCCGCACCAAGGTTCCCATCGCGAAAAGCAGCAGGCCCAGGCGGTAACCGCTGCCCGTCGGAATGCGCTCAAGAAATCCCTCGGCAACCAGGGTCGCCGCGAGCCGATGGGCCGTGCTTTTGGCGACACCAAGACGCCTAGCAAGCTCGGTGATGCCCAGTTCGGGCTCTTCGGCCGTGAATGTCTTCAGCAGGCGCAGTGCCGCGCCTGCCGAAGACAGGTTGCGGCTTTCGTCAGTGTTGTCTTTCGTGCTCAACGTTCAGGATCAATGGTTGTATGGATCGCCCCTTCCACTCCGTCACCCACCAGAGACCTAAGGGCAAGATCGGTCTCCTCCAGGGAGAAGGTGTGCGTACACATCTTCGTGACGCCATGGCGATTACCTGCAATCAATTGCAGCGCCAGTTCGACCGACTCATAAGAGTGCCCGCGCATCCCTTTAACAGTGAGGAAGTTGGCAATGATACTGTCACTGTCAAACGCGGGAACAGGCTGCCTTTTCTGGCCCGCGAGGATGACCGTGCCTCGCTTGCGGGCGAGCTGGATGGCACTGGAAACCGAAGCCGGCCCGCCTGAGGCGCAATCGATCACGAGATCGGCCATGTGGCCACCCGTGATGTCTGCGACGGTCTCCAACAGATCCTCCTGCTCGATGTCAATCGTATGGTGCGCGCCAAGTTCCCTGGCCAGGGCAAGGCGCTGCCGGTCCGTTTCGTTCGACAGCCCTGTGACGATCACGCACTGTGCGCCAGCCTCCCGGGCAGCAACAGCACAGGCAAGTCCTTGCTGTCCCGGTCCCTGGATCACCACCGTCTGACCTGGACCCGCGCCCCCCTGGAGATAGGCCCACTCGATGCCGTTGGACAACGGCAACGCCAGCGCCGCATGCCGGGGCGTCACCCCCGTTGGAACACGATGGAACACGGTGTTGAGATGCAAGTGCTGAGCCTGTGCGAAGCCGCCCCACAACCCCGGTTCCTTGCTCAAGGCCGTCGCGCCATAGCGCATGCCGCCCAGCCTCCAATCGGTCGCATGACACAGGCGGAACTCGCCGGAGCGGCAGTACTCGCAGTGCCCGCACGGCAGGTACTCCTCCAGTGCGACTAGTTCGCCTTCCTTGACTTTCCACTGCTGAGCGGCAAGGGCGCCGATCCGCTCCACGTAGCCAACAGTTTCATGCCCTAGGATCAGCGGTCCGCGCGAGCGCGGCAGGTTCTGGTAGTAACCCCAATCGCTTCCGCAGACACCTGTAATGGCGACCCGCAAAAGCCCGGAGTCGGCGCCGGGCTCCGGCACCTTCAGTTCCTGAATCTCGGTGCGCCCAGGCTCGACAGCGACCGCTGCCCAGATGATGGAACGATCCGTCATACGGTAGCGTGCGGTTTGCCGGGTTCGGCGCGCAGCGCATCGCGCGCGGCTTCGTGGAAGACTGCGCCTTCGGGCAACACAATTGCCACGGAACGCACCTTCTGCTGGCTTGGCTCGGTGCCCGGAGGCGGTGTTCCCGATTCGGCCAGTGCCATGGCTGCCGCCATGAGGCGCCGCCGGGCCTGAACAATGCCGCGATCCGTGCCGGTGAGGTTTTCACGCGTGCGGTCCTGGATAGGCCCCATGCTTTCCTGCAGCGAGGAGTCCTGAATCGCGATGCTTTCAACCCCACTGTACAGCTCGCCGGTTCTCTGCTTTTCGCGATCCATCAGGTAATCGTTGGACTTGTTTGCCAATGGAATAAACGTTCCGGGAACGTACTTGCAGTGAATCCCGGCGCCGTTGTGCATGGCCTCCACTTCCTGCTCCGTAAGCGGCCGGGTGGGGTGATAGTCAAAGCTCCAGGCCCAGCAATTTTCATCGTCGATGGGCACCCAGAAGTGACCGTGTACGGGGTGGTCGCCGCGCGGAGGCACCATGGTGAAGCAGGGAAGAATCCACGGCGTGATGCGCCAATAAAGCGAACCGGGCTCGGCCTTGCGCCGCACGCCGATGAACAGGCCGCCGTCAGCCTCCGCCACCTCGAACTGCGGGCGCAAGTCGTTCATGTTGTATTCATTGCCCTTGGCGCCCTTGAACAAGGGGTCGTGCTGCAATCCGCCGCTGTGCAGAAAGGAGACGTGGCTCGAATCAATGCCGCCTTCAAGGGCCTGCAGCCAGTTGCACTCCTGCATACGCTTGGACATGAAGCTCTGATTGGCGGGCACGGTGGCGAACTCCCACTCGGGTGCAGGAGGCTGTAGCTCGGGCGGTCCCATGTAGATCCATACCACGCCACCGCGTTCGATCAGCGGATAGGACTTGAGCTTGATGCGCTCGCAATACCGGCTGCCTTCCGGTTCCGAAGGAACTTCCACGCATCGGCCGGAGACGTCGTACTTCCAGCCGTGATAAGGGCAGCGAATGCCGTTGTCCTCATTGCGTCCGAACCAAAGTGACACGCCGCGATGGGCGCAGAACTCATCCATCACCCCCAGACGCCCCTGCGTGTCACGGATCGCGATCAGTGACTCGCCCAGCAGCTTGACCCGCACCGGAGGACAGTCCGGCGCGGGCAGTTCCTGCGACAGCAGCGCCGGCAGCCAATAGCGCCTGAACACCTCCCCCATCGGGGTTCCCGCATTCGTTCGAGTCACCAATTCATTCTGCTCTTGCTTCAACATTGCACATCTCCTTTTTGTTCCATATAGAAGAACTGTTTTCCTTATGAAAGAACGATGATACATTCCTTCCCAAGCCGGAGCAAGCGGCTGAACACAAGAAAAGGAGACTTTGATGATGGAAAGAATCACCCGCCGAGCCTTGCTTTGCGCCGGCGTTTTGGGCTCCCTGGCCCTAAATTCAAATGCACAGAGCCCGGAGGTGGCAACCTGGCCCAACAAGGCAGTACGCATCGTCGTGCCCTATGTTCCGGGCGGAACGGCGGACGCACTGGGCCGCGCAATCGCCCAGCATCTGCAAACGGTCTACAAGCAGCCTTTCGTCGTCGATAACCGCGCGGGCGGAGCCGGCACCATCGGTTCGGCGCAGGTGGCCAAGGCCGTACCGGACGGCTATACCCTGGTGCTCTCTGGTGTCGGCTCGCACGTCATCGCTCCCGTGGACATCAAGGCTTTTGATCCAGTAGCCGACTTCACGCACATAGCGATGCTGGGGGGACCGCCCACGGTGCTGGTAGTGCATCCGTCGCTTCCCGCAAAGACGCTCGCCGAGTTCGTGGCCTATGCACGCGGGCTGCAAGGCGGCCTGAGTTGGGGCTCTCCCGGCCTGGGCACACACGGTGATCTGATCGGTTCGGTCTTCGCGCACAACGCGAAGTACAAACAGACCAGAGTGGGCTACAAGGGCGCCAACCCAGCAGTGACGGATCTGCTGGGCGGCCAGATTCCAGCGGCGTTCGTGACCTACCGCACGGCAAGCGCCTATATCAAGGCCGGCAAGCTCAACGCGCTTGCCATCACCTCGCCGGCGCGCCTGCCCGACATGCCTTCACTGCCGACATTCGCGGAGCTGGGCTACCCCTCCCTGACAGCGACGACCTGGTTTGCCCTGTCCGGTCCTGCAGGCATGGCACCGGCCCTGGTAACCAAGATCAATGAGGAAGTGCGGCGGGGGCTCAAGTCCGATGCAATGCAGAAGCTGTATGCGTCAGAAGGCATCGAGCCACAGGACTGGAACGCCTCAACATTCACGCGCTACGTCCAGACCGAAATCTCCCGCTGGACACCCCTGGCGAAATCCACCAGCAAATCGGCCCCCTAATCCGACACAGGAAACACCATGAACAAGCTCCGACTCTCGGTCGCCATGGGCGACTATGACCGCACGCGGCCCCTCTACGACGGACGGGTGCAAATCGATGGCGTGGACCCGGTATTCATGCTTCTCAATCCAGAGGAAATGTTTTTCCGCGCCATGCGGAGCCAGGATTTCGACATCACGGAAATTTCCTTCTCCAGCTATCTGGTCAAGCATTCCCAGGACTCCTGCCCCTATATCGGGATTCCAGTCTTTGTCTCACGGGCCTTTCGCCACACGTCCATCTACGTTCGCAAGGACCGCATCCAACGGCCCGAGGACCTCAAGGGAAAGCGCATCGGCTTGCCGGAATACCAGCTCACGGCCAATGTCTGGGCTCGCGCCATCCTGGAAGCGGATCATGGTGTCCGTCCCTGCGATGTGCATTGGGTCCGCGGAGGAATCGAAACGGCAGCGCGGCCGGAAAAGATCAAGCTGGCCCTGCCCGGCGACATCCATATCGAAAACGCTCCGGAGGGCGAAACCATCTCCGCCCTGCTGGACCGTGGCGACATCGACGGATTCATAGGCCCACGCCCACCGGCCAGCACTGCCTTGCGCAACCCCAACATCGGCTGGCTCTACGACGATCCGACAGCCGCGGCCAAGGACTATTACCGCCGCACGGGCATCTTTCCGATCATGCACATCGTGGGTATCCGCAAGGAACTCGCCGCTCAGCACCCATGGCTGCCCTCGGCCGTATTCAAGGCATTTTCGCAAGCCAAGCAGGCCGCGCTCGACTTGCTGGAGGACACCTCCGCGACCAAGGTCACTCTGCCGTTCGTTGAAGAGCAGATACGCGCCGCGAAATCCACTCTGGGCGACGACTACTGGCCCTACGGCGTAGCCGCCTCGCGCCAGACCCTGGAGGCCTTCGTCCGCCATCACCATGCCCAAGGCCTCTCGGCCCGACTGATGGATGTGCAGGAGCTCTTCCACCCATCGACCTACGAAACCTACAGCATCTGAAGGCACACCCATGACTGCAGCCACTCTGAAAGTCCGGGTTGCCCTCAAGACACTGGAAACACCGGACATCTGCTCTCTCGAACTGGTCCATGCCGATGGCGGTCTTCTGCCGGCCTTCTGCGCAGGCGCCCATATCGATGTTCATCTGCCCAACGGGCTCGTGCGGCAGTACTCGCTGCTCAACGATCCCGCCGAGCAGCACCGCTACGTGATCGCCGCTCTCAGGGATCCTGGCTCGCGCGGAGGCTCCCAGGCCATCCACGACTTGGTGCAGGAAGGTCAGGCGATCACCATCGGCATGCCCCGCAACCTGTTCCCGCTGGCGCCTGACGCGGGCCACAGCCTGCTGCTGGCTGGCGGCATCGGCATCACGCCCATTGTCTGCATGGCTCACCACCTGTCGTCGCAGCAGGCCGACTTCACGCTGCACTACTGCACCCGCTCACGCGAGCGCACGGCCTTCCGAGACAGCATTGCGCAATCCGCCTTTGCACCCCAGACCCGCTTCCACCATGACGATGAGCATCCTGCCGACTTGCCCGTACTGATCGGCGATCCGACCCCCGACCGGCACTTGTATGTCTGCGGACCCAAAGGGTTCATGGACGCAGTGCTGGACACGGCCCGCCGCCAGGGCTGGGCGGAGCAGAACCTGCACTACGAATTCTTCAGCGCCAGCACCGCGGCTCACGACACCGATGCGGCCTTCGACATCAAGCTTGCCCGTACCGGACGCGTGATTCCGGTGCTGAAGGACCAGTCCGTGACGCAGGCACTGGCCGCTGCAGGAGTCGCACTTTCGACCTCCTGCGAGCAAGGGGTCTGCGGAACCTGCCTCACCCGCGTATTGGAGGGAGAGCCGGACCATCGGGACATGTTTCTCTCCCCGAATGAGCAAAAGCGCAACGACAGCTTTCTGCCGTGCTGCTCGCGCTCGCGCACCCCCATGCTCGTGCTGGATCTGTAGCCCCCAGAGCGGAATCGAATTCAACCACCAAGGAGACAAACGTGAAAAAGACAGTCATTGCAGCCACCGTCCTCGCGACGGCCGGTTTTGCGCACGCACAATCATCAGTCACGATTTTCGGCGTCGTCGACGTCGGCATCAGCCATTACTCGGCAAACAGCAGCTGGCATGGTCCGGGCGGCACGGCCGCACCTGACATCCACCGCAGCCAGACAGCACTTTCCAGCGGTGCGAACTCGACCAGCCGCATCGGCTTTCGCGGCAAGGAAGACCTGGGCAACGGATGGTCGGCGGGGTTCTGGCTCGAAAGCGGATTCACCGCGGACAACGGCGCGCCAAACGGCCTGAATTTCGACCGGCGCTCAACCGTAAGCCTCTCGGCCCCGTTCGGAGAAATCCGGCTGGGACGCGACTACACGCCCACCTACTGGAACGACACCAGCTTCGACCCGTTCGGCCCCGTCGGCGTGGGCACGGGGATTCTCAACAAGGTCAATCAAAATATCGCTGTCGCGCGCGCATCGGGAACCGCGCCGTTCGCATCGGACAATGCAATCCGCGCCAACAACAGCGTCGGCTATTTTCTCCCCCGAGGGCTTGGCGGCATCTACGGTCAGGCGATGTACGTCTTCGATGAAGGCAGCAAGAACCAGCGCGGGCGCTACCTGGGCGGTCGCCTTGGCTACGCGTCCGGCGCCTTCGACATGGCCGTGTCCTATGCCCAAAGCACGGGAGATGACTATCCTGGCATCACACTTCCCGCAGCCAGCCTCGACCACAAGATCCGAATCCTCAACCTGGGGGCCTCGTATGACCTCAAAGTGGCCAAGCTCATGGGCGCGGTCACCAGAACGCAGGCCGACATCAAGGCAGGTACCAGTGTCGCCGCCAGCACCTACAACGGCATGCTGCTGGGCGTATCGGTGCCCGTCGGGTCCGGCGTTTTCAAGGCGGCTTACTCACGCATGAAGTCGCAGAAGGATCCGTATCAAGGCCTTGCGAGTACGGAAGCCACGGCTCAAAAGCTCGCGCTGGGCTATGTACACAATCTTTCCAAGCGAACCGCTCTGTACACGACGGTCTCCCGGGTGTGGATCAGCAACGGCCAGAACGATCCCGTCATCCTGGGCCTGACCACCGGCGGCGCAGCGGCCTATCAATCCACAGGAGGCTATGCCCCCCACTCGGCCGCAGGCTACGAAGTAGGACTGCGGCATAGCTTCTGATTTGTGGCAGAAAGCCCGCATCGCGCTTGCCGGCTCTCCTATAAAAGTAGCTGCTTGCGCCTTATTCATAAGGATTTCAGACATAAAAATATCCGAAATCCTTTTGGATCAAGCACTGGCAGCTATCAATACTTCAGAACGCGACAGTACACCCATCCTTGCGCGGGTCGGAACCGCCGACGTAGTGCTCGCCCTCGCGCAGCACCAGCTGGGCGCCGCCGAAGGCGAACACGCCGTGGCCGGCCTCGACGGTGACCTCGTGGCCGCGCGCGCGCAGTTGCTCGACCACGGCGGCATCGAAGGACGGCTCCACGGCCACGCCCTTGCCGCCGGTCACGCGCCAGCGCGGCGCGTCGGCCGCGGCCTGCGGGTTCTGGCCGTAGCGCAGCACGCGCAGCGCCATCTGCAGATGGCCCTGGCTCTGCATGGGGCCGCCCATCACGCCGAACGCCATCTGCGGCGTGCCGTCGGCGTTCATGGCAAAGGCCGGGATGATGGTGTGCGAGGGGCGCTTGCGCGGGCCGACCTGATTGGCATGACCGGCCTCGGTGGTGAAGCCATGGCCGCGGTTCTGCAGGCTGATGCCCGTGCCCGGCACGACCACGCCCGAGCCGAAGCCCATGTAGTTGGACTGGATGAAGGAGACCATCATGCCGCTGGCATCGGCCGCCGCCAGGTAGACCGTGCCGCCGGGCCGGGGCGCGCCGTAGGTGGGATCGCTGGCCTTGTCGCGGGCTATGAGCTGGGCGCGCTCGCGCAGGTAGCCGCGGTCCAGCAGCTGCGCGGGGGTGACGCGCATGTGGTCCCGGTCGGCGTTGTACTGGTGCAGGTCGGCAAAGGCCAGCTTCATGGCCTCGATCTGCAGGTGCACGCTGTCCACGCCGTCCAGCGGCTGAGCGCCGACGCCCAGTTCGTCGAGCATGCCCAGCGCCATCAGAGCCGCAATGCCCTGGCCGTTGGGCGGGATCTCGTGGATCACCGAGTCGCCGAACTTCTGCGACACCGTGCCCACCCAGTCGGCCTGGTGCGCGGCCAGGTCTTCCTCGGTCATCACGCCGCCGCAGGCCCGCGAATGCTCGGCCATCTTCCTGGCCAGCGCGCCGCGGTAGAAGGACTCGCCCATGGTGGCGGCGATCTCCTCCAGCGTGCGCGCGTGGGCTTCGCTCCTGAACACTTCGCCGGCGCGGGGCGCGCGGCCGCCGGGCAGAAAGCACTCGGCAAAGCCGGGCTGGTCGCCGAGCTTCCTGCCGCCCAGCTCCCATAGCGTGGCAATGGTGGGCGAAACCGCAAAACCGTTGCGCGCATAGCCAATCGCCGGCTGAGCCACCTGTGCAAAAGGCAGCTTACCGAAGCGCTGGGACAGCGCCACCCAGGCCGACACGGCGCCGGGCACGGTCACGGCATTCCAGCCCTTCTCGGGGATGCCGCCCAGCTGGGCAAAGTACTCGGGCGTCCAGCCCGCGGGCGAGCGGCCCGAGGCGTTGAGGCCGTGCAGCTCCTTGCCGTCCCAGACGATGGCAAAGCCGTCGCTGCCTATGCCGCAGCCCGTGGGCTCGACCACGGTGAGCGTCATCGCCGCGGCCAGCGCCGCGTCCACGGCGTTGCCGCCGGCCTGCAGCATGGAGAGGCCGGCCTGCGCGGCCAGCGGCTGCGAGGTGCTGACCACGTTGCGCCCCAGCACCGGCGAGCGGTGCGAGGCATAGGGAAGCGTCCAGTCCTTGATGAGGTTTGTCATATCTAAGTCCGATCAGTGATTCATGAGCGCCGCGCTTAAAACTGGCACGCCCCATCGACGCACGCCGAGCAAGGGCCTACGCCGGCCGCGCCGCCCCGCAGCGAGGGCGTGGTCCCCCTCCCGCGCAGCGAGAGAGGGGCGCCCGGCCAGGGGGAAGACGCGAAGCGGCTCAGGGGGTGCTTTATTCCAATGTGATGTGGTTGTCCTTGATGACCTTGGCCCAGCGCGCGCTGTCGGCCTTCACCATCGCCGCGAATTCCTTCGGCGTCTGCGCCTTGGCCGGCTCCACACCCTGCTTGGCCAGGCTGGCGATCACGTCCGGGTTCCGGACGGCCTGGTTGAAGGCCTGGTTGATCCGCTCCACCAGCTCGGGCTTCATGCCGGCCGGGCCGTAGACGCCGAACCAGGTGACCGAGGAATAGCCGGGCAGCCCCGACTCGGCCACCGTGGGCAGGTTGGGTGCGAGCGCGCTGCGCTTGTCGCCCGTGACGGCCAGGGCGCGCAGGCGGCCGCTGGCCACATGGGGCATGCCGGTGGGAATGGAGTCGAACAGCAGGTGCACCTGGCCCGCGGCCAGATCGGTGATGGACTGGGCCGTGCCCTTGTAGGGCACATGGGTGAGCCGGATGCCCGCCTGCGCAGCAAAGGCGGCGGTGTTCAGGTGCACGATGGTGCCGTTGCCGCTGCTGGCGTAGTTGAGCTGGCCCGGGTGGGCCTTGGCGTAGGCGATCAGCTCGGCCACGCTCCGGACCGGCAGCGACGGCGTGACCAGCAGCACGCTGGCGGCGTCGGCCATGTGGGCGATGGGGGTGAAGTCCTTGTCGGCCTTGTAGCTCAGCCGGGGCATCAGGTGCGGCGAGATGGCGTGCGTGCTGCTGGTGGTGAACAGCAGCGTGTAGCCGTCGGGCGCGGCCTTGGCGGCCTCGGCCGCGCCGATGGTGCCGCCGGCGCCGGGCTTGTTGTCGATGACCAGCTGCTGGCCCAACTCCTGCGACACGCGCTGCGCGATCACGCGCGCCACCAGGTCGGTCGCGCCGCTGGGCGGAAAGGGCACGACCACCCGCACCGGGCGGCTGGGCCAGGGGGCTTCGCCCTGGGCCTGGGCCGGTACCGACGCCTGGGCCAGCAGGCCACCGGCCAGGACCGCGGCGGCCTGAATCCACTGGCGACGCGAAGATGAAATAGCAGACCGTGCCGGCATGGCAACACTCCTGGTGAGATGGCGGGTTGGCGAATCGGATGGCCGCAGCCGGGCGGCACTGGAACAGGCCATCTTAGAAAACGGACGCGTTTGCCGCCATCGGCAAATTTGCAAGCCATCCTTGCCGCAACGGCAAACCGAGCACAATGGGAGCCTCTTCCATTCGCTGCCATGCCCGATCCGCGCCACCTGCTGCTGCAAGACACCGCATTGCGCTACTTCCATGAAGTCGCGCAATGCGGCTCGCTGACCGAAGCCTCGGCCCGGCTGCATGTGGCGGCCTCGGCCATCAGCCGCCAGATCGCGGCGCTGGAGGCACGGCTGGGCACGCCGCTTTTCGAGCGCCATCCGCGCGGCATGGTGCTCAATGCCGCCGGAGAGATCCTGGCCGACCACGCGCGCCGCGCAGGCCTGGATGCCGAGCGTGCCCTGGGCGAAATCCAGGCCCTGCAGGGCCTGCGCAGCGGCAAGGTGCGCATTGCCAGCTCCGACGCCTTTGCCAGCGAATTCCTGCCGCGCCTGTGCGCGGCCTTCCAGCGCGAGCATGCGGGCATCGTTTTCGAGGTGACCGTGCTGCCCACGCCCGAGGTTTCCGATGCCGTGCGTGCCGGCACGGCCGACATCGGCCTGTGCTTCAGCCGGGTGCCAGAGCCCGGCATTGCCGTCGCCTGCCGCGTGGCGGCGCCCGTGCTGGCCCTGGTGGCGCCCGGCCATGCGCTGGCCCAGGAACGCAGCGTGGCGCTGGCCAGGCTGGTACGCCATCCCCTGGCCCTGCCGCCGCCGAGCACGGCGGTGCGCCAGTTGCTGGACGCTGCCTGCAGCCGCCAGGGGCTGATGCTGGTGCCGGCGCTGGAGAGCAATCACGGCAAGACGCTGCTGAACTTCGCGGCCCAGGGCGCAGCGGTGGCCGTGGCCAGCGAGATCGCCGCACGCGACATGGTGGCCACGGGTGCCCTCGCGGCCGTGCCGCTGAGCGACCGCGGCATGGACCTGCGCGACATCGAGGTGCAGACCCTGGCCGGCCGCACGCTGCCGCATGCGGCGCAGTCGTTTCTGGAACTGCTGCAGCGGCGCCTGCCCGCCGCGTGGTGAATGCGGTTCAATGCGCCTTGGGCCGCAGCACGATCCACAGCGACAGCGCAATCAGCCCGCCGCCGATGGCATGCGCGGCGCTCAGCGGCTCGTCCAGCAGCGCCCAGCCCCAGAGCACGGCAAACACCGGCACGATGAAGGTCACGGTCAGCGCCTTGTGCGGGCCTTCGTCGGCGATCAGGCGGAAATACAGCACATAGGCCAGCGCCGTGCTCAGCAGGCCCAGCAGCGCCACGTTGCCCCAGGCCAGCCAGGGTGCCTGCGCAACCTTCGCGGCCAGGCCGGGGTCCAGCAGCCAGGCCACCGCGAGGCCCGGAACCAGGACCATGAGCGCCCCCAGCTGGCTGATGAAGACGGCCGCGCGCATATCCACGGCGGCCTTGGCGCCGGCCAGCCTCAAGGTCAGGAAGCTGGAGAACGCATAGCAGACCGTCGCTGCAAAGCATGCCGCCATGCCGCCCAGCACGGCCGGCGTCAGCTCCAGCGGCCCGGCTTGCGCCAGCACGGCGACGCCGCTCATGCCCAGCACCACGCCGACTATCCGCGCCGCCGTGATGCCTTCCCCGAATACCAGCGCGCCCACGATGACGGCCATGAGCGGCGTGGTGGCGTTGAAGATGGCGCTATAGCCCGAAGGCAGCACCTGTGCCGCCAGCGCATACATGAGGAAGGGGATGCCCGAATTGATCACCCCCAGCAGCAGCAAAGGCCACAGGTAGCGTCCCCAGCGCGGCCGGTAGCCCATGCAGCCCAGCGCCACCGCCAGCCCCAGCGAGGAAAACAGCCCGCGTCCCACGGCCGCAGGAACGGCTCCCAGGTGCGGCACGGCCACACGCATGAACAAAAAGCTGCCGCCCCACAGGGCGGCCAGGGAGATCAGTCGGAGGAGGCTGGCAATGGACATTGCAGCGATTGTGCCCGGGCGTCGGCGCCGGCCGCAATCAAAACTGCAGCATCAGGCCGTCATGAGGCATGGGCCAGCACTTCGTCGAGCGTGGCCGGCGCGCCGGCGGGCATGGGCGCCGTAGGCGCTGGCGCGTGGTAAATGCTGGCATCGGCATGGATCAGGCCGAGGTCGAAGCGCTGGCCGGCCAGGTAGTCGCCCACGGACTGCAGCACGATGGGGCTGCGGTGCAGATGGGCACTGGCCTGGAGCTCCTCCAACGTCAGCCAGACGCTGCGCACCACGCCGTCGTCGAGCTTGCGGCCGGCCTCGTGCGCGCCCAGCTCGCCCGTGAAGGCAAAGCGCATATAGGTGATGTCCGAACCCGTGCGCGTGCGCACGAAGCGGTTCATATAGATGCCCACCAGCGCCGTGGGCTTGAAGTGGTAGGCGGTTTCCTCCATCACCTCGCGCACGCAGGCCTCGATCGGCGTCTCGGCCGGGTCCAGGTGACCTGCCGGCATGTTCAGGCGCAGCCCATCCGCCGTGTTCTCTTCCACCAACAAAAACCGGCCATCACGTTCGATGATGGCCGAGACGGTCACATTGGGTTTCCAGCGATTGGGCATGGCCGGCATTATCCCTATCTCGTTCGGGCGCTCCGTCAGACTTGTCCTACCATGTAGACGGCATCGTCCCCATAAGAGGCCAGGTGTTGCTGCTGCGCAGCATCGGCCACGGCTGCCACCGCATAGCCCTGGCGCTCCCAGTAAGGTTGCGAGCCTTGCACCGAGACCAGTGCCGTATGGCGTATGCCGCGCTGCCGGGCCTGGGACCGGGCAGCCTGAAGCAAAGCACCGGCCACGCCCTGGCCCCCCACCGCCGGAGAAACCGCCATATCGTGCAGATAAAGCACGTTGGCATCTTCATAACTGGAAAAGCCACCATGAAGCGGAGTGATGACGCCGGGCAGTGACCAATAGGCGGCCAGGTAGGCGACCACGGCGTCCGCCTGCACGGCCGCCCAGGAACAATGGACCGGCGATTGCAGCCGCTGCACGAAGACCTGGCGCGGCTCGCCGAAATCCGCGCCATAGCACTGCGCCTGGATACGCAGCACGGCATCCACATCCCCGAGCCGCAAAGGCCGCAGTTGAAAACCCGAAATCGGCAGGCCTTGCGGCCGGCTTGGCAACATTGCTTTCTCCGCAATCAATTCAATAGCTGCTTGCGCTTGATGCACAAGCGCTCAAGGCCATTTTCTTCGGAAATTCATAAAACCCTGCAGCCATGCCCTTTCCGGCTGCGGCGACTATTGCAATGGTAATGATTCTCAATTGGATGTTTCGACCTCCTGTCCCTACCATGGACTCATCGCACCAGGAGAACACCATGAGCCGAATGCTTCAGACATTGCGCAAGCACCAGACCACGCTGGCCAAGACCGGCAGCTACTACTGCATCCACATCACCGTTGCGGCCTGCGTGGCGTATGCGGTCACCGGCAATCTGTGGGCATCGCTGACCTTGAGCCTGCTGGAGCCCACCGTCCAGGCCGTGGCCTTCTTCTTCCACGAAAAGGCCTGGGAGCGCAGCCTGCGCAAGCGTGCGGACCGCCAGGCCGCGGCGGTCGGCATGGCCTGAGCAGGAGAGCCCCATGCCCACACCCGACAACATTCCGGCCGTCCGGGACTTCGGCTCCTGGCTTGTGCAGACCCTGGCGGCGCTGGCTGCCCAGGGAACATGAAAGCATGTAGAAATTCTGTGGATAAGCCTGTTTGCTTCCTCTTCGCAAGCCTGGGCACAAGCCGTTTCAAACCTGGAAATTCTGCATTGCCAAGAGGCATTGCTGCAGGTATCTCCCAGCAAGCCAAGGCCCGAGATTGACAGTCTGCACACGCAGAGCGCCCAAAAAACAAGGCAGCCCTGCATTTCGCGCCCTCTTCCGTCCAAAGCGGCCGGCCGGCAAGCCATGGGTTTGCGGCTATTTCCCAAATGCAGGCCAGGGCCAACAATGCCTGTTCACGCCCCATCGGGGACGATCTTTCCCGGATCTGCCAGGAGCTTTCATGCACATTGCCGATAACCGCGATATCCGCACCCAAGCCGTTGCCGCCGATCGCCAGCCGGACGCCCGGTGGCTGGACGCCCACTGGATGCCGTTCACCGGCAACCGCAATTTCAAGGCCAGACCGCGCATGATTACCGGCGCCCAGGGCGCCTATTACACCGACGCGGACGGCCGCAGGATTTTCGACGGCCTCTCGGGCCTGTGGTGCACGGGCCTGGGCCACGGCCGGCGCGAAATCGCCGAGGCCATCGGCAAGGCAGCCCAGCAGCTGGACTATGCCCCCGCCTTCCAGTTCGGCCATCCGGCCTCGTTCGCACTGGCCAACAGGATCAAAAGCCTGATGCCCGAAGGTCTGTCGCATGTGTTCTTCACGGGCTCGGGCTCGGAGGCGGCGGACACCTCGCTCAAGATGGCGCGCGCCTACTGGCGCACCAAGGGCCTGGGCACGAAGACGCGGCTGATCGGCCGCGAGAAGGGCTATCACGGCGTGAACTTCGGCGGCATCTCCGTGGGCGGCATGGGCGGCAACCGCAAGATGTTCGGCCAGGGCGTGGAGGCCGACCACCTGCCCCATACGCAGCCGCCCATGGGCTCGTTCTGCCGGGGCATGCCCCAGGCGGACGGCCGCGCGCTGGCCGACCGGCTGCTGGACATCATCGCCCTGCATGACGCGAGCAACATCGCCGCCGTCATCGTCGAGCCCATGTCGGGCTCGGGCGGCGTGGTGATCCCGCCGGCAGGCTATCTGCAGCGCCTGCGCGAGATTTGCACCCAGCACGACATCCTGCTGATCTTCGACGAGGTCATTACGGGCTTCGGCCGCCTGGGCGCCATGACGGCTGCCGAGGCCTTCGGCGTGGCGCCCGACATCATGAACATCGCCAAGCAGGTGACCAACGGCGCCCAGCCGCTGGGCGCCTGCGTGGTGCGCGGCGAGATCTACGACAGCTTCATGGCGGCAGGCGGCCCCGAATACATGCTGGAGTTCGCCCACGGCTATACCTACTCGGCCCACCCCGTGGCCTGCGCCGCGGGCATTGCGGCGCTCGACCTGCTCGAGAAGGAAGACGGCCCGGGCCGCGTGCAGGCGCTGGCGCCGTTCTTCGAGCAGGCCGTGCACAGCCTCCAGGGCGCGCGCCATGTGCTGGACATCCGCAATATCGGCCTGGCCGCAGGCTTGACCATCGCATCCGTGCCGGGCGAGCCCGCCAGGCGTCCCTACGAGATCGCCATGAAATGCTGGGACATGGGCTTTTATGTGCGTTACGGCGGCGACACCATCCAGCTGGCACCACCGTTCATCAGCGAGAAGGCCGAGATCGAGCGCCTGGTCGGCGCACTGGGCGATGCGCTGCATGCCACGGATTGAGGCGGACTGGCACCTCGCCCGATGCGCTGCACATCGTTTTCCATAGCTGTCGGCGCTGGCTGGGCGGACGCAAAAGCCGTTTTTTTTAATGACGGCTTTCCCGCCGCGACCCCCAGCCTTGCGGCGGCCACCGCCAGGTTGCTCTCCGGGGCAGGTCATAAAATTGTAAAAAATTTGACACAAAACCCGGAATGCACTTTGGCCGACGCGCGCACCTTGGATATTTTCTGGTCTGGGTGCTGCTCTTTTCCCCGCCGTTTCTCATCCACCCCAGCCTGAAGGAGGCCGGCTATACGCTGCTGTCGGCCTTCGTGTTCTTCCCCCTGGCCATGAAGCGGCCCTGGCTGGGTGCGGCCTGCGCCGTGCTCCTGCCCGTGGGCGCGGCCAACATGCTGCACGCCAGCTTTCTGCACAGCCTGATCGACGAGTTCACGCTGGCCACGCTGCTGCGCACGGAAGCGCAGGAGACGCAGGAGTTCTTCGAGAACCTGGATGCCGCCCAGATCCTGCAATGCCTGGCCTGGCTGGCGGCCGCGCTGGCCGCCGCCGCCTACCTCTGGCGCCATTGCCCAGGACTGCGCTGGACGATGACGCGCAAGGCGCAGGCCGCCTGGGCGCTTCCCGCCGTGCTGTGGCTGGGCCTGGGCTTGACCGGCATGGTCCAGCATTACAACGCCTATGCCTATGCCCACAAGCTGCGCCATTTCTATCCCATGCAGATGGGCGTGGCCGCGCTGCGCTTTGGCGAGCTGTCGCAGTCCGTCTTCTACACACCGAAGCTGCCTTCGCCGGCAACGGGCAAGCCCATGGCCCACACGCTGGTGGTGGTCATCGGCGAGAGCGCCAGCAGCCACCGCTGGTCCCTGCTCGGCTACACGAAGGAAGACACCAACAGCGCACTGCGCTCCGTACCCCATCTGGGCGTGCATGCGCTCCTGGCCAACGGACAGACCACGGCCAAGGCCCTGCCCTTCATCCTCACCGGCCAGTCCGCAGCCACCAGCCTGCAGACGCTGGCGCCCTCCTTCGTGGACCTGGCCCGGCATGCGGGCTTCAAGACTTTTGTCTTCTCCAATTCGCGCTTCTTCGAAAATTCCGAAGACCTGTATACGCAGATGCTGCGCCGCTCGGCCGACGTGTACCAGAAGGTAGGCAACGGCGCCTATGACGAAGTGCTCACGGCCCCGCTCGCCCGGGCGCTGGCGGACCCCGCCGAGTACAAGCTCATCGTGCTGCACACCTATGGCAGCCATCCGGATGTGCACAAGCGCTACCCCAAGGCCCGCTACCGGGGCGAGGACCCGTACGACGCCTCGATACGCTATACATCGGATCTGCTGGCGCAGTGGATAGCCATGCTCGACGGCGCCTCGCGCCTGCCCGGCCTGCTGTTCTACGTGTCGGACCATGGGCTCAGCACGCCGCCCTGCGTGGAAGGTTTCCACCACAGCGTGACCCGCAGCACCTACGAGGTGCCCATGCTTTCCTGGGCCAACGCAGCTTTCCGCGCGCAGCATCCGGGCTGGCTCGAGCCCGGCTACCAGGGCCAGGTGCGCCACAGCACCACCTTGCTGCCCTTTCTGGTCGCGCAGCTGCAAGGCTATGAGCCGTCCCGGGCCCTGCCGCAATGGCAGGACAGCCGGCTGCTGCAGGTCAACGGCCGGCCCTACGAGCAGCTGTTCCGCCAGGATGCATGCACACCCTGAGGCCATCTGCACGGCGCCCCGGCATCACTCTTGCCCCTGAGTCACAGCTGTTTGACCCGGCGCACGAGCTTGCCATGCCTCTTTTTTTTGATAGCGCTCGGCCTACAATGGCCGATTCGATACCTATCATCCGCGCGCGCCTGAGGCGCTGGGGCCTGGTTGCTGCCATGCAAGACCCCGCTGCGGATGGCCTACTTTGCGAGCTGGAGACCGCTGATGTCCGACACCAAGGCAACCACTTTGACCGATAAACGCGAACTGCTACGCCAGTCGGCCCTCGAATACCACCAGTTCCCCAAGCCCGGCAAGGTCGCCATCGCGGCCACCAAGCCCATGGGCAACCAGCACGACCTGGCCCTGGCCTACTCCCCCGGCGTGGCCGCGCCCTGCGAGGAAATCGTCAAGGACCCCGCCGCGGCCTTCAAGTACACCAGCCGCGGCAACCTCGTGGCCGTGATCTCCAACGGCACGGCGGTGCTGGGCCTGGGCGACATCGGCGCGCTGGCCTCCAAGCCGGTGATGGAAGGCAAGGGCGTGCTGTTCAAGAAGTTCGCCGGCGTCGACGTGTTCGACATCGAGATCAACGAGAAGGACCCGCAGAAGCTGGTCGACGTGATCGCCGCGCTGGAGCCCACCTTCGGCGCCATCAACCTCGAGGACATCAAGGCTCCCGAGTGCTTCTTCGTGGAGCGCGAGCTGCGCAAGCGCATGAACATTCCCGTGTTCCACGACGACCAGCACGGCACGGCCATCACCGTGGCGGCCGCCATGGTCAATGCGCTGAAGGTCGCCGGCAAGAAGATCGAGGAGATCAAGCTGGTCGCCTCGGGCGCCGGCGCCGCGGCCCTGGCCTGCCTGAACCTGCTGCTGGAAATCGGCCTCAGGCGCGAGAACGTGTTCGTGACCGACATCGCCGGCGTGGTCTACGAAGGCCGCACCGAGCTGATGGACCCCGACAAGGCGCTGTTCGCCCAGAAGACCGAGCTGCGCACGCTGGGCCAGGTGATCGAGGGCGCCGACGCCTTCCTGGGCCTGTCCGCCGGCAATGTGCTCAAGCAGGACATGGTCCGGAAGATGGCGGCCAAGCCCATCATCTTCGCCCTGGCCAACCCCAACCCCGAAATCACGCCCGAAGACGTGAAGGCCGTGCGCGACGATGCCATCATCGCCACGGGCCGCACGGACTACCCGAACCAGGTCAACAACGTCCTGTGCTTCCCCTACATCTTCCGCGGCGCGCTGGACTGTGGAGCCACCACCATCACCACCTCGATGGAAATCGCCTGCGTGCATGCCATCGCCGCGCTGGCCCAGGCCGAGCAGTCGGAAGAAGTGGCCGCAGCCTATGTGGGCCAGCAGCTGTCCTTCGGCCCCGAATACCTGATTCCCAAGCCCTTCGATCCGCGCCTGATGCTCATCGTGGCGCCCGCCGTGGCCCAGGCCGCCGCCGAGGCCGGCGTGGCCCAGCGCCCCATCCAGGACATGGATGCCTACCGCGAGCACCTGAAGACCTTCGTCTACGCCTCGGGCACGATGATGAAGCCCATCGTCATGGCGGCCAAGAAGGCCGCCAAGAAGCGCGTGGCCTATGCCGAGGGCGAGGAAGAGCGCATCCTGCGCGCCGTGCAGATCGTGGTGGACGAGCGCATCGCGCGCCCCACGCTGATCGGCCGCCCCGCCGTGATCGCCCAGCGCGTCGAGAAGTTCGGCCTGCGCCTGAAGGAAGGCGTGGACTACGACGTGGTCAACGTGGAACATGACGAGCGCTACCGCGACTTCTGGCAGACCTACCACCGCATGACCGAGCGCAAGGGCATCACCGAGCCCATCGCCAAGATCGAGATGCGCCGCCGCCTGACGCTGATCGGCTCCATGCTGCTGCACAAGGGCGAGGTGGATGGCCTGATCACCGGTACCTGGGGCCATACGGCCCACCACCTGCAGTACATCGACCAGGTGATCGGCAAGCGCGCCGGCGTGGCCACCTATGCGTGCATGAACGGGCTGCTGTTGCCCGATCGCCAGGTCTTCCTCGTGGACACGCATGTGAACTACGACCCCACGGCCGAACAGCTGGCCGAAATCACCATCATGGCCGCCGAGGAAATGATGCGCTTCGGCATCAAGCCCAAGGCCGCGCTGCTGTCGCACAGCAACTTCGGCTCCAGCAACCAGCCCAGCGCCGTCAAGATGCGCCAGACCCTGGAGCTGCTGCGCACGCAGGCGCCGTGGCTGGAAGTGGACGGCGAAATGCACGGCGACGTGGCCCTGGACGGCAAGTCCCGCGCCAAGCTGATGCCCAACAGCACGCTGCTGGGCGACGCCAACCTGCTGGTGCTGCCCAATATCGATGCCGCCAACATCAGCTACAACCTGCTCAAGCAGGCCGCCGGCGGCGGCATTGCCATCGGCCCCGTGCTGCTGGGCGCCGCCAAGCCCGTGCATGTGCTGACCCCCAGCACCACGGTGCGCCGCATCGTCAACATGACGGCACTGACCGTGGCCGACGCCAACGTGAGCCGCTGACCGGCCGCCAGGCCCTGCCCCAGAAGGCCCGCCAGCGCCCGGCGCTGCGGGCCTTTTTCGCATCCTGCGCCCCGTCAGCGGCGCTTGCGGGCCACCGGCGGACGATTCCAACTGTCAAGAATCCTGTGCAAACTGCACAAAATTTAAGCATACCTTGCAATTTCAGGGCCTATCCGTCAAACTTACGGGTCGAAATTTCAGGCCTTACCTGAGATTCTGAAAGGTGTAGTGAATGCTCAAGGCCGCCGCCGCCAAGGCGTACCAGACAGGTTTGGCGCTCTTTCTGGGCGCAGCTTTCGTGTTGGCAGCGCCTGCCGTGCAGGCGCGCGGCACGCCCGAGCCGACGGCGTTCTCCTCGGGTCTGGAAACCATTGCCCTGTCCGATCTGCCGCGCGAGGGGCGCACCACCTATGCACGCATCCTGCAGGGCGGCCCGTTCAGCAGCGACAAGGACGGTACCGCCTTCGGCAACCGCGAGCGCATACTGCCGCGCCAGCCGCGCGGCTATTACCGCGAATATACGGTGCGCACGCCCGGCTCCCGCAACCGCGGCGCGCGGCGCATCGTCTGCGGCGGCCAGCAGCCGCAGCAACCCGACGCCTGCTACTACACCAGCGACCACTACAGCAGCTTCAAGCAGATCGTCGAATGAGCCGCAGCGCCGCCATTGAAGCCTTGCTCGAAAAAACGCCCCCAGCGCCGTATATGTATGCAGATGCGATTTGCGCCGGCTGCCTACACGTCCATCAGCGCTGCCCGAGCCCGATTTTTTGATGTTTTTAGAAAGAATCACGGAGATGGACACGCCACTTCGTAAGAACTCCGACACTCCTTTGCGCAATGTTCGCCCGAACATCGTGCAGTCCATCCGCGCCTATCGCATTCCCGATCTGCAAGCCGCCGCCGAGACCCTGGGTGCGCACTTCCTGTATGCCAACCTGGCCCATGCCCAGACCAAGGCCGACATTCTCGAGCTGCTGGCCACGCAGTTCCACCTTCCCGCCCATTTCGGCAAGAACTGGGATGCGCTCTACGACTGCCTGACCGATCCCATCCACAAGGCCGGCCAGCAGCCGGGCTTCGTCGTGGTGCTGGACCAGATTCCCACCACGCCCAAGTTCGACAAGGAAGTGCGCGAGCAGCTGCTGGATGCCTTCCGCGATGCGGCCGACTACTGGGCCGAGCGCAAGGTGCCCTTCCGCTGCTTCTATTCCTTTCTCTGAGCTATCGCTTCAATAGCAATGCCCGCCTGACAGGCGGGCATTTTTCTATTCAACAACATTGAAATGCTTGCCCGGCAAGCGCCAGCAGCTCCTAGTTTTGCGATAGCTGCGCGGCCAGGGCCTCGTATTCAGCCACCGGCACTTCGTCGGCCCGGCGCTGCAGGTCGAATTCGCCGGCAAAGCCTTTTTCGTCCAGCCATTTGCCCAGCGTGTTGCGCAGGATCTTGCGGCGCTGGCTGAAAGCCACCTGCACCATGGCCTCGAGCAACCCCGCATCGAGCTGCGCCGGCTGCGCGCGCGGCACCATGCGCACCACGGCGCTGTCCACCTTGGGCGGGGGATTGAAGCTCTCCGGCGGCACGAACAGCACGTTCTCCATCGCATAGCGCCACTGCAGCATCACCGACAGGCGGCCGTAGGCGGATGTGCCGGCATCGGCCACCATGCGGTCGATCACCTCTTTCTGCAGCATGAAATGCTGGTCCTGCACCACGTCGACCTGCTCCAGCAGGTGGAACAGGATGGGGCTGGAGATGTTGTAGGGCAGGTTGCCCACCACACGCAGCTTGGGCACGCCCAGGCGTGCCGCGAGGGCACGGAAGTCCACCTTGAGCACGTCGGACTCCACCACGTCGAGGTCGGGCCGCAGGCGCAGGCGCAGGGCCAGGTCGCGGTCCAGCTCGATCACGGTCAGCCTGCCCAGGCGCTCGACCAGCGGCTGGGACAAGGCCATGAGGCCGGGCCCGATCTCCACCATGGGCTGGCCGGGCTGCGGCGCAATGGCCTGGACGATGTTGTCGATGATGGCACCGTCGGTCAGGAAGTTCTGGCCGAAGCGCTTGCGGGGAATGTGTTTCATGGTTTCTGCTGTAGGCCGTCCCTGAATAAAGCGGGCGCCCTTGATGGGCCAGGGTTTTGCCGCCGGGGCGCTCCCAAGGCAAAACGCGGCCCCCTCGAGGGGCAGGGAGCCACACGCAGTGGGCGACCGTGGGGGCAATATCTTTATTGCGGAGGCTCGCGGTATTCGACGTAGGCACGGCCGCGCAGCTCCTTGAGCCAGGCGTTGTAGTCGGTTTCCGTCTTGCGTTCACGCACGACGTTGCGGACCATCTCGCGCTGCTCGCGCGGCGTCAGCCGGGCCTCGCGCCGCTCCTCCAGCTTGATCAGGTGCACGCCAAAGCGCGACACCACGGGCTCGCTGATCTCGCCGGGCTGCAGGGCATTGAGCACGCGCTCGAATTCGGGCACGAACTGGCCCGGCGAGGACCAGCCCAGATCGCCTCCGTCGCGCGCGCTACCGTCCTGGGAGTACTCGCGTGCCAGCGATTCGAAGGTGGCCTGGCCGCTGAGCACGCGGCGGCGGTAGTCTTCCAGCCGCTTGGCGGCCTGGGCCTCAGACATGCCGTCACCGATGCGCAGCAGGATGTGGCGCGCATGGTTCTGCGTGATGAAGGCCGGCATGCCGGACTGGGACTTTTCCAGCACCTTGAGCACGTGAAAGCCCGCCCCGGAGCGCAGCGGCCCGAGAATGGCGCCCGTGGAGGCCGAGGCCGCCGCCTTGGCAAACAGCTCGGGATAATCGCCCAGCGGCCGCATGCCCATGGCGCCGCCGCCCTGGCCGTTGGGTACGTCGGAATACTCCCTGACCACGGCCGTGAAGTCCGCATGGGTGCGCGCGGCCTCGGCAGCCTGCTTGGCGCGCGCCTCGCGCTCGGCCACCTGGGCCGGGCCGGCATTCTCCGGCACGGCGATCAGGATGTGGCCCAGGTTCATGGCCATGGACGAGGCCGTATCGCCGGGACGCTTCTGCTCCTTGAGATAACGGTCGATATCGGCATCGGTGACCTTGACGCGGTTGTCCACGTCGCGCTCGCGCACGCGCTGCATGATCATCTGGTTGCGGATCTCGTCGCGCAGCTGTTTCTCGGAAACGCCTTCCTTCTGCAGGCGGGCGAGAAACGCGCTCTTGTCCAGGCTGTTTTGCAGGGCCAGATTGTTCACGGCCTGGTCCACGGCAAAGTCATCGACCTTGATGCCCGAATCCCGGGCTTCCTGCAGCTGCACTTTCTCGACAATCAGGCGCTCCAGCACCTGGCTGGCGAGCAGCTCCCGGGGCGGCAGCTGTCCGCCCTGCTCGCCGATGTTCTGCAGCACGCGCGCCATGCGGGCCCGCACTTCGTTGTTGGTGATGGGTTCGGAGTCCACCACCGCCACGATGAAGTCGGCCTGGCGTATGCCGGCCGGCGCCGTTTCCCGGCCCGTGGGACGCGCGGTGGCATCCAGCGCCCGCGATACGGAAGCGTCCCCTTTTTTGGCCTGGCCGGGCACCTTCAGGCTTTGTGCATGGGCACCCGCGGCCAGCAGGGCCAGGGCAACCGCTGCCGCACACGATGTCTTGGAGAAAAAACGCATGGAAAACCTTGCTTAGAGCGTTTAGAACGTATTTACGATCTCTACGATGCCGCGTTGGGACGCAATCGGGATGAGTTCGAAGCGATGGCTCGCAGCTTGCACCGGGGCGCAAGCAAGAGACAGCGCAAAGAAATGGCCCGACTTCGCCCCAACCTCTTGGGGCCAGTGCCTTTGCGGGCGGTCTGCGGCGTTGCAAATCCTCGCCGGGCCACCAGCCCGGCTGCGGTGTTGCGCCTTGCATTCCATCCCGCACTGGCGCGGCGTCGAGGAGATCGTAAACACGTTCTTAGTCGTAATTGGTGAAGCGGCTGGGCGGAGTGACGGCTTCACGCAGATATTGGTAGCGGGGCACATTCTGCTTGAGGCTGCGCTCCGGATCGGCGCCGAAGCTCAGGCGCGAGAAGCCCACGAACTCCAGTTGAAACAGCAGCCGCAGGTTGGACTGGGTGATGGAGCTTTGCAGGCGCTCCAGCACCACGCGGCCGATCCAGCAGCAGCCGTCGTATTCGAAGCCGACCACCGTGTCCACCAGCTGCTTGTCCTTGATGCTGTAGTTCAGGCGCCCCACCGCATACCAGCGCCCGCCGCCCTGCCCGCGGCCGGGCCCCAGGTCCTTGCCCTTGTCGCCCCACAGATCGTTGATAGGCCATTGCCAGCCCACATCGACCAGCTTGCTGGCATCGGTCTGGGCCATGGTGTCGTACTGCGTACGATAGCCGATGTTGAAGGTGCGGTAATTGCTGGGGCTGTAGCGTGCCGTGGCCGTGGTGCGCACGGTGCGGCGCAGATCCTTGTTGTACTGGGTCGTGCCTTCGAACGACCATTTGTCGGTCCAGTTCACGGCCGCGCCCAGCAGGATGTCCGAGAAACGGCTGGTGGCCGGCACTTCGCCGGGCAGCAGCACGCGCTGGTCCGAAAAGCGCACGCGCTGGGCAATGGCCAGCTTGAGCTTCTCCGCGCCGGTATCGGGATCGAAAAAGCGCGAAGTCGCGCCCAGTGTCAGCAGGTGGTTGTCCGCAATGCGATCCTGGCCACCATAATCATTTTCGGAAAAGATGCTGGCAAAGTTGAAATCGTTGCGCGCCGTGTCGTACAGCGGCAGCATGCTCTGGTCGCGATACGGCGTATAGGTATAGAAAGCGCGCGGCTCGAAGGTCTGCGTGAGCTTTTTGCCGAACAGCGAGGTATCGCGCTCGAAGATCAGGCCGCTGTCCAGGCTGAAGGTCGGCAGGGTCCGCTGGGCACTCTTGCTGCCGTTGCTCATGAACTGGTCGGTCTGGTACATGGCCGAATGCAGCATCAGCTTGGGCGTGATGAAGGCGCCCGGCGACAGAAAAGGCCGGCTCAGTTGCGCCTGCACATAGCTGCGCTGGCCGTTGTTGCCGATCTGGCCGGCCAGCGGGCGGATCAGTTCGAAGCGTGTGGTGTCGGCCACCAGAGTGAAGTCCAGGCCATGGGGCAGATCCAGCGGCGTATAGCGGTACTGCAGCTGGGGCATCATGCTGTAGGGCGGCGCAATCGGCGATGCGGGATCCTGCAGCGTCTGGTACTGAAGCGTGCGCAGGGTCAGCACGCCATCGCCCTTGGCCCAGCTCAGGTTGGCATCGCTGGGCAACAGGCGCTGGCGCAAGGCTATCGGCGCCCAGCGGAAGTCACGCCAGTAGTTGTCGTCGCTGACGCGGTTCAAGTTCAGGCTCAGCCCCAGGCCGCCGATGGGCGAGTCGATGGTCCCGCGATGCTGCCATGAATAGCCCCAGCGATCCCGGTCGCGCAGGCTGTCGCCGGGCATGTAGTTGGCATAGGCCTCGCCCGAATAGCTGGGCTCCAGATAGCGGAACTGGGCTCCCAGGTTCACGCCGCGCCGGGTCATGACCGAGGGAAAAAGGGTCAGGTCGCGGTTGGGCGCGATATTCCAGTAATAGGGCTGGGTGTATTCCAAGCCTCCCACATTGTCCATGCCCATGGTCGGCGGCAGAAAGCCGCTCTTGCGCTTGTCCGACAGCGGAAAGCTCATCCTGGGTACAGGCAGTATGGTCACACCCTTGAACTTGAGCTTGGCGTTCTCGGCCACGCCCACTTCCTCGGCCATGTCCACGTGGATGGTTTCGGCCTGGAGCTGCCATGCCGGCTGCCAGCTGGCCTCGTCGTCGCGCTGGCAGGTGGTGTAGGTAGCGTGATGGACCACGGCATGGTCGCGGTCCAGGAAATCCACGCGCGAGGATTCGCCATGGGCGCTGTTGACCAGGAAACGGTAGCTCGCGTCCTCGAAGCTGCCCTTGAAGGCATCGACTTCCAGATCCAGCTTGCTGCCATCGAAGACATTGCCGGCCTTGTTGATATGCACCGAACCCACGGCATTGACCTTGTCGTCGGGCACCGCGTAATCGAGCTTGTCGGCGCGGATCATGGTGTCGCCGCGGCGCAGCTCGGCCTCGCCATGCACGGAGGCCTTGATATCGGGCTGGCCGCTGAGCGAATCGCCCTTGATATAGATGGGCTGCTGGCTGCGGACTTCGGGCGGATAGGTCTCCTGCAGCAGCGTGCTGGGTTTGAGCTGCAGGTCCTGTGCCTGGTCACCGGGCGCCGAGGCAGTCACCTCGGGCACGGTCCCCGCAGCTTCGGCCGATTGCGCATGGGCCTGCATGCCTGCGCCAGCCCAGGCCAGCGCCACTGCCAGGGCCAGCGGCCGGGCAACAGGCTGGACGGCGGAACGCGCCGGTCCCGCCCGGCGCAAGCGGAGGACGGAGGCTGGCGGAATATCTCGCGTAAACGGTTGAGCAGGCACGTGATTCAGAGGCGCAGATGCGCGGCACAAGACAGAAACAATGGGAAAACGCTGAAGCCTAGCACCATCCCTTCCGGGGACGACCGCATCGGTTTGTAAAATCCGATTATCCATGACCGCTCCAATCCCCCCCCACCGCCGACGTCGTCTGGTCCGATGCCGGCCGCCACGCTGCTTTCGACGCCTGGCTCGCCCCGCTGGCTACCAAGCTGCAGCTGCGCCCCGAAACCCTGCGCCCAGCCTCGGCCGACGCGAGCTTTCGCCGCTATCTACGCCTGGACGGCGCGGGCGGCAGCAGCTTCATCATCATGGACGCCCCCCCCCGACAAGGAGAACTGCGCCCCCTTCGTTCAGGTGCAGACGCTGATGGCCCGGGCCGGGCTGTGCGTGCCAGCCATCCTGGACTGGGATGCAGCACATGGCTTCATGCTGCTGTCCGACCTGGGCAGCGCCACGGTCATCGAAGCACTGAATCCCGAAAAGCCCCGGGACGCTGAAGCCTGGTACCGCTCCGCCGTGGAAGTGCTGCTGGACTGGCAGCTGGCTTCGCGCGAAGGCAACATCGGTGGGCTGCCGGCCTATGACGAGGCGTTGCTGCGCCGCGAGCTGCAGTTGTTTCCCGACTGGTACATTGCCAAGCACCGCAACCTGGTGCTGGACGACAAGCAGCAGGCCGTGCTGGCCAAGGCCTTCGACCTGATCGTGGCCCACAACCTGCAGTCGCCCAGCGTCTACGTGCACCGCGACTTCATGATGCGCAACCTGATGCAGCCGGTATCCGTGGGCGCACCATTGGGCGTGCTGGACTTCCAGGATGCCGTCTACGGCCCCATCACCTACGACATCGCCAGCCTGCTGCGCGATGCCTTCATCAGCTGGGAAGAGGACTTCGTCATCGACATCACCGTGCGCTACTGGGAAAAGGCCCGCAAGGCGGGCCTGCTGGGCGCCAACAGCGCCAGCGGCTGGGGCGACGACTTCGGCGAGTTCTATCGCGGCGTGGAATGGATGGGCCTGCAGCGCCACCTCAAGGTGGCCGGCATCTTCGCGCGCCTGACGCTGCGCGACGGCAAGCCCAGGTATCTGGCCGACACGCCGCGCTTCATCCACTACATCCGCTCCACCTGCAGCCGCTACCGCGAGCTGGCACCCATGCTGCGCCTGGTGGACCAGATCGAAGGCATCACGCCCCAGGTCGGGTACGCCTACGGAAGAATGTAGCCCCTGAGCCGCTTTGCGGCTTCCCCGGAGGGGGACGACGCCTTCGCTGCGAGGCGGCTCTTGCTCGGCGTCCCTGGCTTGGACCAGCGCCAGTTTCACCAGACATTTCACTATGCCGCGCTACCACTGTCCCATTCCGCTGCACATCGGTGCCGAGCTGGACCTGCCCGCAGGCGCTGCCCGCCATGTGCAGGTGCTGCGCCACCAGCCGGGCGACACCATCACCCTGTTCGAAGGCCAGGCGGGCAACGGCTTTGCCGGCGGCGAATTCCAGGCCATCATCACGCGCATGGGCCGCAGCGATGTGGGCGTGCGCATAGCCAGCCACAGCGCCGTGGAGCGCGAGGCGGCCCGTGCCGTGCATCTGGTCGTGGGCATGCCCGCCAACGAGCGCATGGACTGGCTGGTGGAAAAGGCCACCGAGCTGGGCGTGGCCAGCATCCAGCCCGTGATGGCTGCGCGCAGCGTGCTCAAGCTCAAGGGCGAGCGCGCGGACAAGAAGATCGAGCGCTGGCAGTCGATTGCCATCTCCGCCTGCGAGCAATGCGGGCGCAACAGGGTGCCCGTCATCCATGCGCCGCAGTCGCTGGCCGACTGGCTGCGCGGCAAGGACACGCCTGCCGCCGAAGCACGCCGTCTGGTGCTCTCGCTGCGCGAGGGCAATCTGCCGCTGCGCGCAGCCGCCGGCGATGCCCCGGCAGTCTGGGTGCTCCACGGCCCCGAAGGTGGCCTCACGGCCCAGGAAGAAGACTGGGCCCTGGAGCAGGGCTGGCAGCCCGCCAGCCTCGGCAGCCGCGTGCTGCGGGCCGAGACGGCCTCGGTCGCGGCGCTTTCCCTGCTGGCCCTGGAGTAACCCATGAGCAGTTGTCACCTCTCCCTGGCCAAGGCCGAGTTCTATCCGCAAAACTTTCGCGTGCAAGCGCCGGAGCCTCTGCCCGAGCCGCTGATCACCCCGCGCAAGCGGGGTTGCATCATCGTCAATGCGGCCGCCGAATCCTCTGCGCCGTTGCTGGACCGCGAACCGGCTCCTGTCGAAGAAGGCGCAGCCCCTGCGGCGGAACGCCTGCTGGTGCCTGCCCAGTTCGGCCTGGTGCCGCACTGGGTCAAATCGGCATCGGACGGCCGCCTGCGCGCGCTCAAGCTGGTCAATGCCAAGATCGACAACCTGACCACGGGCACGGCGTTCCGCGATGCCTGGCTCAATGGCCAGCGCTGCATCATCCCCATGCAATCGTTTCAGGTGGACGATCTGCGCCCGGGCAAGCCCCTGCCCACGCGCATCACCCGCGTGGACAACCAGCCCATGGGTGCGGCCGGCATCTGGGCGCGCTGGGCCGGTGCGGATGGCGACATCATCGTCAGCTACGCCCTCATCACCATCAACGCCAATGCGCATGCGCTGATGAACCGCTATGGGCAGCCCGGCAACGACAAGGCCATGCCGGCCATCCTCAATGAAGGTGCTTACGATGCCTGGCTCAACGCCAAAGTTGCCAAGGCCAAGGAGTTTCTACGCCCCTATCCGGCCGAGAAACTGCGCGCCAACCCTGTGGAAAAAGGCCGCAAGCCGCCGCCACCATTGTTCTGACGCATTTTGACGGGCTGGCCGCTCAAGCCGCCGGCACCCGAACATCGAGCCATTGGCCCAGCCGCTCGAACACCGGCGCGGCCAGCGCTTCGGTCTCGTTGAAGATCTCGTGGTAGGCCGCGTCAAAGCACTGTGCCTGCAGCACCGCGGGCGGCGCATGCTCGGCCAGCATGCGGCTGCCCGAAGGATCGACCAGCTTGTCCTGCCCTGCCCAGAGCAGCAGCGTGGGCACGCACCAGGACCGCGCCTTGCCCAGCACGCGCAGCCCTGCCTGGGCCATGTACCGGGCCAGGCGGGCGCTGATGCGATCATGCCGCAGCGCATCCGCGTCATAGGCCCGGGCCACGGCCGGATCGTGCGACAGATAGCGCGATTGCACGCCGCTGGGTACCTGCAGATTGGGCAGCAGCCGCGGCAGCGTGGCCAGCAGCAAGTGCTGGCCGGCACGCAGCGGCAGTGCCAGCGCCGGCGAGGACAGTACCAGCGCATCGACATGGCGCAGGCCGCTGGCCACGAAATCGGCGGCCACCAGCCCCCCCCATGCTGTGGCCCAGCAGCACCAGGCGCTGGCCGCGCGGCATGCTGCTGCGCAACGCATCGACCATGAAGGCCAGATCGTCGAGCAGGCGCAGCTCGCTGCTCAGGCCGCCGCGCGGGCCTCCGGAAAGGCCATGCCCGTATTGGTCATAGCCGCGCACCGCAAAGCCCCAGGCGTTGAGCTGCCGGGCCAGCATGTCGTAGCGGCCGCAATGCTCGCCCAGGCCGTGCACCAGGAGCACGGCGGCACGCGCCTGCCGGTCTTGCGCCAACGGCCAGTCGCGCACACCCAGCGCCGTGCCGTCGGGCGCCGTCAGCTGGCTGATGAACGCTTCGTTGGCTGTCGTTGGTTCCAGAGTCACGTTCCGCTCCTCCTTGAGCTCAAGCTCTCGACCACGCCTGCGGCGGTACCGCGAAAAACCTGGCTGCTCAGCCGGCCACGGCTTCAGACTGCGCGCGCGCCATGGCGGCGATCACCTCGGCCACGCTGGCCGTGAGCTTCTTGGCATAGGGCACGTGCAGGAATTCATTGGGGCCGTGGGCATTGCTCTTGGGGCCCAGCACGCCGCAGACCATCATCTGCGCCTTGGGAAAGCCCTTGCTGAGCATGTTCATCAGCGGAATCGTGCCACCCTGGCCGATATAACCGCAGGACGCGCCGAAGTGGGCGCGGCTCGCGGCATTGAGCGCCTTCTCGAACCAGCCGTCCATGCCGGGCGCATTCCAGCCGCTGGCCGCGCCCTCGCCTTCCCAGGTCACGCGGGCCTGGTAGGGGGCATTGTCTTCGAGCAGTGCCTTCATCTCCTGCACGCAGGCTGCGGCATCCACCAGGGGCGGCAGGCGCAGGCTGAGCTTGAAGGCCGTGTAGGGGCGCAGCACATTGCCGGCGTTCTGCAGCGAAGGCAGGCCTTCGGCGCCCGTCACCGACAGCGTGGGCTCCCAGGTGCGGCGGATCAGCGCCTGCACGGGGTCGGTGGTGGTGGGCAGCGCGACGCGGGCCGATCCGCCGCAGTCGTAGTGCGCCCAGGGAAAGCGTGCATAGGCGTCCTCGCCCAGGATGGCGGCCGTGGCGCGGATCTGCTCCAGGCGCTCGGGCGGCACTTCGCAATGGAAGCTTTCGGGCAGCACGCGGCCGCTCTTGCTGTCCTCCAGCCGGTCCAGCACCTGGCGCAGGATGCGGAAGGACGAAGGCACGACCCCCGAGGCATCGCCCGAGTGCACGCCTTCGCTCAGGATCTGCACCTTGAGCGTGCCGCTGGCCATGCCGCGCAGGCTGGTGGTCAGCCACAGCTGGTCGTAGTTGCCGGCCCCGCTGTCCAGGCAGATCACCAGGCCCACGTCGCCCAGGCGCGGGCGCAGCATCTCCACATAGGGCAGCAGATCGCCCGAGCCGCTCTCCTCGCAGGTCTCGATGATGCCCACGATGCGCGGATGCGGCACGTTCTGGCGCTTGAGTTCCTGGATGGCGGCGATGCTGGCATAGACCGCATAGCCGTCGTCGGCGCCGCCGCGGCCATAGAGCTTGCCGTCCTCGTACTTGGGCGTCCAGGGGCCCAGGTCGCTGCGCCAGCCTTCGAATTCGGGCTGTTTGTCCAGATGGCCGTACATCAGCACCGTGGGGCTGGTGGCGGCCCTGTCGGCCGTGCCGTCCACTTCGAAGAACAGCACCGGCGTGCGGCCCGGCTGGCGCACGATCTCGAAACGCAGGCCCGGTACCTTCTGGGCCGCCACCCAGTCCGCGGCATTGCGCAGCACGGTGTCGATGAAGCCCAGCGCCTCCCAGTCGGGCGCGAACATGGGCGACTTGGCGGGAATGCGGATGTAGTCGGTGAGCTGGTGCAGGATGTCTTCATCCCACGCACGGCCCACACGTTCGAGAGCAAGTGCGGAATCAAGCGCTGTGGCAGGCAGACGGGCGGTCATGGCAAGGCCTCGTGAGGTGGAAATCGATTAAGAGATGCAGCCAAGGATACGCCAGCGCCCAAAGCTCTGGCACAGCCATGGTCGGAAGCGGTTCAGGTACGGGAGCGGCGCGGCAGGTCCGCGCATTCGACGCGGTTGCGCCCGGCGGCCTTGGCCCGATACAGCGCCTGGTCGGCCGCCTGGATCAGCCGGTCCCAGTCCTGGATGCTCTCCATCTGCGTACCGCATACGCCTATGCTCACCGTGACAGCGATGGAGCGTCCCTCATGCAGGCAAGGCGACTGCTCCATGACTTCGCGCAGCGTTTCGGCCAGTGCCGCCGCCCCGTCCAGCGTGGTGTTGGGCAGCAGCAGCATGAACTCCTCGCCGCCATAACGCCCTATCAGATCCTGGGCGCGCAACCGTGCGCGCAGCACGGTCGCCACATGACACAGCACCCGGTCGCCTGCGCGGTGGCCATGGGTGTCATTGACCACCTTGAAATGGTCGATATCCAGCATCAGCAGCGCATAGGACTCGCCTGAGCGCAGGGCGCGAGCCAGGTCGCGGTCCAGCGCCTGGATGAGCGCGCGGCGGTTGGCGGCACCGGTCAGCTCGTCATGCACGGCGAAATAGCGGTTGTCCGCGTCGGCGCGGTCCTTGGCCATGAGGATGAAGCCCAGCGACGCCAGGATGACGACGACAAAGGCCGCCATGAACACAAAGGATTGCATGGGGCTGCTGCGCATCAGCCCGTCCAGCGGAATGGCATGCATGGCGGCCAACAGGCCCCGCAGCGCGAGCAGCACGAACTGCAGGCTCAGCCCCACGGTGAACAACCAAGCTCCGCGCAACTGTGCCAATGGCTGCGGTCGCCAAAGCACCCATAGCACCATGCTGATCTGCACAGGTGCCAGAATGCCCGCCACCATGATGCGCGCACGGTAGTCGTCGAGAAACACCATGTACAGCGCCGTCATTGCCACCACCGGTGCCAGCATGCGCCCCCAGGGCAAAGCCCGGCCCCTGAACTGGCACACAGCGCCCAGCGCCATGGCAAAGGTGCCGGCAAGCAGCATGTTGGACAGCACGATGCTGGCCCAGTCGGGCACCCGCCCGCGCATCGCATACAGCACATAGGTCACAGCGTGCATCACCAGGCCCAATGCCCACAATCCCGTGCCCTCTCTGCGCTGGGGCCGTGCCGCGGCCAGCGATGCGGCCATGGCAAGCGATGCGGCTGCAATCATCAGCAGCATGGTTGGCACGTCTAGAACAAGCGGCATGGAGCGAAAGCGGGTGGAGAAGCGCCCTGTGCCGGCGCCCGATGCAGCGCAGTATGCCAGAGCGGCATTTCAGCACGCGTGCACCATTGGCGGGCCCCCTGCCCTGCCAGCGCCCAGACAATTTCCCCCTAGAATCCCTGGGGGATATACGCCATCAGCTATTTTTTCGATAGCAATCAGGCATGCTCGAAATGGAACACCGCCGTCGTCGCCAGCAGATTGGGCAGCGTGCGCACCACCTTGCCGTCCTGCAGGCCGAAGGAGTCGAGGATACGCAGGCGGTTCTTGGTCGCCAGCACTTCGAAGTCCTTGTAGGTGCCCACGCGGATGTTGGGCGTGTCATACCACTGGTAGGGCAGGCGGCGCGTGACCGGCATGCGCCCGCGCAGCACCGACAGGCGGTTGTTCCAGTGCGCGAAGTTGGGGAAGGCGACTATGCCGGCGCGGCCTATGCGCGCCGTCTCCTGCAGCATCACCTCGGCATTGCGCAGATGCTGCAGCGTGTCGATCTGCAGCACCACGTCGAAGCTGTTGTCGCCGAAGATGGCCAGCCCGTCCTCCAGGTTCAGCTGCAGCACGTTCACGCCGCGGCGCGTACAGGCCAGCACATTGGCGTCGTCCAGTTCCACGCCATAGCCCGTGCAGCCGCGTTCGCGGATCAGGTGGGACAGCAGGGCTCCGTCGCCGCAGCCCAGGTCCAGCACGCGCGAGCCTTCGGGCACCAGCTTGGCGATTGCTTGCATGGTGGTCAGTTCGCTCATGCGGCCTCCTTGGCAGTGTTCAGTTCCTTGGCAATGCCTTCGAAATAGGAGCGCATCACGTTCATGTAGCGGGGGTCGTCCAGCAAGAAGGCGTCGTGTCCGTGCGGCGCGTCGATCTCCGCGTAGCTCACGTCGCGGTTGTTCTCCAGCAGCGACTTGACGATCTCGCGGCTGCGCGCCGGCGCAAAGCGCCAGTCCGTGGTGAAGCTCACCAGCAGGTATTTGGCCCTGGAGACGGCCAGTGCCTGCGTCAGGTCGCCGCCATGGGCTCGCGCCGGATCGAAGTAGTCGAGCGCGCGCGTGATCAGCAGATAGGTGTTGGCATCGAAATAGCTGCTGAACTTCTCGCCCTGGTAGCGCAGATAGCTCTCGATCTGGAACTCCACCTCCTGCGTGCTGTACTTGAGGCTTATGCCTTCCCGCAGCTGGCGGCCGAACTTCTGGTTCATCACGTCGTCCGACAGATACGTGATGTGGCCGATCATGCGCGCAATGCGCAGGCCTCGCGCCGGCACCACGCCATGCTCGTAGAAATGGCCACCGTGGAAGTCCGGGTCGGTGACGATGGCGCGGCGCGCCACCTCGTTGAAGGCGATGTTTTCGGCATTGAGGTTGGGCGCGCTGGCCACCACCACCGCATGGCGCATGCGGTCCGGGTGGCGCAGCGACCACGACAGCGCCTGCATGCCGCCCAGGCTGCCGCCCAGCACGGCCGCCAGCTGGGTGATGCCCAGCCGGTCCAGCAGCCGTGCCTGGGCATCCACCCAGTCCTCCACCGTCACCACGGGGAAATCGGCGCCATACGGCTTGCCCGTGGTCGGGTTGGTGTGCATGGGTCCGGTCGAGCCGAAACACGAGCCCAGGTTGTTGATGCCGATGACGAAAAACTTGTTGGTGTCCACGGGCTTGCCCGGGCCGATCATGTTGTCCCACCAGCCCTCGCTCCGGGGCTGGCCTTCGTAGCTGCCGGCCACATGGTGCGAGGCGTTGAGCGCATGGCAGACCAGGATGGCATTGCTGCGGTCGGCATTGAGCTGGCCGTAGGTCTCGTAGGCCAGGTCGTAGTGGGCGATGGAGCCACCGCCCTGCAGGGGCAGCGCCTCATCGAAATGCATGGACTGGGGTGTGGCGATGAAGGACATGAAAAAACCCGGCATCGCTAAAAACGAGGCCGGGTTCGCTGGTTTCGTCTTTAGCAGGATTTATAAAGCGCCCGCAAGCAGAAGCAAATCGGCGCATTGAGGAATACAGTGTACTGCATCCACCGCGCCCGGCTTGCAGCCGCTGCGGCGAAGCAGTCATGCCCGGAAAGCAAAGGCCCGGGCCCTGTGCGGCCGGGCCATTGCCTTTCAGACCTTGGTCAGCAGCGCCGCGATGCCCAGCACCAGGAAGACAAGCGCGCAAACGCGGTGGATGGTCTTGATCGGCAGCTTCTGCGTGATCTTCTCGCCAAACCACACCACCGGCGCATTGGCCAGCATCATGCCCAGCGTGGTGCCTGCCACCACCCAGTAATACGACAGCGGGAACTTCGCCGCCAGGCCCACGGTGGCCAGCTGGGTCTTGTCGCCCATCTCGGCCAGGAAAAACAGCACCAGCGTGGTGCCGAACACACCCCAGCGGCCGCTGCTCCTGCCGGCTTCTTCCTCGTCGAGTTTGTCGGGAATCAGCATCCAGCCCGCCATCAGAATGAAGGAAATGCCCAGTATCCAGCGCAGCACGTCGGGCCCGAGCACCGTGGTGATCCAGTTGCCCACGGCACCGGCCAGCGCATGGTTGACCAGCGTGGCTGCAAAAATGCCGGCCACGATGGGCCAGGGCTTGCGGAACTTGGCCGCAAGAACAAGCGACAGCAGCTGGGTCTTGTCCCCCATCTCGGCCAGCGCGACGATGGAGGTGGAAATGAGAAAGGCTTCCATGATGTGGGGCAGACGGCCGGAGATGCCAGAACGCATTGACCACGCACCGACTCCGGCCTATCTGCATAGGTTGTCTCGGTACGCGATCAATGGTCTCGGCCAGTCGCGCCGCGGCTTTGCACCACGGGCCGCATGCGCCATAGGCCATTGAAGACCCAAGTCTGTTGACGCATGCATCCGGCAGATGGCTGCCGGACGGCCTACTCCCCAAAGACAGTAGACCACGATTCTAGCATCCGGTTTTTGCAAGCGAAAACGAAATTTCCTTATTCCATATTCGGCATTTGAGGGTATCCCCGCATGAAATCGGTGTTGGCATAAACACAAATTTCCATGTTTTCGCAATATTCCTACAAAACTTCTGTCCCATAATGTTCGAGTCTTTGTTTGGAGGCCATGTTTCCGGGCAGAGGCGAGTGCGTTTGCGTCTCTAACGTTGTCATCGCTTGTTGACTCCCTAGGGCTCCATCGCGTTTCCAAGTTTTTTCAGGAGTCCTTCATGGGCAACAAGCTTTACGTCGGCAATCTGCCGTACTCTTTCCGCGACAACGATCTGCAGCAGCAGTTCAGCGAATTCGGCACTGTGAGCAGCGCCAAGGTGATGATGGAGCGCGACACCGGCCGCTCCAAGGGTTTCGGCTTTGTGGAAATGGGCAGCGATGCCGAAGCCCAGGCCGCCATCCAGGGCCTGCACGGCCAGAACCGCGGCGGCCGTGACCTCGTGGTCAACGAAGCCCGCCCCATGGAACCCCGTCCTCCCCGCTCCGGCGGCTTCGGCGGTGGCTTCGGCGGCGGCCGCGAAGGCGGTTTCGGTGGTGGCCGCGGCGACGGCGGTGGCTATGGCCGCCGCAACAGCTACTAAGCATCCCATGCTCACAAAAAAAGGAACCTGCGGGTTCCTTTTTTTGTTTCCGGAACTTCTCTGGACAACAAAAAGCGCCTCTGGACTGCTACCGCAGGCGGCGAACCGGGGCCGCCCCTGTTTTTTGTTGCCAAACGTTATCAATCTTGGTTTTGGAGCATTTATTTTTTGGTTTTTTGTGCTTCATAATCTTCATTCGGGCATTCCCGCCCGAGTGCGAATAGGGGTTTAGGGTTCTTGCATGGTCTTCCGCTGGGGATTTTCGCTGACATCCTGAAGTCGATCGCCAAACTGAAAGTATTGAGGAGCTGAGGAGTTATTAATGGGCAATAAGCTTTATGTCGGCAACCTTCCCTATGGTGTCCGCGACAACGACCTGGAGCAAGTCTTCACCCCATTCGGCGCAGTGACCAGCGCACGCGTCATGATGGAGCGCGACACCGGCCGCTCCAAGGGCTTTGGCTTCGTGGAAATGGGCAGCGAAGCAGAAGCGCAGGCAGCCATTCAGGGCATGAACGGCCAACCCCTGGGTGGCCGCAGCCTGGTCGTGAATGAAGCGCGCCCCATGGAGCCCCGTCCGCCCCGTTCGGGCGGTTTCGGTGGCGGCTACCGCAATGAAGGCAGCGGTGGCTATGGGGGCGGCGGCTACGGTGGTGGCCGCGAAGGTGGTGGTGGCGGCGGCGGTTACGGCGGCCGCGGCGACAACCGTGGCGACGGTGGCTATGGCCGTGGCGATGGGGGCTTCCGCAGCCCCTATGGCTCCGGCCCGCGCCGTGGCGGCGGCGGTTACGGCAACAACCGCGGCGAATGAATCGCGATATTCGACCTTGCAGTCACCGCACTGCAAGGTCCTTCGGATAAAGGCACCGCGGGTGCCTTTATTCATTTCGCTTGCGTCCCGAGCAAATACGGACTCAGGCGCCGCTGGTATTGCGGTGGCGCGGCTTGCGTCCCCGCCCTACTAGCAGCCAGTCCCATATATGACTAGGCAATATATTCATCACCCGTCCCACTATGGCCATCTGCCACGGAATAATGGCGTAGCGCTTGTTCTTCTCCATGGCCTTCCATGCTTTATCGGCAAACTGCTCCGGGCTTAATAGAAACGGCATGGAATAGGGATTTTGGCGAGTCAGTGGCGTATCGACATACCCTGGCAACAAAGTAATGACCTGCACACCCGAATCGCGCAATTCGCCACGCAGGCTTTCACAATAGGCAATGGCTGCGGCCTTGCTCGCGCAATAGGCCGCATGGCCGGGCAAACCACGGATGCCGGCCACGCTGGCAATGCCGACGAGGCGGCCGCTGCCGCGTGCCGCCATGGGTGCGATGAAGGCCTGGAAGCTCGCGGCCATTCCCATGACATTGGTATCCAGCACCTGCCGCATGGCATCCAGGTCTTCGCGCTGCGAGGTGTCCACGCCCCAGCTGATACCGGCATTGGCAATCACGAGATCGGGCAGGCCCTGGCGCTCCAGGCAGGCGCGAGCGGCAGCACAGGCGCTGTCTATGCGCGCCACGTCGGCTTCGTAAATGGCGTAGCGCGCGGCATCGAGCTGCATCTGCTCGGCCCACTGCGCAATGGCCTGGGTGCGCCTGGCCACCAGCGCCAGCGACCAGCCGGCCTGGTAGTAGCGCAGCGCAAGCGCCTGCCCGATGCCGCTGGAGGCGCCGGTGATGTAGGCCAGAGGTGCCGAGCCTGTCATGTGCATACGCTGCCTGTGCCGGCCGCCGCAGCGGCCTGGATGGAAAGGAAGAAGGATTCGCCCGCATGCAGCGAGCGCAGGTCCGGGCTCTACTTGGGCTGCGCCGGCTGGATGATGCCCTTGACGCGGCCGTTCAGCTGCATGACCTGGTCCAGATTGTCGTATTTCATGCCATCGCCGGTGAAGCGATCGCCGCCGCGCGTCAGCACCACCGGCTTGTTGGTGCTGATGCGCTCCTCGTTGGGCCATATCTGCAGAAAGTCGCTTTCCACATTCATGGCCGGCGATGCCTTCTTGCCGGCCGTGGCCGCCACCGCCTCGCGCGTGATCACGGCGTTGCCGAACAGCTGCACTTCGGAGCCATCGGCATTGCTCAGCGCCCGCTTGGCCGTGCCCACGGTCGTGCGGCCGTCGGGGGAAACGCTGAACATCTGCGCATCATCGACTTCCAGCGTGTCGGTATCGGGGTAGTGGCGGCCCACGGTGCCCACCAGCCGGCTCTTGAGCCGGCCCGTGGCATCGAAGCTCTTGATGGAGAAATCCTTCATGAAATAGTCGGGCTCATGCACCTGCGCCTTCTGCTGGCCCGAGCCCACGGGCGCCGGCGCATTGCGCACCAGCCACCAGGTTCCTAGCGCCAGCAGTGCCATCAGCAGCACGGGCAGATAGAGCGTTGCCTTGTCGCCGGTCCGGCGCCACTGGATGTTCATGATGTGTATTCCGCCAGAAGGCCCGCATAGGCGCCGTGCGCGGCCAGCAGCAGATCGCACAGCTGGCGCACGGCGCCTTCGCCGCCGGCGCGCGGCGTGACCCAGTCGGCCATGGCCAGGGCCTCGTCATGCGCGTTGGCCGGTGCACAGGCAAAGGCGCTGCGCCGCAGCACCGGCAGGTCGGGCCAGTCGTCACCCATGGCTGCGGCCTGGCTCCAGGCCAGCCCCAGCTCGGCGAGGATGGATTCGGCGGCCGGAACCTTGTCCTCGGTGCCGAAGCGCGCATGCACCACGCCGAGATTGCGCAGGCGCAGGCGCAGGGCCGGCGAATCGCGCCCCGTGACCACGGCCGGCGTGATGCCGGCTTTTTGCAGCATCTTGAGGCCATGGCCGTCGAGGGTGTGAAAGCGCTTGAGCACCTCGCCCTCGCCCGAAAAATACAGGCCGCCGTCCGTGAGCACGCCGTCCACGTCGAAGAACACGACGCGCACGTCCTGGGCCTTGAGCAGCAGCCCGGCATCCCACCGCTGGCTGGGAATATGGCGGGGCCGCTCCATCAGATCACCTTGGCGCGCATCAGATCGCGGATATGCACCACGCCCTGCAGATGCTGCTGCGCATCCACGACCAGCACGCTGGTGATGCCGTATTCCTCCATCAGGCGCGCCGCCGCCACTGCCAGCATGTCGGCGGCAATGGTGCGCGGGCGCGGATGCATGACATCGGCCGCGCTGCGCGCGCGCAGGTCCACGCCCGCCTCCACGCAGCGGCGCAGGTCGCCGTCGGTGAAGATGCCCTGCAGCGTGCCTGCAGCATCCACGATGGCGGAACAGCCCAGGCCCTTGGCGCTCATCTCGCGCATCAGGTCCACGCAGCTGGCTTCGGGCTGCACCCGGGGCAGGTCCTTGCCCGAGCGCATCACGTCGCGCACATGGGTCAGCAGCCTGCGGCCCAGCGCACCGCCGGGGTGGGAGCGTGCAAAATCCTCGGCGCCAAAGCCGCGGGCGTCGAGCAGGGCCACGGCCAGTGCATCGCCCATGGCCAGCTGCGCCGTCGTGCTGGCCGTAGGCGCCAGGTTGAGCGGGCAGGCTTCGCGCTCCACGCGGGTGTCGAGCACCCAGTCCGCATGCTTGGCCAGCGTCGACTGCAGGCCGCCGGTCATGGCCACCAGCGGTATGCCCTGGCGCTTGATGGCCGGCAGAACGCCCGTGAGTTCGTCGGTCTCGCCGCTGTTGGACAGCGCCAGCACCAGATCGCCCGCGGTCACCATGCCCAGGTCGCCATGGCTGGCCTCCGCGGGGTGCACGAAGAAGGCCGGCGTCCCGGTCGAGGCCAGCGTGGCCGCCACCTTGCGGCCCACATGGCCGCTTTTGCCCATGCCCATGACCACCACGCGGCCCGACAGTTGCAAAATGCGCTGCACGACCGCGGAGAATGCGCCATCGAGCCGCTGCGACATCGCCCTCAGGGCATCGGCCTCGATGTCCAGGGTTTCACACGCCAGGCGCAGGGCGCGCGACCCGTCCAGCACGTCCGGCGGACACGAAATAGCGGCATCAGAATTCATTCCCGGATTTTAGCCAGCCGCCCGGCCCGACCCTGCTGCGGACACCGCATTGACCCCAGCCCGGGGCCTGCTCGCATAACCCTCGCGGCCCATGTGCGCTACGCCAGGCCCTGGCCTCGAACCACTACACTGGCCTTCCTCCCCACCGACCGAACCCGACCGCACCATGCATACCTCTATCAGCGTGAATGAATACCTGCGCGACCATATCCGCACCGTGCCCGACTGGCCCGCGCCCGGTGTGCAGTTCCGCGACATCACCCCGCTGCTGCAGGATCCCAAGGTCTTTCGCGTGATGAGCGATGCCTTTGTCCACCGTTACATGGAGCCGCGCCTGCGCCCCGACGTGGTGGCCGGCCTGGACGCGCGCGGTTTCATCCTGGGCGCCGTGGTGGCGCACGAGCTCAACGTGGGCTTCGTACCCATCCGCAAGAAGGGCAAGCTGCCATTCACCACGGTCGAGGAGACCTACGAGCTCGAATACGGCAGCGCCACCGTGGAGCTGCACACCGATGCCGTCAAGCCCGGCGACCGCGTGCTGCTGATCGACGACCTGATCGCCACCGGCGGCACCATGATGGCCGGCAAGAAACTGCTGGAAAAACTGGGCGCCACCGTGGTGGAGGGCGCGGCCATCGTGGATCTGCCGGAACTCGGCGGCTCCCGGCTGCTGCGCGAAAGCGGCCTGCCCCTGTTCACGCTGGTGGACTTCGCCGGCCACTAGCAACCCGTGCGCGGACCTGCGCTGGCCGCAGGCGGCCGTTTCAGCGCAGCTCGCCGTACTGGGTCACGCCCAGCAGGCCCAGATCCGAGCTGGCAAAGTCGGTGTTCTCGTCGGCACCCGGCCCGAGCAGGGGCCGCGTCCGTGCGGCCTGGGCGGCAGCAGGGGACGGGGCCGGCGTTTCGCGGCGATCCTGGGCCGCCGCTGCAATGGCCTGCCGGAAGGCATCCATTTCCTGGGCGTCGATGGGCTCGAACGGCCGCGCGCCCGCGGGATGTGCCTGAGAAGAAATCCTTTGCGGTTCGCGCTGCTGCAGCGGCGCCATGCGAGAGCTGGCCGGCTCGGTCTGGCCCGCGGGGCGCAGCTGGTCGCCCACGCGCCAGTAGACGGCGGAAACGGCCACCTGCAGCCGTGCCCTGGCGAGTTCGGCGATCAGGCCTTCGATGTCCTTGAGGCGGGTGCTCTCGACCGCATAGGCCGGCGCCAGGTCCACCATGATGACGAAGCGCTGGCCCGCCGCATCCAGCGCCAGCACCTTGAACTTGTAGCCCGCCGACAGAATGCCCACGCGCACCATGGCATCGCGCACCACGCCGTAGAGCTGCTCGCGGCGCATGGAGCGCTCGCTGCGCCGCTGCGGCGGCGCCTCGGCCTGGAGTTCCGCTTCGCTGCGCGGCTTGCGGGCGGCCGCATGGGTCTCCGGCCCGCGTTCCCGACGGGGCTTGCGAGAAAACCATTGGAGCAAGGACATAAACGCGCTCTTCCTACGAAGAATTTTTACAAGCGCACACATTCTGCCCTGAATTCGGCGCCCGGCCGGCGAGTGCGGGGCCTTCACGGCGCGCCGCACTGCCGCGCAGCTCAGGTGCTTGCCACGCGGCGGCGGCTGTCGGCGGCGCGGCGGGCCAGCACCTGGCCGGCCATGGTGACCAGGGCCAGCGCCACGGCGGGCTGGCGGTTGGAGAGTTCGGAAAAGCGCAGCGCCGTCAGGCACCACAGGCGGCTCGGCGCCGCGGCCTGCACCGTGGAGCGGCGCGGGCGGTGGGCGAAGAACGCGCCCTCGCCGACCAGCGAGCCCGGCCCCACCAGCGCCAGCCGGATGCGCTCCTTGGCGTCCTGGTAGTGCACGCTCAGCGAGCCGGATTCGACCAAGTAGAGGTTGCGGTCCAGCGCGCCTTCGGCAAACAGCACCTCGCTGGCGGCCAGATGGACCGGAACCAGATACGGCGCCAGCAACTCCCACTGGGCCGCGCTGGGCAGGTTCTGCGCGCCGTCGGGCGCCACCGTCGAAGTCATTGCCTGCACCAGTGCCGACAAATCAGCTGGGGTTGAAGTGGACATGGGAATCTGGTTCTCGAAACAAACGGATCCGCCAATTGCATCGCATTGGCGCCATAGCAGGCGCATGCTAAGCGAGAGCGGCGCCCGCGCCAATCCCGCGGGCCGCATTTGTGCGCCCCGGCTTGCATCGGGCGGCCGTTACGCTCAGAGTCGGGCCACGGGCACGGTGCCAGACAGGGCCGCCCGCCGCCCGTCCTCCCGCCTGCCTCGACCGCCCGCCAGGGCCTTGCCATGCGCCTTTCCATGAGCCTTTTGCTGCTGTTTGCCACTGTTGTGCTGGCGCTCTGGGGCGCCGGCCTGGTCTGGTTCCAGGGACCGGCGCGCGCCGGACGGCGCACGGCGCTGGCGGCGCTGTGGCTGGCATGGCTGGGCGGCTGCGTGCTGTGGGGCTGGAGCCCGCAGCGCATGGCCACGGCCTGGGGCCTGTGGCTGGCCAGCCTGGCGGCCATGCTGTGCTGGTGGTCCGGCCTGCGGCCCAGCAATGCGCGCGACTGGGCCGACGATGTGGCGCGGCCGCTGCACATGCAGCCGCTGGGCCCGTGGAGCCGCGGCCGCCAGCGCCTGGCGCTGGAGCGGGTGCGCAACTTCCACTGGCGCAGCGAGGCGGACTACGACCCGCGCTGGGAGCGGCGCAGCTACGACCTGGCGCGCCTGGCCAGCGTGGACGTGGCCGCCTCGTACTGGATGGGCCCGGCCATCGCGCACACGCTGGTGAGCTTCGGCTTCGACGACGGCGAGCAGCTGGTGTTCTCCATCGAGATCCGCAAGCGGCGCGGCGAAAAGTTCAATGCGCTGGCCGGGTTCTTCCGCCGCTACGAGCTGGCGCTGGTCGCGGCCGACGAGCGCGACATCCTGGCCGTGCGCACCAATGTGCGCGGCGAGCAGGTGCATCTGTACCGCGTGGCCATGCCCCGGGAGGTGATGCGCGAGCTGTTCGTGGCCTATGCGCGCGAGGCCGAGGCGCTGCGCGGGCAGCCGCGCTTTTACAACACGCTCACCGCCAATTGCACCACCATCGTCTGGCAGCTGGCGCGGCGCGTGGGTGCCCGGCTGCCGCTGGACTGGCGCCTGCTGGCCTCGGGCTACCTGCCCGAATACCTGCGCGACCTGGGCGTGCTCACGCCGGGCCATACGCTGGAGCAGCTGCGCGCCGCCGGCGACATCACGGCCCGGGCCGGGGCCTGGGTGGCGCCGCCGCAGGCCGACGACCGGGCCGCAGGCATTGCCTTCTCGCGCGCCATCCGCGCGGGCATGCCGCCACTGCCTGCGCAGGCGACGGAGAAGACTCCTGAATAAGGAGCTGCCAGCGCAGGCCGATCCTGCATTTCAGACAGAAAGCCACCTGAAATCCTGGCATGGCAGGCGTCAGAAGCTACTGCAACCAGAGCAACTACTTGCCGATGCAGAACGAGCTGAAGATCACGCCCAGCAAATCGTCCGAGCTGAATTCGCCGGTGATGGAGTTGAGCGCCACCTGGGCCAGGCGCAGCTCCTCGGCCAGCAGGTCCAGGTGCGCGGCATGGGCGGCCAGCTGCTCGTCGGCCATTTCCAGATGGGCGGCCACGGCCTGCAGCGCCTCCACGTGGCGGGCGCGGGCCAGGTACAGGCCTTCGGGCGCGGATTGCCAGCCGGCCACTTCCAGCAGGCTGCGGCGCAACGCGTCCAGGCCTTCGCCCGTGCGGGCCGACAGCGCCAGCTGCCGCGCATCGCCCTCCTGGGCCGACATGCAGCGCCGCAGCAGGCCGTCTGCCGCCATGTCGGTCTTGTTCCAGACCGTGATCACCGGCACCTGGGGCGGCAGCTTGCGCTTCAGGGTCTGGGCGATGTCGGCATCGGCGGCCAGGTAGTCGGCCTGGTCCATGCGCGTGAGATCGTGCAGGAACAGCACGGCATCGGCGCCGGCGATCTCGTCCCAGGCGCGCGCGATGCCGATGCGCTCGACCTCGTCGTCGCTGTCGCGCAGGCCCGCGGTGTCGATCACATGCAGGGGCACGCCCTCGATCTGTATGGTCTGCTGCACCTTGTCGCGCGTGGTCCCGGCGATCGGCGTGACGATGGCCAGCTCGGCCCCGGCCAGCGCGTTGAGCAGCGAGCTCTTGCCCGCATTGGGCTGGCCCGCGATCACCACCTTGATGCCCTCGCGCAGCAATGCGCCCTGGTGGGCGCGGGCCAGCACGGCCGACACCTGGTCGCGCAGCCGCTCGAGCTGGCCGAAGGCATCGGCCTTCTGCAGAAAGTCGATTTCCTCCTCGGGAAAGTCCAGCGTGGCTTCCACCAGCATGCGCAAATGCACCAGCGCCTCGCGCAGCACGCCGATTTCCTGCGAGAAAGCGCCCGACAGCGAACGGCTGGCGCTGCGCGCCGCGGCCTCGGTGCTGGCGTCGATCAGGTCGGCAATGGCCTCGGCCTGGGCCAGGTCGATCTTGTCGTTGAGGAAGGCGCGCTCGGTGAACTCGCCGGGCTGGGCCAGGCGCAGGCCGGGCAGGATGGCACGGCCTGCGGCCCCCGCAGACTCATCCGGCGCCTGCGCGGCCTCCAGGCAGCGCGCCAGCAGCAGCTGCAGCACCACGGGGCCGCCATGCGCCTGCAGCTCCAGCACGTCCTCGCCCGTATAGCTGTGCGGACCGGGAAAGTAGAGGGCCAGGCCATGGTCGATGGGCGTGCCCCGGGCATCCCGGAACGGCAGGTACGTCGCCTCGCGCGGCTTCAGGTCCTTGCCGCACAGCGCGCGCACCAGCGACGCAATGCCCTTGCCCGAGACCCGCACGATGCCCACGGCGCCGCGCCCGGGCGCGGTGGCGATGGCGGCGATCGGATCGTTGTGGCGGGGCAGCATGGCGGGGCGTTCTTTCGGGGCTGGCAGGCCGCCCCAGGAGGTGCGGCCGCGGATCGGGAGTGCGGGTGCGGTATTGGCCGCGATGATAGCCCGCATGCCGGCGCCGGGCGCCTGTAGGGCATATCGGCGCCGGCCTGGCGCTATGCAAACCAAAGCTGACTGCGCACGCCACCATTGGCTTTCCGACCAAAAAAACCCATTAAACAAATGACTTCCCTGCGCCGGCTGCTCTCTTTTTTCAAGGCACCCATGAAAAAAGCCGCCACCTTCGCAGGTGGCGGCTTCGCGTTTCGGCCGGCGGGTTTACTTGCCTTCGGCAGCCTTGCCGAACTTGGGCAGGTTGAACTGCGGCGGCACGCCCATGCGCTTGTTGATGATCCACTGCTGGGCGATGGACAGGATGTTGTTCGTCAGCCAGTACAGCACCAGGCCGGCCGGGAAGAAGAAGAACATCACGCTGAACATCAGCGGCATGATCCACATCATCTTGGCCTGCATCGGATCCGGCGGAGCGGGGTTCAGGGCCGTCTGCAGCAGCGAGGACAGCGTCATCAGCAGCGGCAGGATGAAGAAGGGATCGGGCGAGGACAGGTCGTGGATCCAGCCGATCCACGGCGCATTGCGGATTTCCACGCTGGACTGCAGCACCCAGTACAGGGCCATGAAGACCGGGATCTGGATCACTATGGGCAGGCAGCCGCCCATGGGGTTGACCTTCTCCTCGCGGTAGATGCGCATCATCTCCTGCTGCATCTGCTGGGGCTTGTCCTTCAGGCGCTCGCGCATTTCCTGGATGCGCGGGTTGATGGCCTTCATCTTGGCCATGGACGCGTAGGCCTTGGCGTTGAGCCAGTAGAAGGCGATCTTGAGCAGCAGCACCAGGGCCACGATGGACCAGCCCCAGTTGCCGATGAACTTGTGCAGCTCCGACAGCAGCCAGTACAGCGGCTTGGCCAGGATGGTCAGCCAGCCATAGTCCTTGACCAGCTCCAGGCCGGGCGACAGCGACTCCAGCATGGGCTCGATCTGCGGGCCGCTGAACAGGCGCGCGCCGATGGTCTTGGTCTGGCCGGGCGCCAGCGTGCCCACAGGCGTGATCATGCCCACGGCGTACAGGTTGTCGCCCACCTTGCGCACGAAGTTGTCGCGCTGCGTGCCGTCGGCCAGCAGCCAGGCGCTGGCGAAGTAGTGCTGCACCATGGCCACATAGCCGTTGGTGGAGGACTTGTCGACCTCGGCCTTGCCGCTGGCGATGTCCTTGAACTCCACCTTGTGGTACTTCTTGGCTTCGGTGTAGACGGCCGGGCCCGTGAAGGTCGAGTAGAAGCTGGACTCATGCTCGGGCTTGTTGCCGTCGCGCACCAGCTGCAGGTACAGCTGAGGGCTCACGGGCGCAGTGCCGGTGTTGACCACGTCGTGCTGCACGTCGATGACGTAGGAGCCGCGCTTCAGGGTATAGGTCTTGACCAGCTTCACGCCGCCCAGGTCGGCGGACTCGAAGCGCACCTGCACCGAATCCTGGCCGTCCTTGAGCTCGCGCTCGCCGGGCACCACGGTCATGGGTGTCTTGTGCGTGGGGAAGTTGCCGCCGATCAGGCCGGTCTGGCCCACGTAGACGCGCCTGGCGTTCTCCTCGAACAGCTCCATGCGCTTGCTCTTGTCGGTGGTGTCGTCGTACTTGAGCAGTTCGGAAGCCTTCAGCGTACCGCCTTCGCTGTCGAAGGTCAGGCGCATCACGTCGCTGGCAACGGTCACATCCTGGCGGGGCGTGGCGGGACCTGCGGCAGGGGCCGCCGCGGCGGGCGCGCTGCCCGGCACGTCGCCGGCCGACGCCGCAGCCGCCTGGGGCACGCTGGCATCCGCAGGCTTGGCAGCATTGCCGGCCGCGGGCGCGCTGGCCGTCTGGGGCGCGGGGAAGAAGGTGGGCTTGTTGCCGTTATGGATTTGCCACTTGTCCCAGAGCAAAACCATGGAAAAGCCAAATATCACCCACAGTATGGTGCGGCGAATATCGTTCATGAAGACTTCTTAGGTGAGGAAGATGGGGTGGTGGCGCCAGAGTCCAGGCCTGCATCCAGGAAGGAGAACAGCTTGGGCTTTTGCCGGGGCACAGGGTCATGCCCTCCGTCGCACCACGGATGGCAGCGCGCCAGCCGGCGCACCGTCAGATAAGAGCCTACCGCAGCGCCGTGTTGCTCCAGCGCTTGAAGGGAATAGGCCGAGCAGGTCGGCTCGAACCGGCAAGCCGAGCCCAGCCAGGGACTGAGCAGCAGGCGGTAGCCGCGCACCAGGGCCATGAGCAGACGCTGCATCATGGCGCTGCGCCCTCCCCAGGCGCTACCAGTTTGCAAGCATCTCGTGCTTTCTGCTCAAGGCTTGGGGCCGGTTCTTGAATATTTTCTGGCGCGCCTGCAAGGGCGTCGGCGGCTTGCGCGCTTTCAGCTTGCGCGCTTTCAGCTTGCGCGCTTTCAGCATTCGCGCGCGCGATGCGGCGCACGGCGGCGGAGAACAGCTGCTGCAGCTCGCTGCGCACGGCCGCCTTGAGCACGTCCGAAGTGGCGCTGACAAATTGCTTGCGATCGAAGCCCGCGCGCAGCCGCACCACATGCGCGGCGCATTGCAGCGCGGCCTCGTGCTCGCTGGCCACGGCCTGGATCTGGCGCTTGATCGTGTGGCGCGTGACCGAGCGGCGTGCCCAGCGCTTGGGCACCATGGCGCCCAGCCAGGCCTGCCGGCGCACCGCGCCAATGCCAAACAGGGCCTGCGGATCCTGCGATCCGGGCCCTGTCATGGGGTGGGCGGCCATGTCGCCGGCATCGGGCAGCAGCACCATGCGGTGCAGCGCGAAATGCGGCGTGCGGGCAATCGTGCCCGCCGACAGGGTCGCCTGGAATTGCGGACGCGTTTTCAGCCGTTGCATACCGATACCCCTGTGCAGGGGCCGTCAACACAGCGAAGGAGCAGACCGCCGAGCAAATCCGGCCTTAGACGGCCAGGCGCTTGCGACCCTTGGCGCGGCGAGCGTTGATCACGGCGCGGCCACCCTTGGTCTTCATGCGCACCAGGAAACCGTGGGTACGGGCGCGGCGGGTCTTGGAGGGCTGGTAAGTACGTTTCATGTTGGTTCCTTGAGAAGGTTCAGTATTTGCACGGCCTGCGACGACACTGTCGATGCCTTGGCCGCCATACCCCGAAGGTACGGCCGGCGCAAAAGCATCCGGTTGGCGCAAGCCCTGTCTATTTCGGCCCGGCGCGTCCAGGGCACGATTTGCACGTGCCCAAACAGGCGCCCGACCCATATCACCCTGAACACATTCAGGGAAACCCGCGATTATCACAGTGTTGGGCCTTTGATGCAATGCCCCCAGAACTTGCTAAGAACGGCTGCGCGCCCGCGTCAAGCCCTGTGCATGTGTCGCGGTTTCTTTACAAACAGGCCGCCTCCGATCCATTAGGATGTGCAGCCTATCCCGCACCGCACCGGGGGACAGCATCCTGATATTTTGTGGATAACTTCCGCAAAAGCTACAATGGCAGCCCCGTAACTGTTCCTCCTATCCACAACTAGACTTTTGACAATGACAGAGGAACCTACCAACGACGCAGGCCAGGCCCTGTGGCAAGTCTGCGTTGAGCAACTGGGTCAGGAGCTGCCGGAGCAGCAATTCAACACCTGGATCAAGCCGCTGACGGCACAAGTGGCCGAAGACTTCTCCAAGGTCACGGTGTATGTGGCCAACCGCTTCAAACTCGACTGGATCCGCGCGCAATATGCGGGCCGCATCTCGGCCATGCTGGAGTCCCTGTACGGCCAGCCCGTGACGCTGGAGTTGGCGCTCGCTCACCGCGAAAGCGTTGTCCGCACGTATGTACGCCCGCCATCGGGCGAGCGCAACGCGCCACCCGAGACCGTGGCCGTCGCCGTGCCCACGGTCAGCCCCGAGGAAACAGCCACGCCGGTCTTCCGCACCCGCCTGAACCCCGCCCTCACCTTCGAGACGCTGGTCGAGGGTACGGCCAACCGCATGGCGCGCTCGGCCGCCATGCACGTGGCGGGCTCGCCAGGCCACCTGTACAACCCGCTGTTCATCTACGGCGGCGTGGGCCTGGGCAAGACCCACCTGGTGCATGCCGTGGGCAACAAGCTGCTGGCCGACAAGCCGGACGCCAAGGTTCTCTACATCCATGCCGAGCAGTTCGTCTCGGATGTGGTCAAGGCCTACCAGCGCCGCACCTTCGACGAGTTCAAGGAGCGCTATCACTCGCTGGACCTGCTGCTGATCGACGACGTGCAGTTCTTCGCCAACAAGGACCGCACGCAGGAAGAGTTCTTCAACGCCTTCGAGGCCCTGTTGGCCAAGAAGAGCCATATCGTGATGACCTCGGACACCTATCCCAAGGGCCTGGCAAACATTCACGAACGTCTGGTATCCCGCTTCGATTCGGGCCTGACAGTCGCCATCGAGCCGCCAGAACTCGAGATGCGCGTGGCCATCCTGATCAACAAGGCGCGTGCGGAAAACGCGGAAATGCCGGAAGAAGTGGCCTTTTTCGTGGCGAAGAACGTGCGTTCCAACGTGCGCGAGCTCGAAGGCGCGCTGCGCAAAATCCTGGCCTACTCGCGCTTCAACCAGAAGGAAGTTTCCATCCAGCTGGCCCGCGAGGCGCTGCGCGATCTGCTCAGTATCCAGAATCGCCAGATTTCTGTGGAAAACATCCAGAAGACGGTGGCCGACTACTACAAGATCAAGGTCGCCGACATGTACAGCAAGAAGCGCCCGGCCAGCATTGCCCGGCCGCGCCAGATTGCCATGTACCTGGCCAAGGAACTGACGCAAAAGAGCCTGCCAGAGATCGGCGAGCTGTTCGGCGGCCGCGACCACACCACGGTGCTGCACGCGGTGCGCAAGATCGCGGGCGAGCGCCAGCAGCTGACCGAGCTGAACCAGCAGCTGCACGTGCTGGAGCAGACGCTCAAGGGATGATGGAAATGGCTCCCGGGCTGCCCAGGAAAGCGCTTTTCCCCTTGGTGCGGCCCGGTGGCGAAAACTCCTCCATGAATACCGCCCGCGCACGGCAAAATGGAGGATTCACGCGGCATGAGGGAGCGTCCGCCCCATCCGGCGGATGCCGCCGCGGCAAAGCAAATGCGCACTTAAATAACTGAGGTTGACATGATCGTCCTGAAAGCCACACAAGACAAAGTTCTAGCGGTCCTGCAATCGGTGTCCGGCATTGTCGAGCGCCGCCACACCCTGCCCATTCTGGCGAACGTGCTGATCAAGAAGACCGGCAACGCCATGCAGCTGACGACCAGCGACCTGGAAATCCAGATCCGCACCACGGCCGAACTCGGCGGCGACACCGGCGACTTCACCACCACCGTGGGCGCGCGCAAGCTGATCGACATCCTCAAGACCATGCCCGGCGACCAGACCGTGAGCCTGGAGACCCAGCAGTCCAAGATGGTCCTGAAGGGCGGCAAGAGCCGCTTCACGCTGCAGACCCTGCCGGCCGAGGACTTCCCGCTGGTGCAGGAATCGGCCGCCTTCGGCCCCGCGTTCAGCGTGCCCCAGAAGGTGCTCAAGGACCTGCTGGGCCAGGTCTCGTTCGCCATGGCCGTGCAGGACATCCGCTACTACCTCAACGGCATCCTGTTCGTGGCCGAGGGCAAGCAGCTGTCGCTGGTGGCCACCGACGGCCACCGCCTGGCCTGGGCCAGCGCCACGCTGGACGTGGAAGTGCCCAAGCAGGAAGTGATCCTGCCGCGCAAGACCGTGCTGGAGCTGCAGCGCCTGCTGTCGGATGCCAGCGGCGACAACCAGCCCGTGATCGAGATGCAGTTCGCGAACAACCAGGCCAAGTTCACCTTCGGCGGCATGGAGTTCGTGACCAAGCTGGTCGAGGGCAAGTTCCCCGACTACAACCGCGTCATCCCGCGCAACCACACCAACAGCGTGACCCTGGGTCGCGCCCCGCTGCTGGCCAGCCTGCAGCGCACGGCCATCATGACCAGCGACAAATTCAAGGGCGTGCGCCTGACGGTGGAGCCCGGCACGCTGCGCGTGGCGTCCAACAATGCCGAGCAGGAAGAGGCCATGGACGAGCTCGACATCGACTACGGCGGCGACACCATCGAGATCGGCTTCAACGTGACCTACCTGATCGACGTGCTCTCCAACATGAGCCAGGACATGGTCAAGATCGACCTGCAGGACGGCAACAGCTCGGCGCTGATCACCATCCCCGAGAACGACAGCTTCAAGTACGTCGTCATGCCCATGCGCATCTGACCGCATCGCACCGCACGGGCAACCGCACGACGGACTTCTACTGCCTGAAAAACATGAGCTGCTTGCGCTCGTCCAGTAATGTTTTCAGGCAGGTTTTCATTTGAAAGTTATGCATGGCAGGCGCCACCAGCTCCTGTTATTGCAGCACCAAGGCATATTCATGACGGCAGAAAACCAGCCAGATACCCAGATCACCGCTCCCGCAGGGGATGAGCACGGCTATGGCGAAGGCGCGATCCAGATCCTCGAGGGGCTGGAGGCCGTGCGCAAGCGCCCCGGCATGTACATCGGCGACACCTCCGACGGCACCGGTCTGCACCACCTGGTCTTCGAAGTCGTGGACAACTCGATCGACGAGGCCCTGGCCGGCTATTGCGACGACATCCTGGTCACCATCCACGCCGACGGCTCGCTGTCCGTCATCGACAACGGCCGCGGCATTCCCACCGGCGTGAAGATGGACGACAAGCACGAGCCCAAGCGCTCGGCCGCCGAAATCGCGCTGACCGAACTGCACGCGGGCGGCAAGTTCAACCAGAACAGCTACAAGGTCTCGGGCGGCCTGCACGGCGTGGGCGTGTCCTGCGTGAACGCGCTGTCCGTCTGGCTCAAGCTCACCGTCAGCCGCGACGGCCTGCGCCACGAGATCGACTTCTCGCGCGGCCATGTGCAGAACCGCCTGATCGAGGTGGTGGACGGCGTCGAAGTCTCGCCCATGCGCGTGGTCGGCGAAAGCGACAAGCGCGGCACCAAGGTGCACTTCCTGCCCGACCAGGACATCTTCAAGGAAAACTTCGAGTTCCGCTACGAAGTGCTGGCCAAACGCCTGCGCGAACTGTCCTTCCTGAACAATGGCGTGCGCATCCGGCTCAAGGACGAGCGCGACGGCAAGGAAGACGACTTCTCGGGCGCCGGCGGCGTCAAGGGCTTCGTGCAGTTCATCAACGGCACGAAGAAGGTGCTGCACCCCACGACCTTCCACGCCATCGGCTCGCGCCCCGCGGAAACCTACGGCGGCATTCCCGGCACCGAGATCGGCGTCGAAGTGGCCATGCAGTGGAACGACAGCTATGCCGAGCAGGTGCTGTGCTTCACCAATAACATCCCCCAGCGTGACGGCGGCACCCACCTGACCGGCCTGCGCGCCGCCATGACGCGCGTGATCGGCAAGTACATCGAGCAAAACGAACTGGCCAAGAAGGCCAAGGTCGAAGTCTCGGGCGACGACATGCGCGAAGGCCTGTGCGCCGTGCTATCCGTCAAGGTGCCCGAGCCCAAGTTCTCCAGCCAGACCAAGGACAAGCTGGTCAGCTCCGAAGTGCGCGCCCCCGTGGAAGACATCGTGGCCAAGAGCCTGACCGACTTCCTCGAAGAGAACCCCAACGACGCCAAGACCCTGTGCGGCAAGATCATCGAGGCCGCGCGCGCCCGCGAAGCCGCGCGCAAGGCCCGCGAAATGACGCGCCGCAAGGGCGTGCTCGACGGCATGGGCCTGCCCGGCAAGCTGGCCGACTGCCAGGAAAAAGACCCGGCGCTGTGCGAAATCTACATCGTCGAGGGCGACTCCGCCGGCGGCTCCGCCAAGCAGGGCCGCGACCGCAAGTTCCAGGCCATCCTGCCGCTGCGCGGCAAGATCCTGAACGTGGAAAAGGCCCGCTACGAGAAGCTGCTGTCCAGCCAGGAAATCATCACCCTGATCACCGCCCTGGGCACCGGCATCGGCAAGGCCAGCGAGGAATCGGGCAAGAGCAGCAGCGACGACTACAACCCCGACAAGCTGCGCTACCACCGCATCATCATCATGACCGACGCGGACGTGGACGGCGCCCACATCCGCACCCTGCTGCTGACCTTCTTCTACCGCCAGATGCCCGACCTGGTCGAGCGCGGCCACATCTACATCGCCCAGCCGCCGCTGTACAAGGTCAAGAACGGCAAGGAAGAGCTGTACCTCAAGGACGGCCCGGCCCTCAACCACTACCTGCTCAAGATCGCGCTGAACAACGCCAGCGTGAGCACCGGCGGCGCCAACCCGCGCACCATCGAGGGCGAGGAACTGGCCAGGCTGGCGGACATGCACCTGGCCGCCGAAATGGTCATTGAGCGCCTGTCCAACTTCATGGACGCCGAAGCCCTGCGCGCCATCGCCGACGGCGTGCAGATCAGGCTCGACACCATCGAGGAAGCCCAGGAATGCGCCCCCATCCTGGAAGCCAAGCTGCGCGAACTCACCACCACCGGCGTGCCCGCCGACGTGACGGCCGAGATCGACCCGCACAGCGAGCACCCCATCCTGCGCATCAGCCGCCACCACCACGGCAACATCAAGAGCTCCATCCTCACGCAGGAGTTCGTGCGCAGCCATGACTACGCGGCCCTGTCCGCGGAGGCGCAGCACTTCAACGGCCTGCTCTCCGAAGGCGCCAGGGCCACGCGCGGCGAAGGCGAAAAGGCCAAGTCCGAGAAGGTGGGCGACTTCCGCCAGGCCATGGCCTGGCTGATCTCCGAAGCCGAACGCACCACGGCGCGCCAGCGCTACAAGGGCCTGGGCGAAATGAACCCCGAGCAGCTGTGGGAAACCACCATGGACCCCAATGTTCGCAGCCTGCTGCAGGTCAAGATCAACGACGCCATCGAGGCCGACCGCGTGTTCACCATGCTCATGGGCGACGAGGTCGAGCCGCGCCGCGACTTCATCGAGACCAATGCGCTGCGGGCGGGGAATATCGACGTTTGAGTCTTGTAGGTTCTCATTGATCTTGCAAATATTCTCAGTATTTGCAAATCGCGCTTAACGAAACGCCCGCCCATGCCGGGCGTTTCGTTTTGGTGAAATCAACGAAGGAATCCCACACCCTGGCTGCCAACTATCCCCTCATCCCAGTCACGTGCTAGGGACAAAGATTGAATTGCCAGTTCGCGACTATTGATTTTCATCCGGAAGTCACCCACTAAACCTCGGTGGGTTAGGTTTGCAGGAAATTACCAGGGAACATGTGCTCTCCTGGTCTATCTTTCTTGGCGTTGATTCAACGCCCGCGCCCGGACGCAATTGCCTCTGCCTGTTTCAGCAACGACAGCACAGCATTCAGCAACTGGGCTGTTGTTGCACTATCGTCTCCCAGCGTCTGAAGTTCGTTGTTGGCATTCAATCCTGGCAAATACTTTGCAGGGTTCTGGACGGCGGCTTTCCACACTTCACGAGCCACATGCCCAGACACGCCAATCGGGATCACCGGTTTGCCGAGCTCCAAAGCGATAGTGACTTCTTCTTTGACCCCAGGAGATGGCAGGGTCTCCCCGTTATCGCCTGCTTTGTTCCCAGCCAAGACAACCAGCGCACCAACTCGGCAGATCATGTCGACCCGATGTGCCCTGAATGCTGCGGCCCTCACACGTTCTGGCGCTTGACCAGGGAACGGGCGGATCAAGACGCGATCCGTTGGCTGAGACTGCGTCGACTCGTATACTCCTCTGTAAGCACCGATGATTGTTTGCTCGGCAATCCCGACGCCAAAGCCGGAGACTAGATTGAAATCATTGACGATGAGCTCTCGGCCAAGGGCTCGACTAAGTTCATTCAATCGCATCTCACCCAATGGAGCGACATCGGCGGCTGCACCGGATACAAAGACGCCACGTCGCATGACATAGGCCTCCAGTGCCCGCAGCAGATCGGGGATATGCTCGTATTCATCCATCCAGACCGTCTGGATGCCATAGCGCTTCAGGTCAGCGCTATGCAGATCGGCCCTGCGGCGCTCATAAGCGAGCCTCTCTGCTGAGCGACGCCCTTCTGGACACACGGTTGGCGTCCGACGCGTGATCCAGAAGTGCGGCCTGCAATTCTGCCCAAGCTGCTCCCGAACCTTTGACAAGATTCGTTCAACGTTGGGGTCAGAGAAGCTAAAGCCAATAAAGAGCAAAGTCTTCTCGATGAAATCACCTTTCAGGCTGTCCGTGAAGAGCCGGCGCGTCAAATCGTAAAGCTCATAGTCTTGCTTGGTCAGCACCGCGTCGTGCGGTTGCGTCACACAACCATGCATCTTGTAGATCGTGACGTCGCGGCCTTTGCGCGCCTGCGCCAAGTTCTGGATGGACAGCTTGACTTCGACGCGCCTTCCGGCTGCTTCATAGGCCTGCTCCAGCAACTGCTCGTAGTTGGTAGTCCAGACCGTATCAATGGGCAAGCGCGCCAAAATCTCGTGGACCGGCGTTAGCACCGCATCCTTCGTGAAGGCTTCGATGAGCCGGTCATCCAAGTTGCCCCTGCCACCTTTGTCATTCACGTGAAACTGTGCCAGCGCCAGGAGGTCATGCTCCTGGTCAATGTCCAGTTCAAGATCATTGGCGACTTCTGTGAGTAAACCACGCCAGTCAACAAAGCCTGCCGCGCGAGATACACCAGCACCAACAAAAAGCGCACCCTCGCCATTCAAGACCTTGTTGCCATAGTCCCTTATGAACTTACGCTGCTCATGGTCCGGCGACCAGGAATGACCGTCACTCAATTTGCACCCTGAATCGACCAGGGTTTCCTAGATAGCAGCAAGCCTCTCGGAATTGCGCCTCTCGAACTCTATCGGAGACAGGCCATCCGCAGACGAATGTCTGCGGAT